>CAYOEQ010000008.1:0-32712 GCA_964402775.1 uncultured Enterobacteriaceae bacterium
CGCGCAGATTGAAAGCGTTGCGAATATGCCGACCCAGGACCAGGCGCGAGCCATGCTGCTGGGTCTGTTTCAGGCCCCGCTCAGCAAGTTCCTGCGCGTCCTGTCGGAACCGGAATCGAAATTCCTGCGCTTGCTTGACGCATATCGCGGTCAGCAAGCCGACTAATCAATATTCAGTATGTGTACAAGAGGAGTAGAAAATGTCTGTCTCAAAAGATGAAATCAAAGCGGCCTTGAGCAGTATGCCGGTCATGGACCTGGTAGGTCTGATCTCGGAACTGGAAGAAGAATGGGGCGTCAGCGCCGCTGCGCCTGTCGCAGTCGCGGCTGCAGCCGGCCCTGCTGCAGCGGCGGAAGAAGCTGAGGAAAAGACCGAGTTCGACGTGGTCATGAGCAGCTTCGGAAGCAGCAAGGTGCCGGTGATAAAGGTGGTTCGCGCTATTACCGGTATGGGATTGAAAGAAGCGAAAGAGCTGGTGGAAGGTGTACCGGCTACGATCAGGGAAGCAATAGGCAAGGATGAAGCCGAAGAGGTAAAGGCGAAGCTGGAAGAGGCCGGCGCCACAGTTGAACTTAAATAGTTCAACTCTGGTGTATTTTTTTACCAGAGCCTATCTTTATCCGGGGACGGATTTAAAATCCGTCTCCTGTCAGCGTGTGTCCACGATGAGGGTATGTAATGACCTACTCCTACACTGAAAAGAAACGCCTGCGCAAGGATTTCGGAAAAAGGCAAAGCATACTGGGCGTGCCTTACCTGCTGGCGACCCAGAGAAATTCCTACGATCAGTTTCTGCAGTCCGGCCGCGCCCCCGAAGAACGGCAAAATACCGGTTTACATGCCGCGTTCAAGTCGGTTTTCCCGATGGACAGCTATTCCGGCAATGCCGCCCTGGAGTATGTCAGCTACAGGCTGGATGAACCGGCGTTTGACGTCAAGGAATGCAAAATGCGGGGACTCACTTACGCGGCATCATTGAAGGCCAGGGTAAGGTTGATCATTTACGACAAGGAGGCGGGCCTGAGCAACAAGATAGTAAAGGATATCAAGGAACAGGAAGTGTACATGGGCGAACTCCCGTTGATGACCGAGACCGGGACCTTCGTGATCAACGGCACGGAGCGGGTGATAGTATTCCAGTTGCACAGGTCGCCCGGCGTGTTTTTTGAAAGCGACAAGGGCAAGACCCATTCATCCGGCAAGCTGCTTTATTCCGCCCGCGTAATTCCCTACCGCGGGTCCTGGCTGGACTTTGAATTTGACCCGAAAGATATTGTTTACTGCCGTATCGACCGGCGCCGCAAGATCCTGGCGACCATATTATTGCAGGCGCTGGGCTACACCTCCCAGGATATCCTGGACATCTTTTTTGAAACGGACCGGTTCAGACTCGGCGAAGACGGTATATACCTGAACCTGATTGCAGAACGCCTGCGCGGGGAAACGGTCACGTTCGATATCGCGGACCAGAACGGAAACGTCATCATAGAAAGTGAAAAGCGTATTAACGTAAGACACATCCGCGACCTTGAAAAAGCCGGCATCAAGGAACTGAAAGTCCCCGAGGAATTCCTCATCGGGAAGGTGCTTGCGAGGGACGCGGTCGATATGGAGACCGGTGAAATCCTGGCGCTGGCCAACACTGAAATAACGCCGGAAATCCTGGAGGCCCTGCAACAGCCGGGCAAGCTGGAACTGGAGACCCTGTTCGTCAATGACCTGAATTGTGGTTCGTTTATTTCCGATACCCTGCGCATGGACCAGACCGAGTCGCAACAGGATGCACAGATTGAAATTTACCGGGTCATGCGTCCCGGCGAACCGCCGACAAAGGAATCCGCAGAAAACCTGTTCAAGAACCTGTTTTTTTCCCTGGACCGTTATGACCTGTCCGCAGTCGGGAGAATGAAGTTCAATCGCCGGGTCAACCGCCAGGAAGTCACCGGACCGGGCGTCATCTATGACGGAAAATATTTCAGCCAGCGCAATGATGAGTTGTCCAAACAAATGCACGCCGAACTCGGCCAGGCGTCAGACATCATCGACGTATTGCAGACCCTGATGGACATTCGTAACGGCAAGGGTACTGTTGATGATATCGATCACCTGGGCAATCGCAGGGTGAGGAGTGTCGGGGAAATGGTGGAGAACCAGTTCAGGATCGGGCTTGTCCGGCTGGAGCGCGCGGTCAAGGAACGGCTGAGCCTTGCTGAATCCGAGGGACTGATGCCCCAGGAGATCATCAATGCGAAGCCCGTTTCAGCGGTCGTGAAGGAATTCTTCGGATCGAGCCAGCTTTCCCAGTTCATGGACCAGAACAATCCGTTGTCGGAAATCACCCACAAGCGGCGCATTTCCGCGCTCGGCCCCGGTGGTTTGACCCGGGAGCGGGCCGGTTTCGAAGTGCGTGACGTGCACCCGACCCACTACGGCAGGGTTTGTCCTATTGAAACCCCTGAAGGTCCCAATATCGGACTGATCAATTCCCTCGCTGTCTATGCGCGCACCAACGAATACGGATTCCTGGAAACGCCTTACAGAAAGGTGGAAGAGGGTAAAGTGACCAGTGAAATTGAGTACTTGTCTGCGATTGAGGAAGGGGATTACATCATTGCCCAGGCCAACTCCGACCAGGACGATGACAGCCGGTTGATTGACGAACTCGTGTCATGCCGGCACCAGGATGAGGCCATTATGTCCACGCCCGGAAGGGTTCAGTATATGGACGTGTCTCCCAGACAGATTGTATCGGTTGCCGCGGCGCTGATTCCCTTCCTGGAGCATGACGACGCCAACAGGGCGTTGATGGGCTCCAACATGCAGCGCCAGGCGGTGCCGACGGTGCGCGCCGAGAAACCGCTGGTCGGTACCGGCATCGAACGGACGGTGGCGAAAGATTCCGGGGTCACGGTTACCTCGGGGCGCGGCGGTATCGTAGACTCCGTCGATGCCAGCCGTATCGTGGTGCGTGTGAATGATGAGGAGATAGTGCCCGGGGAGCCGGGTGTCGATATCTACAACCTGATCAAGTATACCCGTTCCAACCAGAACACCTGTATCAACCAGAAGCCCCTGGTCAAGCCCGGCGATGTGATTGCCGGGGGAGATGTGCTGGCTGACGGTCCTGCGACGGACCTGGGAGAACTGGCGCTGGGGCAGAACCTGATGGTCGCTTTCATGCCGTGGAACGGTTATAACTTCGAGGACTCCATCCTGATTTCCGAGCGCCTGGTCAAGGATGAACGTTACACCAGCATTCATATAGAAGAACTCAATTGCGTGGCGCGCGATATCAAGCTCGGGCCCGAAGAGATTTCCGCGGATATCCCGAATGTCAGTGAGAGCGCCCTGAGCAAGCTCGACGAGTCCGGCATCGTATATATCGGCGCCGAGGTAAGTCCGGGAGATATCCTGGTCGGCAAGGTAACGCCGAAAGGCGAGACGCAACTAACGCCGGAGGAGAAACTGCTGCGGGCGATATTCGGCGAGAAGGCGTCCGACGTCAAGGATACCTCCCTGCGGGTGCCTTCAGGCATGAACGGCACGGTCATAGACGTGCAGGTATTTACCCGTGACGGTGTGGAAAAGGACGCCAGGGCCATGGAAATAGAAGAGGCGGAACTGAACCGGGTCAGGAAGGATCTGAACGACCAGTTGCGAATTATGGAAGACGGGGTTTATCAACGGTTGGAACGCAATCTCGTCGGGCAGAAAGCACAGGGGGGACCGGGCGGTTACAAGCGCGGGACTGCCATCACCAGTGAATTCCTGGCAGAGACACCACGCGAGAAATGGTTTGAAATACGTTTTCGCAACGATGAACTGAGTCGCATGCTGGAGCAGGCGGCCGAACGGTTGCGGCAGCTCAAGGAGGAGTTTGACGACAAGTTCAAGGACAAGCGGGACAAGTTGACTTCCGGAGACGATCTTGCCCCCGGCGTATTGAAAATCGTCAAGGTGTATCTTGCGGTCAAGCGGCATATCCAGCCGGGCGACAAAATGGCGGGCCGGCACGGCAACAAAGGCGTTATTTCCACCATCATACCGGTTGAGGACATGCCTTACCTGGAGGACGGGACACCGGTGGATATCGTACTGAACCCCCTGGGCGTGCCTTCCCGCATGAACGTAGGCCAGGTATTGGAAACCCACCTGGGCTGGGCGGCCAAGGGCCTGGGCCGGCGCATCGGCGCCATGCTTGCGGCACAGGAAAATACCAGGAAGTTGCGCGCGTTCCTGGAAAAGGTCTACAACAAAAGCGGCGGCAGGAAGGAAGATCTGGCTCAACTCTCTGATGCCGAAATCCTGCAGCTCGCCGAGAACCTCAAGGATGGCGTACCCATTGCCACCCCGGTTTTTGACGGGGCCAGCGAGCAGGAAATCAAGGACATGCTGGAACTCGCCGGACTGAACCGCGACGGCCAGAGCATCCTGTATGACGGCAGGACCGGAGACCCGTTCGACCGGCCGATTACCGTGGGCTATATGTACATGTTGAAACTCAACCACCTCGTGGATGACAAGATGCATGCCCGTTCCACCGGGCCCTACAGCCTGGTGACCCAGCAACCCCTGGGCGGCAAGGCGCAGTTCGGCGGCCAGCGCTTTGGTGAAATGGAAGTCTGGGCTCTGGAGGCATACGGCGCGGCCTATACCTTGCAGGAAATGCTGACGGTCAAGTCCGATGACGTGAACGGCCGTACCAAGATGTACAAGAACATCGTCGACGGCAACCACCAGATAGAAGCCGGCATGCCCGAGTCCTTCAACGTTCTGTTGAAGGAGATCAAGTCTCTGGGCATAGACATAGAACTTGAGTGAGGTAGTGAACATTGAAAGATTTATTGAAGCTGCTGAAACAACAGAACCAGATTGAAGAATTTGATGCCATCGCCATCGGCCTGGCGTCGCCGGAAAAGATCCGTTCATGGTCGATGGGAGAAGTCAAAAAACCGGAGACAATCAATTACCGGACCTTCAAGCCGGAACGGGACGGATTGTTCTGCGCAAAAATTTTCGGCCCCATCAAGGACTACGAATGCCTGTGCGGGAAATACAAGCGTCTGAAGCACCGCGGCGTGAAATGTGAGAAATGCGGCGTGGAAGTCACCCTGTCCAAGGAGCGGCGCGAGCGCATGGGTCATATAGAACTGGCCAGCCCGGTCGCGCATATCTGGTACCTGAAATCCCTGCCTTCACGGATGGGTCTGTTGCTGGACATGACCCTGCGCGAGATAGAACGGGTATTGTACTTTGAAGCCTACGTGGTCATTGACCCGGGCATGACCCAGCTCGAACGCGGGCAGTTGCTGGCGGAAGACAGTTATCTTGAGGCCATTGAGCAGTATGGTGATGAGTTCGAGGCAAAAATGGGCGCGGAGGCGATCCGCGAACTGCTTGCCAATATAGACCTCGACACCGAAATAGCGCAACTGCGTGACGAAATACCGCAGACCAAGTCCGAAACCAAGCTGAAAAAGATATCAAAGCGGCTTAAACTGCTGGAAGCTTTCCATCGGTCCGGCAACCAGCCCAAGTGGATGGTCATGGAGGTGCTTCCGGTGCTGCCGCCCGATTTACGGCCACTGGTCCCGCTGGACGGCGGGCGCTTTGCCACCTCCGACCTGAACGACCTGTATCGCAGGGTAATCAATCGCAACAACCGCCTGAAACGCCTGCTGGACCTGAATGCGCCTGATATTATCGTGCGCAACGAGAAGCGCATGTTGCAGGAAGCGGTTGACGCCTTGCTGGATAACGGGCGCCGCGGCAGAGCCATCACCGGCACCAACAAACTGCCGTTGAAATCCCTGGCCGACATGATCAAGGGCAAACAGGGGCGCTTCCGCCAGAACCTGCTGGGCAAGCGGGTCGACTATTCCGGACGATCCGTTATCGTGGTAGGTCCTACCCTGAAATTGCACCAGTGCGGCCTGCCCAAGAAAATGGCGCTGGAGCTGTTCAAACCCTTCATTTTCAGCAAGCTGGAAGGGAGAGGCCTGGCGACGACCATCAAGGCTGCAAAAAAACTGGTGGAGAGAGAGGGGCCTGAAGTCTGGGATATCCTCGAAGAGGTCATCCGCGAACATCCTGTCATGCTGAACCGTGCGCCCACCCTGCACCGCCTCGGCATCCAGGCCTTCGAGCCGGTGCTGATCGAGGGCAAGGCAATCCAGTTGCACCCCCTGGTGTGTACCGCGTTCAACGCGGATTTTGACGGCGATCAGATGGCAGTGCATGTGCCGCTTTCCATCGAGGCACAACTGGAATTGCGCACCCTGATGATGTCGACCAATAACATACTGTCGCCAGCCAACGGCGAACCCATCATCGTGCCCACCCAGGACGTCGTGCTGGGGCTGTATTACATGACCCGCGAGTCCGCGGCGGCAAAAGGCGCCGGCAAGATCTTTGTCGATGTGAACGAAGTCCATCGCGCATACGAATGCGGCGCGGTCGATTTGCATGCCAGGATCAGCGTACGTATCAAACAGGCGTCTGACGCCGGCGACAACGACGGCGACAGTGATGATCCGCCTCGTTACGAGCGGGTTGAAACCACGGTCGGCAGGGCATTGCTGTCACGCGTCCTGCCCGAGGGAATGCCGTTCTCACTGGTCAACCAGGTCCTGAACAAACGTTCCATTTCCAGGCTGATCAATGTCTGTTACCGGCGTCTCGGCCTGAAAACCACCGTTATTTTCTCCGACCGCCTGATGTATACCGGGTTTCACTACTCTACCCGGGCCGGCGTCTCATTCGGCGTTGATGATATGGTGGTGCCGGGAGACAAGAGCGATATCATTGATGATACGGAAGATCAGGTCAAACAGTTTGAGCAGCAATATACCTCGGGACTGATTACCAACGGCGAACGCTATAACAAGGTGGTCGATATCTGGTCCCATACCAGTGACCAGGTAGCCAAGGCCATGATGGACAAGCTTGGCGTAGACACGGTCCAGGACAAGGACGGCAACGAAGTGGATGAGCCCTCCTTCAATTCGATTTTCATGATGGCGGATTCCGGCGCCCGCGGTTCCGCGGCCCAGATCAGGCAACTTGCCGGCATGCGCGGGCTGATGGCGAAACCGGACGGTTCCATCATCGAAACACCCATCACGGCGAACTTCAGGGAAGGCCTCGACGTCCTGCAGTATTTCATATCCACCCATGGCGCGCGCAAGGGTCTCGCGGATACGGCCCTGAAAACCGCCAATTCCGGATACCTGACCCGGCGCCTGGTGGATGTTGCCCAGGACCTTGTTGTGGCTGAGGACGATTGCGGTACGCAAGCCGGCGTAAACCTGACTTCGCTGATTGAGGGGGGAGACGTTGTCGAACCCCTGCGGGAAAGAGTCCTGGGCCGGGTCCTGGTCGGTGATATCGCCAAACCGGGTTCTCCCGAGGACATACTTATTCCCGACGGTTCCCTGCTGGATGAGGAACTGGTTGAAATTATGGACGAAAACGGTATTGACGAGGTGGAGGTACGGTCGCCGATTACCTGTGAGACCCGTTTCGGGATCTGTGCGTGTTGTTACGGCAGGGACCTGGCGCGCGGCCACCTGGTTAACATCGGTGAGGCCGTCGGTGTAGTGGCGGCGCAATCGATTGGCGAACCCGGTACGCAGTTGACGATGCGGACCTTCCACATAGGCGGCGCCGCATCCAGGGCGGCAGCGATCAGCAGTATCGACGTGAAATACGGCGGCAGCGTGCGCCTGGATAACGTCAAGTTGCTGGAGCAGGAGAGCGGCAACAGGGTCGTCGTGTCGCGCTCCGGCGACGTGTCGCTGCTCGATGAAGTCGGCAGGGAGCGCGAACGTTACAAGCTTCCGTATGGCGCCGTACTCACTGTACAGGACGGCGATGCGGTGCAACCGGGCGTGAAGATCGCCAGTTGGGACCCGCATACTCACCCGGTGATATCCGAGGTTTCGGGCTCGGTCCAGTTCGCCGATATCGTCGAAGGCAAGACTGTTTCGCGCCACATTGACGAGATCACCGGATTGACCAACATGATGATTATGGATCCCAAGGAACGTCCCGGTGAGGCGAGGGAAATGCGTCCGACCGTCATCCTGGTGGATGCGGACGGAGCCCAGTTGACCTTTCCCGACACGACCATTCCCGCGCATTACCCGCTGCCGCCGAAGGCAATTATTACCGTGCGCGATGGCGCAGAGGTCAATGTCGGTGATGTTATCGCCAAGATGCCGCAGGAGTCACTGAAGACCCGCGACATCACCGGCGGGTTGCCCAGGGTTGCCGATTTGTTCGAGGCAAGAAAACCCAAGGAACCCGGCATTCTGGCGGAGGAGACCGGCCTGGTAAGCTTCGGCAAGGATACGAAAGGCAAACAACGGCTGGTAATTACCGACAAGGACGGGGAGAGCCATGAACTGCTGGTGCCGAAGTGGCGTCATATCAACGTCTTTGAGGGAGAGCACGTGGAAAAAGGCGAGGCAGTCGTAGACGGCCCGCCGACACCCCACGATATTCTCAGGTTGAAGGGCGTGCACGCGCTGGCGAGTTATATCGTGAACGAAATCCAGGAAGTCTACCGTCTGCAGGGCGTGAAGATAAACGATAAACATATCGAAATCATCGTCCGGCAAATGTTGCGCAAGGTGGAAGTCACGGACCCGGGCGACTCCGTTTTCCTCAAGGGTGAACAGACTGAAAAGGCCAGGGTCCTGATGGAGAACGAGGAGTTGCGGGAAAAGGACAAGCTCGAGGCACAGTGGGAACCGGTGCTGCTGGGCATCACCAAGGCGTCACTGTCCACGGAGTCATTTATCTCGGCAGCATCATTCCAGGAAACCACCCGGGTGCTGACTGAAGCCAGCGTCAACGGCAAACGGGATGACCTGCGCGGCCTGAAGGAGAACGTCATCGTCGGCCGCCTGGTGCCGGCAGGCACCGGACTTGCGTACCATTCCGAGCGCAGAAAGAAACGCGCGGAAGATGAACTGGAAGTACAGCAGGGCATCAAGGATCATGACCTCGGTGAGGAGGACGGCGGCGATGGGAGTGAAGTGATCATCCTGCCTCCGACGCGGGAAGATGCCGTCGAAATCGCAGCGGCCGACCAGGCCTGACTCCGACTATTTTTTTCTTGACATACTGATTCATAAAGAATTATAATTCCGCTTCTTTTTGGGAAGCTGAAGGGCCCAAGTGTCCTGCCTTCCTTTCAGGAGCAAAAAAACGACCGATGTAGTGGTTGTTTTTTTGTTTTTTATCAATCAGCGCAGGTTCGGGAAGTGCCGGTTCGTGCCGAATTCCCCTGTATCGCTTGAAACCCCGAACGCAACAGGGTTAACAACCGATTATAACGAAAGGTTATTTATGGCTACAATCAGTCAGTTGGTGCGCAAGCCGAGAAAACGGCAGCGGGTGAAGAGCAACGTGCCCGCCCTGGAAAGTTGTCCCCAGAAGCGCGGGGTGTGTACCCGCGTCTACACCACCACACCGAAAAAACCCAATTCCGCCCTGCGTAAGGTTGCGAGAGTACGGCTGACGAACGGTCATGAAGTCACCACCTATATCGGTGGTGAAGGACATAACCTGCAGGAACACTCCGTCATTCTCATACGCGGCGGCAGGGTAAAGGATTTGCCCGGCGTGCGCTACCATACGGTCAGGGGCACCCTGGATACCTCGGGTGTGGCTGACCGGCGCCAGCGCCGCTCCAAGTACGGGGCCAAGAAACCGAGGTCGTAAGGCAGAACGAGACAAGCGTCATGTCCAGAAGAAGAGAAGCTGAAAAAAGGGAAATACTGCCGGACCCGAAGTACCACAATACGGTCCTGGCAAAGTTTATCAACATGGTCATGCGCAGCGGCAAGAAGTCCATCGCGGAAAAAATTGTCTACGGCGCCCTGGACCAGATTGGCGCGAGGAAAAAAACCGATTCCCTGGAAGTGTTCATACAGGCGCTGGACAATGTGAAACCCGTGGTCGAAGTAAAATCCAGGCGGGTAGGCGGCGCCACATACCAGATTCCGGTCGAAGTGCGCACAGAGCGCAGCATGACACTGGCTATGCGCTGGCTGGTCGATGCGGCCAAGAATCGTGGAGAGAAGAGCATGGGACTGCGCCTGGCGGGAGAGATCCTTGATGCTTCGGACAATAAGGGAACCGCGATAAAAAAGAGGGAAGACACCCATAAGATGGCCGAGGCCAACAAGGCCTTCTCCCATTACCGGTGGTGAGAGCAGCTAAAGGAGTTATTCGGCCATGGCACGCAGTACACCTATCGGACATTACCGTAATATCGGCATCATGGCCCATATCGATGCGGGTAAGACGACAACCACTGAACGCATCCTGTACTACACCGGCGTTTCCCACAAGATAGGCGAGGTGCATGACGGCGCCGCCACCATGGACTGGATGGAACAGGAACAGGAGCGGGGCATCACGATCACGTCAGCGGCGACAACCTGTTTCTGGAAAGGTATGGCCGGCCAGTACCCGGAACACCGGATCAATATCATCGATACCCCGGGGCATGTGGATTTTACCATCGAGGTCGAGAGATCACTCAGGGTCCTGGATGGCGCCTGCGCGGTGTTCTGCGCCGTCGGCGGCGTCGAACCGCAATCGGAAACGGTATGGCGCCAGGCAAACAAATATAACGTGCCGAGGCTGGCCTTCGTCAACAAAATGGACCGCTCCGGAGCGGATTTCCTGAGGGTGGTGAGCCAGATCAGGGAGCGTCTCGGCAGCACGGCTGTGCCGTTGCAACTTCCAATCGGCGCGGAAGACAAGTATCGGGGCATCGTCGACCTGATGCGCGGCAAGGCGATTTTCTGGGATGACGTGAGTATGGGTACGAACTTCACCGAGGAGGATATCCCGGAGGACATGCTTGACGCCTGCCGGGAAGCCCGGGAACAGGTAGTGGAAGCCGCCGCGGAGGCAGATGAGGAATTAATGGAACTGTACCTGGAAGATGGCGACCTGTCCGCTGAACAGGTCAGGCAGGGCATCAGGAAAAGAACCCTGGCCAACGAGATAGTGCCGGTACTGTGCGGATCGGCATTCAAGAACAAAGGCGTCCAGTGCATGCTGGACGCGGTTATCGACTACCTGCCCGCGCCCGTCGACGTTCCTGCCGTGAAAGGTGTGCTTGCAAACGGGGCCGAAACCGAAGTTTCCAGGCAACCTTCCGATAACGAACCGTTTGCAGCCCTCGCCTTCAAGATTGCCACTGACCCGTTCGTAGGGTCATTGACTTTTTTCCGGGTCTACTCGGGCGTACTCAAATCCGGCGACATGGTCCTGAACTCGGTGAAAGGCAAGAAAGAGCGCATCGGGCGCATCCTGCAGATGCATGCCAACTCCAGGGAGGAATTAAAGGAAGTCAGGGCAGGGGATATAGCCGCAGCGGTCGGCCTCAAGGACGTTACCACGGGTGATACCCTGTGCCCGGCGGGCAACTCCATCATCCTGGAAAGGATGGAATTTCCGGCCCCGGTCATTTCCGTTGCGGTGGAGCCGAAAACCAGGCCCGACCAGGAAAAAATGGGCATGGCCCTCGGTAAACTGGCGCAGGAAGATCCCTCGTTCCGGGTGTATACCGACGATGAGTCCGGGCAGACCATCATCTCAGGCATGGGAGAGTTGCACCTGGAAATAATCGTGGACCGTCTGAAACGGGAATTCAAGGTGGACGCCAACGTGGGCAAACCACAGGTGGCTTACCGCGAAACCATCCGCAAACCGGTGGAAAAGGCGGAAGGGCGGTTTGTGCGCCAGACCGGCGGACGCGGCCAGTACGGGCATGTGGTAATGAAAATCGAACCCCAGGTGCCGGGGTACGGCTATGAGTTCATTAACAATATTGCCGGCGGCGTCATACCGAAAGATTATATTCCTGCCGTAAACAAAGGCATACAGGAGCAGATGGAGGGCGGTGTGCTGGCAGGTTACCCGATGGTGGACGTAAGAGTGACCCTGTACGACGGTTCTTTCCATGAAGTGGATTCCAGTGAGATGGCCTTCAAGATCGCCGGTTCCATAGGCTTTAAGGACGGCGCCGGGCGCGGTGCGCCGGTGCTGCTGGAACCGGTCATGAAAGTGGAAGTCGTAACACCTGAAGATTACCTGGGTTCGGTGACCGGCGACCTGAGCCGGCGCCGGGGCATCCTGTCGGAAACAGTGAGTTCTGCCGCAGGCAAGATAATCAAGGCGGAGGTTCCCCTCGAGCAGATGTTCGGTTATGCGACAGCATTGCGTTCAGCCACCCAGGGGCGCGCCACTTACACGATGGAATTCTCGAAATACACTCCGGTCCCTCCAGGGATAGCGGAAGAACTCACAAAACGAAACGCGGCTTAGTCAAACCCGGGTACAGAGCAAAAAAATCATGGCGACAGAGCAGGTTATACGGATAAGATTGAAAGCGTTCGACCATCGGCTGATCGATCAGTCGACCCGGGAAATCGTCGAGACCGCACGCCGCACCGGCGCCCATGTCAAAGGGCCTATCCCGTTGCCGACAAAAAAAGAACGCTATACGGTCCTGATATCTCCCCATGTGAACAAGGACGCCAGGGACCAGTATGAGATCAGGACTCACAAGCGCCTGGTGGATATCGTCAACCCCACGGACAAGACGGTTGACGCGTTGATGAAACTGGACCTGGCCGCCGGCGTGGACGTCCAGATTAAACTGAGCTGAAGACAAGGGCTTCAACACGGGTCGAAATCATGGCGATTGGAATTGTAGGAAAAAAGCGGGGGATGACCCGGATATTTACCGAGACCGGCCGGTCTGTGCCGGTAACGGTGATCGAAGCCACTCCCAACAGGGTTACCTCCCTGGCCACCGATGAGCAGCGCGGCTACAGCGCCGTGCAGGTCGCCTACGGCAGCAAGCGTCGCAACCTGATCAAGAAGCCCCTGGCGGGGACGCTGGCCAGGGCCGGCGTCGAGACTGCCGAGGGCCTGCATGAATTCAGGCTGGACGGCAGTGACGCCGGGGATTTTGCCGCAGGCTCGGAAATAACGGTGGATATTTTCCAGGTCGGACAGAAAGTGGATGTAACTGGTAAAACAATCGGCAAGGGTTATGCGGGCGTTATAAAACGGCACAACTTCAGCAGCCAGCGTAACAGTCATGGTAATTCCCGCGCCCATCGGGCTCCCGGTTCGATAGGTCAGAACCAGTCACCCGGGCGTGTTTTCCCCGGCAAGAAAATGGCGGGACATATGGGCAACGTCAAACAGACGGCACAGAACCTGGAAGTCATCAAGGTGGACCCGGACAGAAACCTGGTGCTGGTCAAGGGTTCCGTACCGGGCGCCGCAGGCGGGACGCTGGTCGTCAGGCCCTCGGTCAAGTCGGCATGAATACGGGAGCGCACAGGTGAAACTGGTATTGCACAAAGCGGGAAAGAAACGCGCCGGCAGCGTAACCGTCGCCGATGAAGTGTTCGCCGCCGCGTACAATGAGTCGCTGGTGCACCAGGTGCTGACGTCCTACCTGGCGACGGGCAGAACTGCGAACAAGTCCCTGAAAAATCGTTCAGCCGTCAGAGGCGGCGGGAAAAAGCCCTGGCGCCAGAAAGGTCTGGGCCGGGCCAGGGTCGGCACCATCCGCAGCCCGCTGTGGCGGGGAGGCGGTGTAACATTCGCAAACAATCAGCGCAGGTATGCGAGGAAAGTAAACAAGAAAATGTATCGCGGCGCGCTGCGTTCCATATTGTCGGAACTGGTTCGCCAGGAACGGTTGATGTGTATCGATAAATTGAATATCAATGCGCCGAAAACAAAGGCTGCGCTGGAAACGCTGGCGCAACTGGGCCTGGATGAAGTGCTGATCATCACCGACACCATCAGCGAAGAACTTCACTTGGCAACCCGGAACCTGGCCCGCGTTGCCGTTATCAATTCCCATGAAATTGACCCTTATTCACTGGTCGGGTTTGACCGGGTGCTGATAACCGGAGCGGCCCTGGAAGAAGTGGAAAAATGGCTGGGGCCGGAGACAAAGGACAGCACAGGGCAGGCGGAAACCGGCGGGAATGAGACCACGGAGCAGGAAATGCCGAACGGGAGTGAAGAGAATGAATGACGATAAGCTGATGAAAATCCTGCTCGAGCCCCGGGTGACGGAAAAAAGCACCATGACTGCTGATAAACACCGGCAATTCGTATTCAAGGTCATGCGTGACGCCACCAAGCCGGAAATCAGGAAGGCCGTTGAAAAAATGTTCGAAGTCGAAGTCGAGTCGATACAGGTCCTGAACGTGCGCGGCAAGAGCAAGATGTTTCGGCGCGCGCGGGGCAAACGCCCGGATTGGAAAAAGGCCTACGTCAGGCTGAAACCCGGGTTCGATATAGATTTTATGGGCGCGTAGGAGGAATTTGAAAATGCCGTTAGTCAATCCGAAACCTACGTCACCCGGCCGCCGGGGTGTCGTCAAGGTCGTCAATCCGAACCTGCACAAGGGCGAGCCGTACAATCCGCTGGTCGAAAAGCAGGGCAGGACCGCCGGCCGCAACAACCGCGGCAGAATTACCGTAAGACACCGGGGCGGCGGCGCCAAACAACGCTATCGGATCATTGATTTCAAGCGGGACAAGGACGGCATAGAAGCCACGGTGGAGCGTATTGAATACGACCCCAACCGCACGGCCCATATCGCCCTGTTGTGTTATACGGATGGCGAGCGCCGTTACATCATTGCCCCGGCCCGCGTCGGGACCGGTGCGAAACTGATGTCGGGGCCGCGCGCCGAAATAGCGCCGGGGAACTGCCTGGCGTTGCGCAATATTCCTGTGGGTACGGTCATTCATTGTGTGGAACTGAAGCCCGGGAAAGGCGCGCAACTTGCCCGCAGCGCCGGCGCGGGCGTACAACTGGTAGCGCGGGAAGGCACCCATGCGACATTACGCCTGCGTTCCGGCGAGGTGAGGAAGGTGCCGCTGGATTGCCGGGCGACCATCGGCGAGGCAAGCAACACCGAGCATTCCCTGCAAAAGCTGGGCAAGGCAGGGGCAAAACGCTGGCGCGGGATAAGGCCCACCGTGCGCGGCGTGGCGATGAACCCGGTTGACCACCCCCACGGAGGCGGTGAAGGGCGTTCTTCGGGAGGGCGGCATCCCTGTACGCCCTGGGGTTACCCGACAAAGGGCTACAAGACCAGGAAGAACAAGCGTACCGACAACCTGATTATTCGTAAAAGGAAAAACTGATGCCGCGTTCTATTAAAAAAGGGCCGTTCATAGACCACCATCTGATCGCAAAGGTCGAGACTGCCCGGGAGAATAATGACAAACGCCCGATCAAGACCTGGTCCAGGAGGTCGATGATAGTGCCGGACATGGTAGGACTGACCATAGCGATACATAACGGCCGCGACCACGTGCCGGTGTTTGTCACCGAGAACATGGTAGGCCACAAACTGGGCGAGTTTGCCATTACCCGGACATTCCGCGGTCATGCCGCGGACAGAAAGACCTCA
Organism: uncultured Enterobacteriaceae bacterium; assembly: GCA_964402775.1. GTDB lineage: Bacteria > Pseudomonadota > Gammaproteobacteria > Eutrophobiales > Eutrophobiaceae > JAAXHV01. The sequence goes on from CAYOEQ010000008.1 coordinate 15,484, forward strand.
AAGTAGGCAGGACCGGTTAATCATGACGACAGCGTGTCTGAAATATGTGCGAATGGCGCCGCAGAAACTGCGCCTGGTCGCCGACCAGGTACGCGGCCTGCCGGTGGATCGGGCAATGAATATCCTGGCTTTCAGCAACAAGAAGGCAGCCGCCATCGTCAAAAAGGTTCTTGAGTCGGCGATCGCGAATGCCGAACATAATGAGGCCGCGGATATTGACGAGCTGAAAATCAGCGCAATAACCGTTGACAATGGACCTGTCCACAAGCGCATGCGCACCCGGGCGCGGGGACGGGCGGACAGGATTTTAAAGCGTACGAGCCACCTCGTTATAACGGTTACAGAAACGACAGAGTAGAACAGCATGGGACAGAAAGTACATCCTACGGGAATCCGTATCGGCATCATCAAGGACTGGACCTCGACCTGGTATGCGGATACGAAAGATTACGCCAGGTATCTGAACACGGACCTGCAGGTGCGTGAATACCTGAGGAAAAAACTGGTGAACGCTTCGGTCAGCCGTATCCAGATCGAACGCCCGCCGAATGAAATCAAGGTGATCATACACAGCGCCAGGCCCGGCATCGTGATCGGCAAAAAGGGAGAGGACATCGAGCGTTTGAGCCAGGAAGTCTCCGATATGATGGGCGTCAGGGCGAAGGTCAGCGTGCAGGAGATCAGGAAGCCCGAACTGGACGCAGCCCTGGTGGCGGAGAGCGTTGCCCAGCAGATAGAGAGAAAGATCATGTTCAGGCGGGCCATGAAACGGGCGGTGACCAATACCATGAGGCTCGGCGCGCTGGGTATAAAAATCTGTGTCGCCGGGCGTCTGAACGGCGCCGAGATAGCCCGTTCGGAATGGTACCGGGAAGGGCGGGTGCCCCTGCATACCCTGCGGGCCGATATTGATTACGGCACTGCCAACTCGAATACGACATATGGCGTCATCGGTGTGAAGGTCTGGATATTCAAGGGCGAAGTGTTCAACGTGGAAGACCGGACCGATGAAGATGCGCCCGTAATGGGAAGCTGAACCGATGTTACAACCAAAACGAACCAAATTCAGAAAACAGAGCAAGGGCAGGAATCGCGGGCTGGCCAATAACGGCAACAAGGTCAGTTTCGGCGAATTCGGCCTCAAGGCGACTACCCGCGGGCGCATCACCGCGCGCCAGATTGAGGCTGCCCGCCGGACCATAACCCGTAAGGTAAAACGCGGGGGGAAAGTATGGATACGAATCTTCCCCGACAAGCCGATAACGACAAAGCCCCTGGAGGTTCGGCAGGGCAAGGGTAAGGGCAACGTCGAATACTGGGTATCCGTTATCCAGCCCGGCAAGATGCTGTACGAAATTGAAGGCGTATCGGAGGAACTGGCAAGAGATGCCTTTAAGCTCGCTTCGGCAAAACTGCCGGTCAAGACCGTATTCGCCAACAGGACCATATTGTGATGAAGGCCGCCGAACTGAGATCCAGGAACTCCGGCGAGTTGCAGCAATTGCTCGTGGAGCTGCTGCGCGAACAGTTCAACCTGCGTATGCAGAAAGGTTCCGGACAGCTTGGCAATCCAAGCCGTTTCAAGGCATTGCGCCGGGAAATCGCAAGGGTTAAGACGGTGTTAAACGAGAAGGCGAAACAAGATGAGTGAAACCGGGAAAACAGCCAGGACAATGACCGGGACGGTTGTAAGCAACAAGATGGACAAGTCGATTGCCGTGGATATCCACAGGACCGTAAAGCACCCGTTGTACGGAAAATACATCCGGCGCACCACCAGGCTGCTTGCCCATGATGAGAATAACGAGTGCAATGAAGGCGATATGGTGATTATTGAATCATCCCGGCCGATTTCGAAGAACAAGGCCTGGCGTCTGCGCAGTATTGTGACCAAAGCCCAGGAAGTATGATACCGGAAGGAGTGGAGAGATGATTCAGATGCAGACAGTATTGGGCGCCGCGGACAACAGCGGTGCGCGCCGTCTCATGTGCGTAAAGGTCCTGGGCGGTTCGAGAAGGCGCTATGCCGGAGTCGGTGACGTGATAAAGGTCAGCGTCAAGGAGGCCATTCCGAGAAGCAAGGTGAAAAAGGGAGAATTGTACAATGCGGTCGTCGTGCGGACCAGGAAAGGGGTGCGAAGGCCGGACGGTTCGCTGATCCGGTTCGACAGCAATGCCGCGGTACTGCTCAATAACCAGTTGCAGCCCATCGGCACCCGGATATTCGGCCCGGTCACCCGTGAACTGAGAAACGAGAATTTCATGAAAATCGTATCCCTCGCCCCCGAGGTCCTGTAGTTCCGGAACCGAACATGAACAGGATAAGAAAAGGTGATGAAGTCGTCGTTATTACCGGCAAGGACAAGGGTAAACGCGGCCTGGTGCTGAATGTCGACATGGAAAATGACAAGGTCATTGTCGAAAACGTCAATATGGCCAAACGCCATACCAAGGGCAATCCAATGCGCGGAAACCCCGGCGGCATTATCGAAAAGGAGATGCCGTTTTCTATCTCCAATATTGCGCTGTGGAACCCTGTGGCAAACAGGCCGGACCGCGTGGGATTCCGGTTCCTCGAGGACGGCCGCAAGGTCCGTTATTTCAAGTCCAACAATGAAGTGGTAGATGTTTGAGCGGCGCTGTCAGAATGTCAAGACTTAAGGAATATTATCGGAATACGGTTGCCCCGCAACTGATGGAACAGTTCGGCTACAAATCGCCGATGCAGGTGCCGAAGATAACCAAGATCACCTTGAACATGGGATTGGGCAAGGCGATGGCCGATAAGAAAATGATTGAACATGCGGTGGATGATATGGCGCGCATTGCCGGCCAGAAACCCATCGTAATCAAGGCAAAAAAATCCGTAGCGAACTTCAAGGTCAGGAAAGGATTTCCGAACGGCTGCATGGTCACGTTGCGGAGCGAGCGCATGTACGAATTCCTGGACAGGCTGATTTCAATCGCCATTCCCAGGATCAGGGATTTTCGCGGCTTGAACCCGCGCTCGTTTGACGGCCGCGGCAACTACAGTCTTGGTGTCAGGGAACAGATTATTTTCCCTGAAATCGATTATGACAAGATCGATACACTGCGCGGCCTGGACATAACGATTACAACCTCGGCAAAAACCGACGATGAGGCAAAGGCTTTGCTGCAGGCATTCAATTTCCCGCTCAGAGGATAGGCGGACACGAGCCGGAGGAGACCTATGGCAAAAACATCGATGGTGAACCGGGAACGCAAAAGGGAGCGGATGGTCGAAAAATATGCTGTAAAACGCGCGGCATTGAAGCGCATTATCAAGGATATGTCGTTGACCGCGCAGGAGCGCAAGGAGGCAAGAATTAAATTGAATAAAATGCCGAGGGATTCAAGCCCTTCCCGGTTGAGGAACCGGTGCAGCCTGACGGGGCGGCCGAACGGGTATTACCGGAAATTCGGACTGGGCAGGAACATGCTGCGCGAGGCTGCCATGCGCGGCGATATACCAGGCCTGGTCAAGGCGAGCTGGTGAGTTGCCGGAATAACGAGTGAATATGACATGAGTTTACAGGATCAAGTAGCGGATATGCTGACCCGGATACGCAACGGCCAGGAGCGGCTGAAGCGGGAAGTCAGCATGCCCTCGTCAAAGATGAAACTTGCCGTTGCCAATATTCTTCAGGAAGAAGGCTATATTACCGGCTTCAGCGTGGGTGAGGACAAGGTCAAGCCTGTATTGACCGTTCAATTGAAATATTTTGAGGGCAAGCCCGTGATTGAGATGTTGCGGCGAGAGAGTTCGCCCGGGCTGCGCCGTTACAGTCCCCGTGACAAGTTGCCGCGGGTGTACGGGGGGCTGGGCACGGCCATCATCTCAACTTCCAGGGGCGTCATGACGGACAGGAGCGCCAGGCAGCTTGGAATTGGCGGCGAGATTATCTGCATCGTAGCGTAGGAAAAACCATGTCGAGAATTGCCAATAATCCAATAACTGTCCCGGACAACGTGGAAGTCGACATGAACGGCGCGGTGGTGCGGGTCAAGGGCGGACAAGGCGAACTGACGCATACGCTGCACGCCCTGGTGGATATGGACCGGGAAGGCAGCCTGCTGAAATTTTCGGCAAAGAATGATTCCAAATCGGCTCGGTCCCTGGCCGGGACGACAAGAGCGATTATGCAGAATATGGTGACCGGCGTATCCCAGGGTTTTGAGATAAAACTCGAGATAACCGGGGTTGGGTACCGGGCGCAGGCAAACCCGCGCAGTATCAGCCTGTCCCTGGGGTTTTCACACCCCGTAGAACTGGACATCCCCGACGGCATCACGGTCGAAACCCCCAGCCAGACCCAGGTCGTGGTCAAGGGCGCGGACAAGCAGAAGGTAGGGCAGATGGCAGCCGTCATTCGCAGTTACCGGCCGCCTGAGCCGTACAAGGGGAAAGGCGTACGTTACGCCGATGAACAGATCCTGCGCAAGGAAGCAAAGAAGGCATAACCTGAAAACCGGTATGAAAAAGAAAACGGCAAGATTGAGAAGGGCGGTTAAATCACGCATGCGCATCAAGACGCAAGGCATGACCCGCCTGTGCATATTCCGCACGCCCCGGCATATTTATGCCCAGGTGATCGGTGCGGGTGGCGCGGAAGTGCTGGCAAGCGCATCTACCCTGGACAAGGAGGTGCGCGGCAGGATTAAAAACAGCGGCAACAAGGAGGCGGCCGGGGTGGTGGGCCAGGTGGTTGCGGAACGCGCACTGAAGGCAGGCATAACCACGGTTGCGTTTGACCGTTCAGGATTCAAATTCCACGGCAGGATAAAGGCCCTGGCTGATGCCGCCAGGGAACAAGGCATAAAATTCTGATTCAAGAGGAGATAACACCAGCATGGCAGTAGCGGATTCCATCACGGGTAACGAAGATTTACTGGAGAAACTGGTTGCAGTCAACCGGGTGGCCAAGGTCGTCAAGGGAGGGCGCATATTCGGTTTTACCGCGTTGACCGTGGTCGGTGACGGTAACGGCAAGGTCGGTTTCGGCCGCGGCAAGGCCCGGGAGGTGCCGGTCGCGATACAGAAGGCGATGGAAAAAGCGCGCCGGAATATGATCACCGTTCCGCTTAAGGGCGACACCCTGCATTACGCAGTCACTGCTCGCCACGGCGCCGCCCAGGTGTACATGCAACCGGCCTCCGAAGGCACCGGGATCATTGCCGGGGGAGCCATGCGGGCAGTATTCGAGTGCGCAGGCATTCAGAACGTGCTGGCGAAATGTACCGGTTCGACCAACCCGATCAACGTTGTCCGTTCGACGATGAAAGGCCTGCAGTCGATAGCTGCGCCGGAATACTTTGCGGCAAAACGCGGCAAGCCGTTAGAGGACATAACCGGGTAACCATGGCAGAAGCAAAGAAACAACTCAGGGTGACCCTGAAACGCAGCGTCAACCGCAGGACCGAAAAACATAAAGCCTGTGTTGCGGGGCTGGGGTTGCGCCGCATAGGTCATTCGGTAACGGTTGCCGACACCGCGGAAAACCGCGGCATGATCAATAAGGTAGCCTATTTGCTGGCGGTGGACGAGATCTGATATGCGACTTAATTCGATTAAACCTGCGAATGGTTCCAAACGCGCCGCGAAACGGGTGGGCCGGGGCATCGGGTCCGGATACGGCAAGACCGCGGGCCGTGGCCACAAGGGCCAGAAATCGCGCTCGGGCGGATACCACAAGGTAGGGTTTGAAGGCGGGCAGATGCCCTTGCAGCGGCGTCTTCCCAAGGTCGGTTTCCGGTCCTACCTGGCCCGGATCACCGATGAGATTCGCCTGGCTGAACTGGAGAAGGCAGGCGCCGAAGTCATCGACCTGAACGTGCTGAAGCAAGCCGGCCTGATCAGCAGGAAAATCAAGCGGGTAAAGATCATAGCCGGCGGGACAATCGGCAAGGCGGTAACCATCAAGGGACTGAGGGCGACAAAAGGGGCGCGGGCTGCCATCGAGGCCGCCGGCGGGAAATTCGAGGAGTAGGGCATGGTGGCAAGAAATCCTGCAATACCCGGCGGACTGTCCGGATTGACCCAGGTGACGGAGTTGCGCCGGCGGCTGCTGTTCGTACTGTTTGCCCTGTTCATTTACCGCATATGCACCTTCATACCCGTACCGGGAATTAACCCGGATGCGCTGGCGCAACTGTTCGAGCAGCAACGGGGCACCATCCTGGATATGTTCAACATGTTTTCCGGCGGCGCGCTGGAACGCCTGTCGGTTGTCGCCCTTGGCATCATGCCCTATATATCTGCCTCGATCATCATGCAGATATTGTCATTCGTCGACCCGCGACTGAAGCAGTTGCGCCGGGAAGGTGAAGCAGGACGGCGCAGGATAACCCAGTATACGCGCTATGGAACGGTGCTGCTGGCTACCTTCCAGGCTGTCGGCGTGTCGCTGGCGCTGGAGGGCCAGCAGGTCCTGGGGGGATCGGTCGTGATCGACCCGGGTGTCGGCTTCCGCATCACCGCGGTGACCACGCTGGTGACCGGAACCATGTTCCTGATGTGGCTGGGTGAACAGATTACCGAACGGGGCGTCGGCAACGGCATCTCACTGATCATTTTTGCCGGTATCGTTGCCGGCCTCCCGTCCGCGGTGGGCGGCACCCTGGAACTGTCGCGCACCGGCGAGCTGCACCTGATAATGGTTTTTACGCTGTTTGCCCTGGCTATTGCCGTCACGGGATTTGTCGTGTTTGTCGAACGGGGACAGCGCAGGATAACGGTGAACTATGCCCAGCGCCAGGTGGGGCGGAAAATGTACGCGGGCCAGTCCAGCCACCTGCCCCTGAAACTGAACATGGCAGGCGTCATCCCCCCGATATTTGCCTCCAGCCTGATACTGTTCCCGGGTACACTGGCAAGCTGGGCGGGACAGGCCCGGGAGATGCGCTGGTTGCAGGACCTGGCGACCCTGCTCCAACCCGGACAACCCATCTACGTCGCGTTTTACGCCGCGGGGATCATTTTCTTTTGCTTTTTTTATACTGCCGTCGTTTTCGACCCGAGAGAGACTGCGGAAAACCTGAAAAAATCGGGCGCATTCATTCCCGGTATGAGGCCGGGGGAACAGACGTCCCGCTACCTCGACAGCGTACTGACGAAATTGACCATGGTCGGCGCCATCTACATTACCTTCGTGTGCCTGTTGCCGGAGTTCCTGATCCTGCAATATAACGTGCCGTTTTATTTCGGCGGGACGTCATTGTTGATTATCGTGGTTGTGGTAATGGACTTCATGGCGCAAATCCAGGCGCACCTGATGTCGCACCAGTATGAAGGCGCGTTGAAGAAGGCGAACCTGAAAAGCCACGGGCGGCGCATATAACGGGAGAGTGAAGAAATGAAAGTCAGGGCTTCAGTAAAAAAGATCTGCCGTAACTGCCGCATTATTCGCAGGCGGGGAAGTGTCCGGGTGATCTGTTCGGACCCGCGCCACAAGCAGAGACAGGGGTGAACCGTATGGTAGCTCGTGACTCTTTGAATCATGCGGGGACAGAATTCAATTCTGTCCCCTGCCGGAAAATTAACCGGAGATAAAACAGATGGCTCGAATAGCAGGCGTAAATATTCCGGACCAAAAGCATGTCAGCATATCCTTGACCCATATTTACGGGATAGGCGGTACTACTGCCCGGAAAATCTGTTCCGCAACGGGAATAGAACCTGGTGTCAAGGTATCTGCGCTCAGCGAAGATCAGCTTGACCTGTTGCGGGCGGAAGTCACCAATTACGAACTCGAAGGCGATTTGCGCAGGGACGTGTCCATGAATATCAAACGCCTGATGGACCTGGGTTCGTACCGGGGTATCCGCCACCGCCGCGGACTACCCTTACGCGGCCAGCGCACCCGCACCAACGCCAGAACGCGTAAAGGGCCGCGCCGCATCATCAAGAAATAACACGAAGAGAGAATGAATGGCTAAACCGAGAGGCACCAGAAAGAAGGTCAAGAAAACGGTAGTGGATGGTATCGCGCATGTCCATGCGTCGTTTAACAATACCATCATCAATATTACCGACAGGCAGGGGAATACCCTTGCATGGGCGACAGCCGGCGGCAGCGGCTTCCGCGGTTCGCGCAAAAGCACGCCGTTTGCAGCGCAGATCGCGGCGCAGAAAGTGGGTGAAGTGGCAAAGGAATTCGGCATGAAGAACCTGGACGTGAATATCAAGGGTCCGGGACCGGGACGGGAATCGGCGGTACGCGCATTGAATGCATTGGGCTACAAGATCACCAATATCAACGACGTGACACCTATTCCTCATAATGGTTGCCGTCCGCCGAAAAAAAGGCGCGTCTAGGGAGGAGATATGGCTCGTTACCTCGGACCCAAATGCAAGTTGAGTCGGCGTGAAGGCGTTGACCTGTTCCTGAAAAGCCGCGCCCGGCCGATTGAATCCAAGTGCCAGATTGACAAGCCGCCCGGACAGCAGGGGATGAGGTCAAAGAGGCTGTCGGATTATGCCGTGCAACTCAGGGAAAAACAAAAACTGCGGCGTATTTACGGGGTGCTGGAAAAGCAGTTCCGCCGTTATTACAAGGAAGCGGTAAGGCGCAGGGGTTCTACCGGCGAGAACCTGTTACAGATACTGGAATGCCGCCTGGACAACGTGGTGTTCAGGATGGGATTTGGCTGCACGCGCAACGAAGCCAGGCAACTGGTAAGCCACAAGTCGGTGCTGGTAAACGGGCAGTCCGTGAACATTCCGTCTTACCAGGTCAATCCGGAGGACCAGATTGAGATCAGGGAAAAGAGCAAGAAGCAACTGCGTATCCAGGATTCGCTCAACGTCGCAGAACAAATCGGGTTTCCCGAATGGGTCGATGTCGACACCAAGAAGATGGCGGGAACATTTAAATCCATGCCTGAGCGCAATGAATTACCATCGGATATAAACGAACAGTTAGTAGTAGAACTTTATTCCAAGTAAGCAGCTACAGGAAGAATATCTATGCCCTCTACATTCAGTGAATTGTTAAAGCCGCGCCGGGTTGATGTGGAAAACATCAATGCAACGCTGGCGAAAATAACCATAGAACCGTTGAACCGCGGTTTTGGACATACCCTGGGCAATGCCCTGCGGCGGGTTTTATTATCGTCCATGTCCGGTTGCGCAGTGACCGAAGTGGAAATAGACGGCGTGCTGCATGAATACACGACCATAGACGGCGTGCACGAGGATGTTACGGATATCCTGCTCAACCTGAAGGAGCTGGCAATCAGCCTGCATGCCCGGGATGACGTTACCCTGTCCTTGAACAAGACGGGGCCGGGGGAAGTCAAGGCAGGTGACATCAAGCTGGATCACGACGTGGAGATCGCCAACCCGGATCACCTGATCGCCCATCTCACCCGTGCCGGTGAATTGAACATGAGTATCATCGTTGAGCGCGGGCGCGGGTATCGCCCTGTCATAGTCGGCAGCCCGGATGATGATATCGGACAGAGCATAGGCCGGTTGAAACTCGATGCCTCGTTCAGTCCGGTTAAACGAGTTTCCTATGACGTGCAGAGCGCGCGCGTGGAACAACAGACCGACCTGGACAAGCTTATCCTGGAGGTGGAAACGAACGGCACCATAGACCCGGAAGAAGCCATCAAGGAAGCGGCGCTCATCCTGCGCAACCAGTTGTCTATTTTTGTTGACCTGGAAGCCGAACAGACGGAGGAAACGCCGGTAGTGAGTGACGAACCGGAAATCGACCCCATCCTGCTGCGCCCCGTCGACGACCTGGAACTCACGGTGCGTTCGGCAAACTGCCTGAAGGCGGAAAGCATCTATTACATCGGCGACCTTATCCAGCGCACGGAAATGGAATTATTGAAGACTCCGAACCTGGGCAAGAAATCCCTGACTGAAATCAAGGACGTGCTCGCCTCCCGCGGCCTCTCGCTGGGCATGAGACTGGAGAACTGGCCCCCTTCCGACCTGTACGAGGAAAGGGAAATGTCGGTGATATCACACTGATAGCGGCGGGAATTCGACATGCGACATAGAGAAAGCGGGCGGAAACTGAACAGGAACAGCAGTCACCGTACCGCCATGTTCCGCAATATGGCCGTTTCGCTGGTACGCCATGAAGTGATCAAGACCACCCTGGCCAAGGCAAAGGAACTGCGGCGCGTGGCCGAACCGTTGATCACACTTGCAAAAACGGATTCCGTAGCCAGGCGCAGGATGGCATTCGCCCGCCTGCGCGACAGGCCTATGGTGACAAAACTGTTTAATGAACTGGGACCGCGCTACAAGAGCAGGCCGGGCGGTTACCTGCGCATACTGAAATGCGGTTTCAGGGCCGGCGACAAGGCGCCGATGGCCATCGTGGAACTGGTTGACCGGCCTGTAACGAGTTCGGAAGAAAATAACGACAACACGGAAAGTTGATATAAAAATTATAAAGTGGTACCGACTCAAAGCCGGACATCGTCCGGCTTTTTGTTTTCCGTGCTCTGATAAGTCCAGGATGGACTTATTCAGAGCTTCCTTTAATATAAAGGTAATGCAGCACAACCTTTACAACAACCCGGAAGCTCTTAAGCCCCTCATCGACCCCGCACGCGTGCACCGGGACGTTTATGTCAGGGAAGATATCTTCAAACTGGAAATGGAGCGGATCTGGGGACAGGCCTGGATTTACGTCGGCCATGAAAGCCAGGTCAGGTCCGCCGGAGATTATCTCACCACGACCATCGGCCTGACTCCCGTCATCATGGTCAGGGACATGAACGGCAGGGACATCAACGTGCTGGTGAACCGCTGCGGGCACCGGGGCGCACAGGTCTGCGAGGCCCGCAGCGGCCGCGCCGACGGAATATTCAAGTGCCCCTACCACGGCTGGACCTACCGGACCGACGGGACCTTGCGTTCACAGCCGAGTCCCGCCGGCTACCGGGACGTGGGCTTTGACGCCGGCGCAACCGAATTCGGCATGCCCCGGGTAGCCCGGACCGGGCAATACCGCGGCTTCGTGTTTGCCTCACTGTCCGCGACGGGTCCGGACCTGGCCGACTTCCTCGGAGACATGCGCGAGACCATAGACAACATGGTGGACCGGGCCCCGGAAGGCGCCGTGGAGGTAACCGGAAAGACCTGCCACCGGTTCCGCCACCCGGTCAACTGGAAGTTCTTTACCGAGAACCTGCATGACGCCATGCACCCCATGGTGGCCCATGCCGGCACCAGTGATGCGGTAAGGCAATACAAGGAGCAGCTTGCGCCCGACCATGCCCCGCTGCCGGAAGCGGAAGTGATAGCCCCGTTCGGCGGTTCCTATGACTTCTTTGACGAGATGGGATTTGTCGGGTTGCCGCACGGGCACGGTTACATGGGCGGCGGGATAAGCATTTTCAGCCACTACCAGGTCTATCCCGATTACCTGGAGGCGATGGAACAGGCTTACGGCAGGGAGCGCACCGGGGAAATTCTCTCATTCAACCGCCACAACGGCCTGATCTACCCGTCCTGCACGATACGGGACAATATCCAGTCCGTGCGCGTGGTCATACCCGTCTCGGTCAACGAGACCATCATCGAATCCTGGACATTCAGGTTGAAAGGCGCGCCGCCGAACATGCTGAAGCGCACCCTGCGCTATTCCCGCCTGATCAACTCCCCGGCATCGATGGTAGGCCCGGACGACCTGGACTGCTATATCCGCATCCAGGAAAGCGCCGAAGCCGGCGCCATTGAATGGATAGACATGCACCGCCATCACGGCAGGGAACAACGGGACGGGGACAAGGTAAGGGCCGCGGGCACCAGCGACATGACGTTACGCAACCAGTATGCCGCCTGGCTTGAATACATGACCTGACATGGCAGTCAACAAGTTACAGCAAGGCATCAGGGACCTGATCCGCCTGGAGACCCGCTGCCTGGATGAAGCGGACCTGGAAACCTGGATCTCCCTGTTCACGGAAGACGGCTATTACTGGATGCCCCTGGAACGGGCGCAGACCGACCCCGAACAGCACGATTCCCTGATCTACGACAACCGCGCCCTGATGGAAATGCGCAGGTACAACCTGCACAACCCGTTATCGCCGTCCATGCAGCACGAGGTACGTTCGGTGCGCATCCTGTCGGAACCGGAAATCGATTTGTCGGCGGGACCCCGCGGCGATATCACCGTCAGGGCAAATATCATTGCGGTCATCCATCACCGCAGGCAGGACACCTATGCCGGCGCCGTCACCTGGCGCCTGGTGCGGACGGATGCGGGCCTGAAAATAAAGTCCAAGCGCGTGGACCTGCTCAACGCAGATGCACCGCTGGACAGCATCATGATATACATCTGAGCCGCGGGTCGCGGCCCCAGGGGGGGACGTCGTTCCCTGATTTACCGGATAGTGAATTGGTGGAGGCGGCCGGAGTCGAACCGGCGTCCGCGAGCCATCAACCTTCGGTTCTACATGCTTAGCCGTATCTTTATATTTAATCGCCTGTTACCCGAAACGGCGGAGGAACGCAGGCAACGATTCCCTTAAGCTTTAGCGAATCCGACCGGGACAGACTTCATCGCGAGCTTGTGTCTGTGACCCCTGAGTTGAATGCACAAGCACAGTCCAGTCAAGGGCTGGCCGGCTTTAAGCGGCCAGAGCGTAGTTGTACTTTTCGTCAACTATTGAAGTTTGCAGATGGATTAACGAGGTTATCTGCGCCTCGGCATGCCCCTTGGGATTCAGCACCCTCGTCGAAACCAGGTACGCCCCCATGAACAACGACCGATATCCGGGAACTTGAATATCAGACTGGTAATATAGCGATTTTACGGACGAAATTCAAGCATGTATTGATTCAGATCATTCTGATAAGCTTTCCCTTGATATACTTTTGCCGTAAACAACACACACCGGAAGATAAACCGTGAGCGAAACGACGAGCGAGGTAACCGCAACCACCGGGACGCGCGCAGAAGGCGCGGGCCCGGCGCAGCGGGTCGGCATCATCGGCGCCGGTATTGCCGGCCTGGTGACGGCCAAGATATTCCTGGAAAACGGGTTCGACGTACAGGTGTTCGAAAAGGAACCCGACCTGGGCGGAGTGTGGGCCTTGTCACGGGCCTACCCCGGCCTGCGGGCAAATACCGCAAAGGAAACCTACAGCCTTACCGACTACCCCTATCCGGCATCTACAAGTGGTTACCCTGTCGCGGAGGAGGTGCGCGCGCACCTGGAATCCTATGCTGACAACTTCGGTTTGAACCCCCACATCAGTTTCAACAGCGAGGTGGTGCGCCTGGAGGAGATCGATGACGGCGGCCGGCAGGGCTTTTCCATGACGGTCCGCTCGACGGCCGATAACCGCAAGGAAGATCAGGACAAACGGGACACCCATGAATTCGCTTATGTCATCATTTGTTCGGGAGCCTTCTCCACGCCCCTGATGCTGGATCTCCCCGGCAGGGAGACCTACAGGGGGTTGGTGCGCCACTCGAGTGAATGGACCCATCCCGCGGTCGCGGATGTGCGGCGCGTGGTCGTCATAGGCGGCGGCAAATCCGCGCTGGACTGCGCCGCCTGGGCGGCCCGGGAAGGAAAAACCTCCACCCTGGTGTTCCGCAAGCCGCACTGGATGGTGCCGCGCTACCTGCCCGGCGGCGCCCGCAGCGACCTGCGCTTCATCTCGCGCTTCATTGAGATGTTCGTCAATTATCCGATGCGCCCCTGGGATGAAAAGCTGCTGCACGGCCCCGGCAAACCGCTGGTGTGGCTCTGGTGGAGCTTCATGAGCGCCGTGGTGCCCCGCGTCCTGGGCATGCCCAAACACATGGTCCCCGAACACAAGTTGCCGGTGGGCTTCGAAAGCGTGGGACAGGTGGACGATTTCTTCGACCTGCTGAATGCCGGCGCTATCAGCGCAATACGGGCCGGTGTCAAGGGCTTTTATGAAACAGGCGTCGAACTTGACGACGGCACGCAGATAGAGGCGGACCTGGTCATCATGGGCACGGGCTGGCAGCGCGACATGTCGTTCCTGAGCGAGGAGTTGAGATCGAAAGTATACAGCAACGGCCGTTTCCATTTATACCGGCGGATACTGCCTCCCGGACAACAAAGACTGGCGTTCGTGGGATTTTTCCCGACCCTGACCTGCCCGCTGTCTTCGGAGGTCGGCGCGCACTGGGCGGCGCAGTTGTTCACCGGGAACATGAGCCTGCCCTCAACCGAAGAGATGGACCGGGAGATCGAACGGCTGGAGAACTGGGCCAGGGAGCGGGTGCCGGAACAGAAAGACGGCGTGTTCACCGGGCCTTATATCGGTCATTACGTTGACGAACTGATGCGCGACATGGGGATGCCGACCATGCGCACAAGTAACTTTTTGAAGGAATACCTCGGATCGTTCCTGCCCAGCCGCTACGCCACGCTGGGGGAAGAGTTGAAGGCCGCCAGGGAGGGGAGGTTGAAGCGGCGGTTTTACCTGGGCAGTCTGCATGTGCTGGCAGCGGTTTTGATTTTATTAATGATAATGGGATAACACCTGCCATATCCGCAGGATGGCCTCAGAACGAAACCGCCAGCCTCGCATACAGGAAGCGCCCGTTGAAACCCGCCGGCGCATACTGGCTGTACAGGTTGCCCAGGCCGCTGCGGGCGTTCGGGTTCTCATCCGGGTAGTTATCGAGCAGGTTGTCCGAGCCCAGGGTCAACGCCATCCCGTTAGCCATGGTGTATCGGGCGCTGATGTCCAGGAGGCCGTAGCCATCGAAATCCAGCGTTTCCTCCGAGTCGTACCAGTCGCCATGGTGACTGTACCGGAGTAGCAGGTCGAACCGGCCGTAGGCATGCCGCGCCGTCAGGATATAGCGGATGTTCGGCAATCCCTGTTCGTAATCGCGAATCTCGCCGGCATCGTCCAGGGGGCCACCGGGGGTAAAACTGGTAATTTTCGTGTCAATGGCGCTGATGGCCACATCCAGGTCAGTGGCGCCGGCCGCCGTTTCCAGGGCCTGGTTGCCGGTAAATTCACAGCCTTTGGTTACCGTGCTGAAATCGTTGGTGAAGTAATTGATGTAGTTCCAGCTCCGGGCTGAGATGAGGCCGGCGGCCTCCAGTTGCCCGATGAGGTCGTCCCTGACCCGGTGCGCGCCAAGGTCGGGGCGATTGAATTCGATGTCCCGGGACAGGGCGAGTCTGTCTTTCACCTTGATGCGGAAACAGTCCAGGGAGAGAGCGGTCGTATCCCGGTCATAGACCACTCCCGCCGCGAAGTTCTCGGACTTCTCCGGCGCCAGCGCCTTGCCTCCCAGGGCCATACCGACCGGACTGGCAGGGGCGATGGTGGCGACGATGGAAACCGTCCGCTCATCCCCGTCTCCGGCATTCTTCGAGGTCGCGTTGATGGCGTTGGACTGGCCGGGGGTAGGCGCCCGGAACCCGGTGCTCCAGGCGCCTCGCAACGACACGGTGTCGGTGAGCGCGAAACGGGTGGAGACCTTGCCGTTGGTCGTTGCTCCGAAGTCTTCGTAATCTTCATGGCGCAGCGCCGCGCCCAGGGTCCAGTCTTCCCGGATATCGGCTTCCAGGTCCAGGTACACGGCGTAGTTGGAGCGGGACCACGCGCCGGCAGTGTCCGGGCTGAAACCGGGGAAACCGTTGGAAGCTGACGTAAAACCCTGGGACTGCAAGTCCACCAGGACGCCGTTGCGTTTGAATGTTCTCTCCCAGGAGGCAGGCTCACCGCCTTCGATCTCAAACTTCTCTTCCCGCCATTCCAACCCGAAGGCAACATTCAGGTCAGAGGCCAGCAACGGCAGGATGAAGGGGTAGTTCATATCCAGGTGCACGTTTTTTTCCTTCTGCACGTAGCCCCCCGGGTCAAAGCTGAAATCTTCAGGATTGTCCGGTCCCAGCGCCGCATTGACCGTATTACGGATAAAGAACGCGACATCGCTCACGCCGAGGCCGGCGCTGAGTTCCGCGGAAAGGCCGAACGCCGTCTCGCCGCGCAGGCCGGCGACCAGGGAATAATCATGGGCTTTGCCGCCGAAACGGGGTGTGAATCCGCCGGGGAACAATTCGTTCATGACAAAGCAGTCAGGGTGGGCCAGTCGGAACGCCTGTGTGTCAAACACGCCTGCGCGGTAGAACCGCCCCTCGGGCAGCAGGTCGCGCGGACAGTTGCCGGTTCGGGCGCCGGTGAGGTCGCCCACCAGGCGGAAGCCGCCCCGGGTGTAGACGCCCTCCCGGTTGTTTGGGTTGCGGAAGTAGAACCCGCCGTCCGTTTCCTTGTAGGCAAAATTACCGAAAACGAATGCTTCCAGGCGTTCGGTCAACGGCAGCCCTGCGTTGAGGAAGGTCTTGATTTCGTCTTTGACCTTCGGGCTACCCCAGATCTGGGCCGGGTCGGCAACGGACGTATTGCCGGCTGCAATCAGCGCCGCCGCGTCGTCTCGCTGCACACTGCGGCTGGTGTCATCGGATTCGCCGTATTCCAGGCTCAGGTTCAAAAAGCCGCCGGCCAGGGGCAGGCCCGCGTTCGCCGCAAACGTATAACGTGCGCCGTCACCCTCGGTGGTCTCGCCATAACTGGCTTCCAGGTCCATTCCTTCAGCCTCGTCCTTGAGGACAAAATTCATCACCCCTGCAATGGCGTCGGACCCGTACTGGGCTGCGGCGCCATCGCGCAGCACTTCGATGCGTTTCAGGGCAATGGCGGGGATCACCAACAGGTCCGGCCCCTGCGCGCCCTCGGATGCCTTGGGAGTCAGCCATGCGATTACCGCGCCGCGGTGCCGGCGTTTGCCGTTTACCAGTACCAGAGTATGGTCTGCCGCCAGGTTGCGCAGGTTGGGCGGGCGCACGATGGTCGCGCCGTCTGCAATCGGCTGCATATTGACACTGAATGTGGGCGACACCGTGCGCAGCAGGTCCAGCATGTCGGTGTTGCCCTGGACCCGCAGTTCCTGCTCATCAACCAGTTGCACCGGGGAATGGGATTCCGACAATGCCCGGCCCGCGCGCCGTGAGCCCACAACCACAATCTCCTCAACAGTTGCCGCTTCATCCTGCCGGGTTTCAGCTTGTGCGAGCGCGCAGGGCAGCGAGGCAAAGGCGGCAACTGCGAGGGCAAACCAACACGAGATGAATCGCATGGTTCGAGTGGTATTCACACCGGGATCAGCCCTGGTTGTTGGGCTTCAGCCGTTCAATTACCTCTTCAGAACTGACGATATCGGCATAGCGCCGGCC
>CAYOEQ010000009.1:0-32643 GCA_964402775.1 uncultured Enterobacteriaceae bacterium
GGCGCAAAAACATGGTCAGGTTCAGACGCCTGGACGAACTGGCAAGAAGGGTCTCCGCATTGGAAAAAACAACAAAGAAATAACATACTGTATACGTACGAATCAGGTTTATGCGACTATGCCGGAACTGGATATTGAGCAGATAAAACAAGCGCTGCCGCACCGTTATCCCATGCTGCTGCTGGATAAGGTGGCGGACTACGAACCCGGTGTGTCCCTGACCGCGATCAAGAACGTCACTGTCAACGAACCGTTTTTCCAGGGGCATTTTCCCCAGCAGCCAATCATGCCGGGTGTCTTTATCATCGAAGCAATGGCCCAGGCCTCTGCGATACTTGGATTGTTGTCGGCCGAAGGGAGCGATCACTGGAACAAGTTGTATTACCTGGTAGGAGTTGACAAGGCCAGGTTCAGAAAAACCGTCGGGCCGGGGGATCAACTGGTGCTCGAAGTCAGGTTCGTTGCGTTGCGAAGAAATATCTGGCGCTTTTCCTGTGTTGCTAAAGTCGATGACGCGGTCGTAGCCGACTCTGATTTATTGACTACCATTTCGGACAGGGAGACTTGATCGACCCCACTGCGAAAGTGCACCCCGGCGCCGGGATTGGGAGCGGGGTCAGTATCGGCGCTTATGCCGTTATCGGGGACCAGGTCCGAATAGCCGACAACTGTGTTATCGGGCCGCATGTGGTTGTCAAAGGCCCTACCCGGATAGGAGAGTCAACCAGGATATCCCAGTTCTCGTCAATCGGGGATGATCCCCAGGACAAGAAATACCGGGGTGAGGCAGAATCCTTTCTGGAGATTGGTTCCAATAATGTTATCAGGGAGTTCTGCAGTATTAACCGCGGGACGGCACAGGGTGGGGGCGTTACCCGGGTGGGAAACGGCAACTGGATCATGGCGTACGTGCATATTGCCCATGATTGCCAGGTGGGGAACAACACAATCTTCGCCAATAATGCCACCCTGGCCGGTCATGTGCATATCGATGATCATGCCATTCTGGGCGGGTTTACCGGCGTACACCAGTTCTGCCGGGTCGGGTGCTACAGTATTTCCGCCATTGCCTCCATAATCCTGAAAGATGTACCTCCGTACCTGATGGTATCCGGCAACAGCGCAAAACCAGGCGGTCTTAACAGGGTGGGACTCAAGCGCAACGGGTTTTCCGACAGCTCGGTTGAAGCGCTCAGGAAGGCTTACCGCATCGTCTATCGCGAAGGGCTGCTGTTGAAAAATGCCCTGAAAAAACTGCGTGCGCTTGCCGATGAGAGTGAGGAAGTGGCGCTGTTCACCCGGTTCATCGAGCAATCCGGGCGCGGGATTGTGAGATGATTGAACTGAAGTGAAAATCGGAATTGTAGCGGGTGAACCTTCAGGAGACTTCCTTGCCTCGGAGCTGGTCAAGGATATAAGGCAATATCACCCGGATGTCAGGGTGACCGGCATAGGCGGACCGAACCTGCGTGCAGCAGGTTGCGATATCCTGTTTCCGATGGAAAAACTGGCGGTTATGGGGCTGGTTGAGGTGCTCGGCAAAGTGCGGGAGTTGAGCGCGCTGCGGACCAGGCTTGCAGAACACTTCATCCGGGAACGGCCGGATGTGTTTATCGGAGTAGACTCGCCTGACTTCAATCTTGGCCTGGAACGGACATTGCGCAACGCCGGTATAACAACCATCCATTACGTCTGTCCTACGGTATGGGCATGGCGTCCCTGGCGGGTGCGGAAAATCAGGCAGGCCGCGCAACTCGTGTTAAGTATCTTTCCGTTCGAGGAGGAATTTTTACTCAGGCGCGGGGTTCCAGCCAGGTACGTGGGACACCCCCTGGCAGGAAAAGTGGATATCCAACCGGATAGGGAAAGCGCCCGCCGGCGCCTGGAACTGCCTCCCCACTGTTTGGCGGTTGCCATTCTGCCCGGCAGCAGGCATGCGGAACTCGACAGGCTTACCGGTCCCTTCCTGGATTCGGCTGTCTGCCTGGCTGCGCGCCATGACGGGATCAGGTTTATAACCAATGCGGTGAATGATGGCGCAGAGAGGCATTTGCGCGCAGCAGCCGAAAGCAGGGGTTTGCAGTTAAAAATAGTGAAAGACAGCATTGCGGACACATTGGCGGCTGCCAGTGTTGCGCTGGTCGCTTCAGGCACCGTTACACTGGAGGCAATGTTGTACAAGACTCCCATGGTAGTGGCTTACAGAATGCATTATCTGAGCTATTGGATCGTGCGGGCCTTGCTCAAGGTAAAATACGTATCCCTGCCCAACCTGCTGGCCGGGCAGAGGCTTGTGCCCGAGTATTTTCAGTCGGACTGCCGTGCGGAAATCCTCGCCCCGGCATTGCAATACTGGCTGGACCATCCGGGTGAAGTACAATCATTATCCCGCCGTTTCACGGACCTGCATGTCTCGCTGCGGGCAGCCGAAGCGAGCGCGGCGCAAGCCGTGCTGGACCTGCTCGAAGCACAAGGGCCACAGGGAACACAGACTGTGGCGAATATCTGATGCAGGGTTTGCAACTGGTGGCAGGCGTCGATGAAGCGGGGCGGGGACCCCTTGCAGGGCCCGTGATTGCGGCCGCGGTGATCCTGGACCAAACGGACATGATTGCCGGGTTGGCCGATTCCAAGACAATACCGGAACGGCGCCGGGAACAACTGGCGGCGCTTATCCGGGAAAAGGCGCTGGCCTGTTCAATCGGCCGCGCCGGCCACGAGGAGATTGACCGGTTGAATATACTGAACGCGACACTGCTGGCCATGCAACGGGCAATCCGGGGGTTAAGCATAAAACCTGACCGGGTGCTGGTTGACGGCAACCGCTGCCCCGATACCGAATACCCGGTAAGCGCCGTCGTAAAAGGCGACCGGACCGAGGCATGTATCAGCGCCGCCTCAATCCTGGCGAAGGTTTGGCGGGACCGGGAAATGCGGGAGATGGATCGGAAATACCCGGGCTACGGCTTTGCCCGGCACAAGGGTTATCCGACCAGGCAGCATATCCTGGCGTTATCCGAAAACGGGCTGTGTCCAATTCACCGGCGCAGTTTCGCCCCGGTTCAGAGATCAATGATATAACACCTCCAATGACGGAAACGGTTCAGGATAGCTTCGTCCACCTGCACGTCCACACCGAGTATTCCCTGGTGGACGGTTTGTTGCGGGTGGATGATTACGTGGACTCCCTGGTTGAGAAAGGCATGTGGTCCGGCGCCGTCACCGAATTGTACAACGTGTTTTCAATGGTCAAGTTCTACCGGACATGCATTGACCGCGGAATCAAACCTGTGATCGGCGCGGAACTGTGCCTGGAGGATGAAACCGAAGCCGGCAGGAACCACAGGCTGGTGCTGCTTTGCCGGAATAATGACGGTTTCAGGAACCTGGCGGAGTTGATCACCCTGAGTTACACCCAGGGACAGGCGCGCGGCGTGCCTGCTGTCAGGAGAGACTGGCTGGAGAGTCGCGCCGCAGACCTGATAGCCCTGTCCGGCGCCGGGGACGGCGCTATCGGCCAGCCCATCATGCATAACCAGGCAGACTATGCCAGGAAACAGATCGACTGGTTCCTGGAACTGTTCCCGGAGCGGTTCTACCTTGAATTACAGCGTACAGGACGGCCGGGAGAAGACATTTATATTGATGAAGCCCTGGCGCTGGCGTCGGAATTCGATATACCCGTGGTAGCCACCAATGACGTACGGTTTCTGGCGTCTGAAGATTTTTCCGCCCATGAAGCGAGGGTCTGCATCCATAATGGTTATACCCTCAATGACCCCAAACGTCCGCGCCACTACAGTAATGAACAGTACCTGAAAACGCCGAAACAGATGCAGGAGTTGTTCCATGACCTGCCGGAAGCGTTGCGGAACAGTGAAAACATCGCCATTCGCTGCAACCTGGAACTGGAATTCGGGGATTATCACCTGCCGGAGTTTCCGGTTCCTGAAGAGTTTGACCAGTCCGGCTGGTTGCGCCGGGAGGCATGCGCCGGTCTGGAAAAACTGGTTGAAGACAGGCGGACGTCGGTCAACGGCATCGATACGGAACAATACAGCCGGCGTCTCGATGACGAGCTTGATGTGATAACCAGTATGGGTTTCCCGGGATATTTTCTCATCGTGGCTGATTTCATCCGTTGGGCCAAACAGCAGGGGATACCGGTAGGGCCGGGACGCGGTTCCGGAGGAGGCTCCCTGGTGGCTTACGTGCTGGGCATTACCGATCTTGACCCCATATACCATGAACTGCTGTTCGAGCGGTTCCTGAATCCCGAAAGGGTGTCCCTGCCCGATTTTGATGTGGATTTCTGTATGGACAGGCGGGATGAGGTGATCGAATACGTCTCCGGCCGTTACGGCCGGGAGCGCGTGTCCCAGATTATCACTTTCGGCAGCATGGCGGCAAAAGCCGTGGTACGCGACGTCGGCAGGGTTCTCGGACACCCTTACGGCTATGTTGACAAGATAGCCAAGTTAATCCCGTTTGAACTGGATATGACCCTGGACAAGGCGCTGCAGGCGGAGGAAATGCTGAAACAGCGATACCAGGAGGAGGAGGAGGTGAAAATCCTCATTGACCTGGCAAAAAAACTGGAGGGATTGTCCAGGAATGCAGGAAAACACGCCGGCGGTATCGTTATCTCGCCCAGGGAATTGACCGAGTTCATGCCCCTGTACTGTGAAAGGAACACTGCAGTCACGTCAACCCAGTTTGACATGGGAGACGTGGAGGCAATCGGACTGGTGAAGTTCGATTTCCTGGGCCTGCGCACACTGACCATTATTGACTGGGCGGTAAAGGACATTAATGAACAGTTGCCTGAGAACTCCGGCGCAAGCCTGGAGATAAAGAATATCCCGCTGGATGATGCCGGCACGTACGCGACGATACGGCGCATGGACACCACTGCCGTATTCCAGCTGGAATCTGATGGAATGAGGAAACTGATAAAACGGCTGGAGCCGGATAAATTCGACGACCTGGTCGCCCTGGTGGCATTATTCCGGCCCGGCCCCCTGGATTCGGGAATGGTTGATGATTTTATCGACCGGAAAAAGGGCAGGGCGCAGGTACGTTACATTCACCCCACACTGGAACCTGTGCTGAAACCGACCTATGGCGTGATCCTGTACCAGGAGCAGGTCATGCAGATAGCCCGGATCCTCGGCGGCTACACCCTGGGGTCGGCGGACCTGCTGCGGCGCGCCATGGGCAAGAAAAAGCGCGAAGAGATGGCGCAGCAAAGGGACATTTTCGTGAAAGGTGCTGAGGGCAATAAAATCAGCAAAACCGTGGCAACCTCCATTTTTGACCTGATGGAAAAATTTGCCGGTTACGGTTTCAACAAGTCCCATTCCGTTGCCTATGCCCTGCTCGCTTACCAGACCGCCTGGCTGAAAACCCATTATCCGGCGGCATTCATGGCCGCCGTGCTGTCTGCGGATATGAACAATACGGACAGGACTGTCAGGCTGATCGAGGAGTTGAGAAGGATGAAACTGGTCATAAGGCCCCCGTCGATCAACCACAGCGAATTCAAGTTCAGGGTGATGGATGAAAAAACCATCCTGTTCGGAATGGGCGCCATCAAGGGAGTCGGCCGTTCCGCCATTGTCAGTCTGTGTGATGAAAGACAGGAACGCGGACAGTTTTCCGACCTGTTTGAATTCTGCAGGCGCACCGACCCGCGCCGGGTCAACAAACGGGTGACCGAAGCGCTGGTCCGGTCCGGCGCCCTGGATGACTTCGGCCGGACAAGAAGCGTACTGGCGGCAAGCCTGGAGAAGGCGCTCAGGTTTGCCGAACAGTTCGTCAGCAATGCGGATACAGGGCAGGACGACCTGTTCGGCACGGACTTGCTGGCTCCGCCTGCAGGCAGTAACGGCGAAGCTGAAATTCCATATATCGACTCGCCTGAGTGGGAAGATCTCGTACGCCTGAAGGGGGAGAAGGAAACCCTCGGGTTTTACCTGCAAGGCCACCCCATCACGCGTTTTGAAAATGAGCTGGCGCCGTTCATTACATCAAGGCTGAGCAAGGTCAAGGCAGGCATGAACCTGACGGTGGCCGGTTATATTGAGAACCTGCGTATCCGCTCCGGAGCCAGGGGGCGCATGGCGGAACTGGTGCTGGATGACAAGACCGCACGCGTCCAGGTCACCGTTTACAGCGAAAACTACCAGAAGTACGGTGAACTGATACAGAAGGACCAGCTTGTCGTCATCAAGGGCGAAGCGGTTGAGGACAACTACTACGAGACAGGTGTGTCCATCGTTGCCGCTGAGGTTTACCCGCTTGCCGAGCTGCGCCGGCGATATGCGGCTATCCAATTGAAAATAAATAAAAAAATGCTGGACGACGAATTTGTTTCCGGTCTCAAGGAGGTATTGTCGCGTTATGGCAGCGGGACAAACCGGGTTTTAATGGAATATAATAACGGCAATGTCTCAACCCTTCTGAGTTTCGGCAGCGGGTGGGGCGTAGAAATCAGTGATGAATTATTGGCTGAACTTACCGACATGGTTGGCACGACGAATGTATGCCTGGACTTTCCCGGCAGGGTGAACCTTTAACCCGGGTTTCTCACCAGGTGGTGCGATACAATGGAACAGCAGCAGTCAGTCAATTTTCTTGATTTTGAGCAGCCTATAGCCGAACTGGAGGCGAAGATCGAGGAGTTGCGCCATGTCAGTGACGGCGGCGAGCTTAATATCCACGATGAGATCACCCGCCTGCAAAAACGCAGCAAGGATCTGACCCAGGCAATTTTTGCGACACTCAACGCCTGGCAGATCTCCCAGATAGCCAGGCATCCCCTCAGGCCCTATACCCTGGACTACGTGAGCAGGATATTTACCGATTTTATCGAACTGCACGGCGATCGTAATTTTGCCGACGACCCCGCGATTGTGACCGGCATTGCCCGGTTCGTGGGCGAACCGGTCGCGCTGGTAGGACACCAGAAGGGCAGGGACATAAAAGAGCGCATCCACCGCAATTACGGTATGCCCAGACCGGAAGGTTATCGCAAGGCCCTGCGTGTCATGCAGCTTGCGGAGAGATTCAAACTGCCGGTGCTCACCTTTATCGATACGCCGGGCGCCTACCCGGGCATCGGCGCCGAAGAACGCGGGCAAAGCGAGGCCATTGCCAGAAACCTGATGGTCATGTCGGAGTTGCGCACACCGATCATCTCCGTCGTCATCGGCGAAGGAGGTTCGGGGGGCGCCCTGGCAATCGGCGTGGGCGACAGGTTGAACATGCTGCAATACGGTACCTACTCGGTGATATCGCCCGAGGGTTGCGCCTCCATACTCTGGAAGGACGCGGGCAAGGCTGAAGATGCGGCGGAAGCCCTGGGCGTAACCGCCCGGAGACTGCAAAAGCTCGACCTGGTTGATACCATCATAGAGGAACCGCTGGGCGGGGCGCACAGGGATTACGACCAGGTGGCATCCAGTGTCGGCGAACGGATTAAAAATCAGCTGGATGAACTTAAACAGGTGAGTGTTGAAGAACTCCTGGAAACCCGGCAAAGCCGGCTTCGGTCATACGGGCATTTTAATGAGTAATGCAGGTCAGCACTGAAAGCCTTGCAGCATTCCTTGAGATACTTCCAGATAGCGAACGATTCCTGATAGCCTACAGTGGCGGCCTGGATTCCCGCGTCCTGCTGCATTTGATGGCCTCTCTGAACCCGGAAGCCGGCTACGACATCAGGGCAGTACACGTAAACCATAATATACAACCGGAAAGCCGGACCTGGGCCGGCCATTGCCGGGATGTTTGCCGCGCCCTGGGCGTTGAACTTGAGGTGCTGGATGTCGATGCGAGCAGGCCGGGAAAGGAAAGCCCGGAAAGCTGGGCCCGGCATAAACGTTATGCGGCAATTGAAAATATCCTGGCACAGGGAGAGGTCCTGCTGACCGCGCATCACCGGGACGATCAACTGGAGACATTCCTGTTGCGCCTGTTGCGCGGGGCCGGGGTCCTGGGCCTGGCGTCGATGCGGGCTGTTCGCCGGTTCGGGAGCGGACTGCACGCGCGCCCGCTGCTGAAATATTCACGCGAACAATTGCTGGCATACGCTCAACTTCATGACCTGGACTGGATTGAAGATCCTTCCAACACCGACATCCGTCCGGACAGGAATTATCTTCGCCACAAGGTGGTCCCCGCAATTAAAGGCAGGTGGCCTTCCGTCGCTTTGCCGGTCAGCCGGACCATAGATACCCTGGCGGAAACCCAGGAGTTGCTGGATGAGCTGGCGCGCCAGGACCTGCTTATCTGCAGCGCGGATGACCCGTGTATGTTAGTCGTCGAGCGGGTAAAGCGGTTGCCTGCGGCAAGGCAGAAGAACATGCTCCGTTACTGGTGCCGCATCCTGGACCTGCCGCCTCCGGACAGCCGGCGGCTGACCCATATTCTTACGGACGTAATTGAGGCAAGAAGCGACTCCAGGGCGCGGATCAGGTGGAAGGGAGCGGAGCTTCAACGATACGGTCAGTACATTCACCTTGGGGTGCCGTTGAAAGAATTTGACAGTTCAGTGATACGGGTCTGGAATTTCACCGAACCCTGCCGCCTGGATCATGGAGAATTGACCGCGGTTGAAGGCCGCGGCAACGGATTGAAACAGCAGGCATGCGCCGGCGCGCGGGTGGAGGTCCGTTATCGCACCGGAGGAGAGAAGATCCGGCTTCCGGGCAGGACCTGCCGGCATAAACTGAAGAAGCTGTTCCAGGAAGCCGGGACGCCGCCCTGGCTGCGTGAACGCACACCTCTCATCTATGTCAACGATAAACTCGCGATGGTCGCAGGTTTGTGGACCGATGCAGAATTTCTTGCGGTTGCCGACGAACCCTCGTGGATAGTCACCTGGAGCGGATTAAAACCCGGGAGTTAAGTTATCAATAAATAACCAGTTGCCGGACAACCTCCGTATGTCCGAGCACTTCCATGATCTCCGCCCTGATGCCGGTAACGGTTTCCTCTCCCAGTGATGGGTCGTCGCGGGTCAGGACCAGGACCGTGGCAGGATGCACGAATGTATCCTTGATGTGGTAACACTCGGGCGGCGCTTTCGGCAGGGCGCCGTCGTGATGGTAGTCCCGTTCCAGTGCTTCTCTTGTGATCTCGGGTATCATCCCCTTGAGTTCCAGCGACTTCTCCAGGTAGGCATCACACTGCGCCAGGCGGAAACGGCCCCAGTCCATAATCTTTTCACCTGAGGCGAGCAGGGCGCCCGCCTGTTGGTCGATCTCGTTCCTGCCGGCATTTTCATCAAGCCTGTCCAGCAGTTTCTTTCCCTCGATCTCGTATTCGGCCAGCATCACCGCGATGGCCTGGCGTTGCTTCTCTTCCTCATCCGTATCGATGGCCGCTTTCTCGACGGCCTGGACCTCCGTTTCACTGAGCTTTTTGCCGCTTGCATACAAGCCCTGCGGAGCAAACAGGACGGCGCCCACAAGCAGGGCACAAACAGCCGGATTTTCAATATGTAACGGATTTGGCATAATATGACAATAACCTGTAAATGCGTGATGTCAAGGCTTATTCATCAGGACAAAGCCACCAGAACCCGCAGTCCTTCCGTAGCGGAATAAGCTTGGGATTTTACTGCTAAATGTTCAAACCGTATTCCGCCGCCTGTGATAACAACCGGCAACCGATACTTGAGATTATTGAAGTACTGTTTGCCGATTGCAACAAAGTCCTGGAGATCGGCAGCGGTACCGGCCAGCATGCCGTCTATTTCGCAGAAAAGCTGCCGCACCTGATCTGGCGCAGCAGCGACCTGCAGGAAAATCATGCCGGAATCGAAGCATGGTTGAACGAGGCAAATCTTGCCAATACGCCTGCGCCCCTGGAACTTGACGTAAACCAGGCGCACTGGCCCAAGTTGAATGTAGATGCCGTATTTTGTGCAAATACAATACATATCGTAGAGTGGGGCTCGGTCAAGTCCATGATCGCCGGAGCAGGGAGGTTGTTGCCGGACAACGGGTTATTGGTGCTGTACGGCCCGTTCAATTACAACAATGCCTACACCAGCGAGAGCAATGCAAGATTTGATGTCTGGCTGAGACAACGGGACCCGGACAGTGGCATCAGGAACTTTGAAGACGTCGACCAACTGGCGAATTCTGCAGACCTGTACCTGCAACATGACTATGCCATGCCGGCGAATAACCGGCTTATTTGCTGGAGAAAACAGAGGCGTGGCGTATGACTCGTGATAACTAATCCACGTTACGTGAGTAACTGGCGGGTCGTTTAAACAGTTCGTCCGTATCCGTATCCAGCCTGGGGATATCCATTAACGCGTCGGCCAATGAGTATTTTTTCTGATTGCTGATTTCCCTCAAAGAATCTTCCAGCTTTTCGTAATCACCCAGGTGGGATCGCGTGAGACTTCCGGGATGTTTCGCGTGTAATCCTATGGCCGCTCCCAGTTCTTTTGCGGTTGGCAGTTTACCTTTCAGTTCTTTCGGCAAGGTTGGTTTCAGTTGATAATCCGCTACACCAATCGGGTTGGTTTTCGATTTAAGCGCAAACTCTACAACCACATCATCCTTTTCAGCGCAAAGGATAATACCTATGGATGGGTTGTCATCACCCGCCCGTTCCGTTTCATTCAACACGTTTAAATAGAAATCCATTTTGCCTGCAAACTCAGGTTTAAATTCGCCGATCTTCAACTCAAGGGCCACGAGACATTTGAGATAACGGTGATAGAAGAGCAGGTCGATGAAGTATTCCTTGTTACCGGCCACCAACCGATGTTGGCTGCCGATGAAGCAGAAACCGTAGCCGAGTTCCAGGATGAAATCCTTCAACTTTTCAATTAACCTGTTTTCCAGTTTCTGTTCCTTAATTTCACGATCGATCCCAAGAAACTCCAGGTTATAGGAACTCTTCAGCGCTTCTTCCGCTTGCTCGGCGAGATACTCCGGCAGTGCGACAGGGAAATTGTGCGCTTTTCCTTCGGCCAGGCTGCGTCTGTAGGCATCTGCTTTTATCTGGTTCAACAAAACGGCTCTCGTCCAGCCAAATCGGGCGGTTCCCCGGAGATAGTAAAGTCGTTCTCGCGGAACCTTTACTTTCTTGACGATCTCGACAAGATGGCCCCAAGGCACTGAAGACAGAACTTCTTGAACGAGTTGTTCAAGAATTGTCGATTTTCCAGTTGCCGATTCAGGAGAAGCCAGTCGCTGTGACTGCATTTCCTGAACAAACTGTTCAAGAAACGCAAATGAACTGAATTCCGAGTAAAACTGCCGCATAAGCCAGAGGTTATTGGCAGAAACGCCCTTCATCCCAGGAAACTCTGTCCTTAAATCCAGGGATAATTGTTCCACTACCGACTTCCCCCAGCCCAGTTTTTCCTGCTTCTCCAAGATCCCGCGTCCGATGTCCCAGTAGAGCAGGATCAGTTCGCGGTTCACTGAGCGTGCCGCTGAGGTACGTGCTGATTGAATACGCGATTTTAGTTCACTTAACCAAACGGTGTATTCAGGGGATAGGTTTAGTTTGTCGGACATGGTCTTTCACAGAAATTGAAGTTACGATCATCATCGTTGACATTGTAATTGATAATTGTAAAATATGTAATATATGTTTTACAAGTGTAAAATCTTCCATGAAAATTCATGAAGAAATTTTGAAGACCGCTCGCCGGGTATGCGGTAAACCGAACTGGACCTTCACACTGAACGACATTGTGCGCGCCATACCGCACCTGAACGAAGGATCCGTGAGGACCCATGTCAGCAGCCGCTGCTGTGTCAATGCGCCATCCAACCACCAGAGTCGCTGGCCCTACTTCAAGCGCCTTGGCAGGGGTGTTTATGAAATACAAAAGGCATATCGGGGCGATACGGGTGAACAGGTTCGTACCGGGGAAGCGCTCCGGGTGGCAGAGGATTCCCCGGCGTATGGGCCGGGATCCTTATCATTGCGTCCTGCAATTCACGCAGTCGTTACCGAAGGTGAAGGCTTATATACGGCCGAGTGCCTCGAGGTGGCGGTTGTAACCCAGGGAGCATCGCTGGATGAGATCCTCACCAACCTGCGCGAAGCCTTGGAACTGCTCATGAGCGGAGAGGACCATGTTCTCCTGGGTCTGGAACCTGACCCGCGACTGCTATTAAACTTTGAGACCCGGGCGCGCTTCAACTGATGCCGCTTCTCAAACGCCTTACGTCACGAGAAATCCTGCGTATTCCCGGCAGATTCGGTTTTGAAGTGGTCTCGATGAAGGGCAGCCATGCAAAGTTTGTGCGCGTTCCACTCGAAGGAAACGCCGGGCAAAAAGAAATACTGGTTGTTCCAATACACCGGAAGATGTCTGTCGGCACCATTCACGCGATTTACAGGCAGGCATGCCGATTCATCCCGGGGGATGACCTGCGGAAAGATTTCTTTTCCGACTGAGAGTATTTTGGCTATGGACTATATTTCTATCCGTGAATTCAGAACCCAATCTGGCAAGATATGGAAAAAGCTGGTCAGGGAACACCAACTGGTCGTTACCAGGAACGGGAAGCCATTTGCTATTCTAACTGAAACATCTCCGGCTGATTTAGAGGCCGATTTGCAGAACTTGCGGCGTTCCCGGTTTGGACGTGCTCTTGCCGGTATCCGCACTGAAGCACGAAAGAAAGGACTGGATAAGCTCTCATTAAACCAGGTTAACGATATTATTCGCAAAGCCAGGGAAGCGCGTCGTGATGAAGGCGGTTCTTGATACCAACCTCCTTGCTGGAAAACAGTGTTTTAATTACCGGGAATTTAAAACACTACCCCCTTGATGGGCCGGTTGAGGTTCTGTCTCCAAGGCTGGCGCTGGATAAGTCGAAGGAGTTATCCAGATTGCCCCATAAAATTCCAATATTTTAATAATTATGGCTTAGTAAACGCCAATTTTATTTCAAAAATGGAGTTTTCAGGTGTATAATGGCGGCATGTATCCAAGAATTTTCGTTCCTCCGGAACAGCAAAGCTACTTTCTTTTCGGGCCGAGGGGCACCGGCAAGAGCGTCTTTACAGGGAATTTCTACAAGCAAGGTCTTTTTTTCGACCTCCTTGACTCGCGCATCTACAACGAATTCATGGCCGACCCGGGCAGGTTATCTCGCAGAATCCCGGAGGGATTCAACGATTGGGTAATTATCGATGAAGTGCAAAAGGTTCCGGCATTGTTGAACGAGGTTCATCGCCTGATCGAAAACCGCCGTATCCGGTTTGTGCTTACCGGGTCAAGCGCGCGCCGCTTGCGCAGGGATAACGTGAATTTGCTGGCCGGACGGGCCTTGACGTGTCGTTTGCATCCGCTGACTGCCGCGGAACTGGGCACGGATTTCGACCTGGCGCGCGCATTGAGATATGGGCAGCTACCCATGGCCTGTACGTCGGCTGACCCGGAAATGTTCCTGCAAAGTTATGTGCGGACTTACCTGCAGGAAGAAATACAACAGGAAGGATTGACGCGCAACCTGCCGGCGTTCAGCCGTTTCCTGGAAGCGGCTTCTTTTTCCCAGGGTTCGCCACTCAACGTATCGGCCATAGCCAGGGATTGCGCGGTAAACCGCAAAGTGGTGGAAAACTATTTCTCAATCCTGAGAGACACCCTGGTGTCGTACGAACTTCCGGTGTTTACCAAAAGGGCAAAGCGCGCCGTGATACAGAGCGTCAAGTTCTATTTTTTTGACGCGGGCGTTTTCCGCACGTTGCGGCCCGCAGGTCCTTATGACTCCGACTCCGAGGCGGAAGGCGCCGCGCTGGAAACTCTCGTCCTGCAGGAAATTGCCGCCCGGAATGATTACCGGCGCTGGAATTACGGCATCTATTACTGGCGCACCCGGCAGGGCGCGGAAGTTGACTTTGTGCTTTATGGCGCGCGCGGCTTCAAGGCGATTGAGGTAAAACACTCAGGCCGTATCCGCCGTGAAGATTTCAAGGGTCTCAGACAGTTCAAGCAAGAGTATCCTGAAGCGGAACCGGTTTTTCTCTACTCAGGAGACCGGCATTTCCATGAAGGTGGCATAGAGATTGTTCCCGTGGAAATGTTTCTGCGGGAGGTGGAGGAATTTATTTAAGGAACCCCTGATTAAGCCAAAGGTTCCTTGCGCCCGGTTTGGCCGTACGCTTGCCGGTATCCGCACTGAAGCACAAAAGAGATGATTTCAATTATTTCAGTCAATATATTTCTTGTCGGGTTGATCGTGGCCATACACTACGAGTCATTGGCCTGGATGTCCTCGCGCCTGCCTGAAATCGGCGTGGCTCACAGGCTGCGGATTTTAATCGGCCTTGCCGGCTGTTTAGCAGCCCATTTCGCCGAAGTGTGCGTGTTTGCGCTTGCCTATCACCTCCTTGTCAAATTTGAAAATTTCGGTGATATAGAAGTGTTCGGTGATATTCACGGCGATTTCACCCCAACGTTTGCCGACTGTCTGTATTTCTCTTTTGTCAATTACACCTCGCTGGGATACGGCGATCTTGTCCCGGTCGGGCCGTTACAATTTCTTGCCGGTCTTGAGGCATTAATCGGCCTGGTATTAATTGCCTGGACGGCGTCGTTCATGTTTTTTCAGATGCAAAAAAACTGGTAGAACTCATCTCTTCTCCTGGCGTAATCCGGAGCTTACACCTCTACCGGCGAGACGAATCCTTCCGGTTTGACTGCCAGTACGGAGCAGTCAATGCCGTGGATGACCTTTTCCGCGGTATTGCCGATGATTAATCCCGGTACGCCGGAACGGCCGACAGTCCCCATGACAACCAGGTCAACATTGTTTTTCAATGCCAGTTCGGTAATCACATCGCCGGCATCCCCTTTAACAAGATGCACGTTTATCCTGGTTGAACTGTATGGAGCCAGCAATTCGTCCATTTCCTTTTGATGAGCTTCCCGCATCTCGTCCAGAACCTGGTCTACAGTCCCTGTAGGCAGGTGTCCTCTTCGCAGGGCAACTTCACCCTGCACTTGCCAGGCATGGACCACGTCCAGTTCACTGTTTTCCATCCCGGCCAGTGATGTAGCCAGGTCCAGGATAAGGGTATTCAGTGATTCTGCATCCGGGTTGTTGGGGTCCGGCTCAACGGCAGCCAGGACCCGGGCAAAGTGTTTATGATCCGATTGTTTGACAATCCATATCGGGCATGGACATTTTCGCAACAGTTTGATATCCATACTGCCGAAGACCCTGTGGATACGCCCCATATCGGAGCTTGCCGCCTTCATTACCAGGTCATGATTGTTATTCAGCACCGCCTTGATGACTTCGATAAACAAACGGCCCTCCCACACCTCGATACTGGTTGATACACCCGGATTTTTTTCTGCTTCTGCGCTGACTAACTGCTCTAATGAATTACGCCGATCTTCAACCAGCCTTTCCTGTGCGGCTTCCATGTCCTCGAATGATAATGGGTAGGGAAACTGTGGCCTGGACGCAATTTCATCTACGACGTCCATGACCGTTATTTTGGACTGATTTGTTTTGGCCAATGCCAGGGCCCGGGAAAATGCCTGTTCCTGGCCTGGTCCGTTATCGGCGACAAACAGAATATTTTTAAAACGTTGCATGTGTTATCTCCCAATGTTTTCAATAAATAATCAAGGGAACCCCTGATCAAGTCAGAGTTTCCCATGCATTCCTTACAGACTATGAAGCAAGGGAGGAAACAGGTATTGATCCAGATCAATTAATCCGCATCCCCTGGCAATATCTGCATGGCGCAGAGAACGCAGAGCAGAGTTGAATTTTCAGCGCAGTATAAGAGACGGTTTCATCCTTGATTTTTTGTCTGCCCACTACCATATTTAAATCATGATGTTTGGCAACCGCCGGCTGTAACTACAATTCCAGAGCAGTATGGGTTCAGAATACGAAGAAATCAGGTTTTCCCGGAAGATGGCCTCATGCAGCAGTTGCAACCTGTTCAATATTTGCATTCCACAGGGGCTCGATAAAGATAATATCGAAAAGCTGGACACGCTGATAAGACGCCCTCGCCCGATCCACCGGGGAGAACATATCTTCCGGGCAGGAGACAAATTTCGCTCTATCTATGCGGTTCACTCCGGGACTGACAACTGAAACGGTCAGTCGAACATTCACTCGAATGCAAAAAGAAGACATCGTAAAAGTGGACCGCAAGAGCATAACAATCAATAACCTGACGACATTGCGGCAAATTTGCTCAGGGATGCCCCCGGATGTAATCCCGTTACTCCCGGTACATTAAATAAAATTTTCAGATGGGGATCATTTTTTTCTCTGTGTGATACGAGTATAATCCCCCCCATGCTGGAAAATTACCTGCCAATACTGATATTCCTGGTCGTCGGCCTCGTATTCGGGGGGGTATTATTCGTCATCGGTTATTTTCTCGGACCGAATCGTCCGGACAGCGCCAAACAATCCCCGTACGAATGCGGTTTTGACGCCTTCGAGGATGCCAGGGTTCAATTCGACGTGCGCTATTACCTTATTGCCATCCTGTTCATCATTTTTGACCTGGAAATCGCCTTCTTCTTCCCCTGGGCGGTTGCCCTGCGCGACGTGGGAATGGTTGGCTTCTGGGCCATGATGCTGTTTCTTGCGGTCCTGGTTGTCGGGTTTATCTACGAGTGGCGTAAAGGAGCGCTGGAATGGGAGTAATACAGGCTTCGGAAATGAACCCCGAGGAGAAAATTCACCACCAGGGTATAGTCACCACCACGGTGGATAACCTGG
Source organism: uncultured Enterobacteriaceae bacterium (assembly GCA_964402775.1). Taxonomy (GTDB): domain Bacteria; phylum Pseudomonadota; class Gammaproteobacteria; order Eutrophobiales; family Eutrophobiaceae; genus JAAXHV01. The sequence continues at coordinate 16,752 of CAYOEQ010000009.1, forward strand.
TGAACTGGGCGCGCACCGGATCGCTGTGGCCGATGACGTTCGGGCTTGCCTGTTGCGCGGTGGAGATGATGCACGCCGGCGCCGCCCGTTACGACCTGGACCGGTTCGGGGTCATATTCCGCCCCAGTCCCAGGCAATCCGACGTGATGATCGTTGCCGGGACCCTGGTCAACAAGATGGCCCCGGCGTTACGCAGAGTCTATGACCAGATGCCGGATCCCAAGTGGGTGATTTCCATGGGATCCTGCGCCAACGGGGGAGGCTATTACCATTACTCCTATTCCGTAGTGCGCGGTTGCGACCGAATCGTTCCGGTGGATATCTATGTGCCGGGTTGTCCCCCTACGGCAGAAGCCCTGCTGTTCGGCGTGTTGCAATTACAGAAAAAGATCAAGCGTACCAGCACCAATACGATAAGAAGATAGGACAGTTTTACCTTACATGGATACGCTTCTCAACGACCTGCGCGAACGCCTGGGCGCCAAAATCGTCAGGGACAAGCTGGAAACAGGCCAGCTCACCATAGAGGTCAAGGCCGCCGACATCACCGAAGTCTGTCTCGTCCTGAGGGACGATGAGTCCCTGGCATTCAACCAGTTGAGCGACCTGTGCGGCCTCGATTACCTGTCTTACGGCAAGGCGGATTGGGAAACCCGGGACACGACCCGGACCGGTTTCAGCCGCGGCGTCAGCCAGGGCGTATATATCGATACCCCGGATATTGAAGACCGCTTCGCTGTGGTCTATCACCTGCTGTCCCTGAAACACAACCGGCGCCTGAGGGTACGCAGTTTTGTATCCGGCCAGCCGCCGAAGATCGCTTCGGTCACCCCAATCTGGGCCGGCGCCAACTGGTTCGAACGTGAAGCCTTCGACCTGTTCGGCATCCTGTTCGACGGCCATCCGGACCTGAGACGCATCCTGACCGACTACGGCTTCAGGGGACACCCGTTCCGCAAGGATTTCCCGCTGGAGGGCAACGTGGAAGTCCGCTACGACCCCGAGGAAGGGAGGGTGGTGTACCAGCCGGTCTCGATCAAGAACCGCGTTCTTGTGCCCAAGACCATCAGGCATGATAACCGTTATGACGGATCGGGAGAGAGCCGTGGTGGTTGACCTGGTTACCAATGATACTTGGGGTCAGAGTAAAAATTCTGTCGAATTTCTTACTCTGACCCCTGGATTTTTTTGAAATGCCTGAAATCCGCAACATGACCATGAATTTCGGCCCGCAGCACCCGGCGGCCCACGGCGTGTTGCGCCTGGTCCTGGAGATGGACGGCGAGGTGATTGAACGCGCCGACCCGCATATCGGGTTGTTGCACCGGGCTACCGAAAAACTGGCCGAGAGCAAACCCTATAACCAGAGTATCGGTTACATGGACCGTCTCGATTACGTGTCCATGATGTGTAACGAACACGCATACGTTCTGGCCATCGAAAAACTGCTGGGAATAACCCCGCCCATCCGGGCCCGTTATATCCGGGTCATGTTCGACGAGATTACCCGCGTGCTGAACCACCTGATGTGGCTGGGTGCGCACGGCCTTGATATCGGCGCCATGAGCATGTTCCTGTACTGCTTCCGGGAACGGGAGGACCTGATGGACTGCTACGAGGCAGTGTCGGGAACGAGAATGCACGCAACCTATTACCGCCCGGGGGGTGTGTACCGGGACCTGCCGGCGGAAATGCCGCGCTACCGGGAAACATCAAACCGCTCCAGGGCAGAGGTAAAAAAGCTGAACGAGAAGCGCCAGGGTTCCCTGCTCGATTTTATTGCGGCGTTCGTCGAACGTTTTCCGGGATGTATCGACGAGTATGAAACCCTGCTGACCGATAACCGTATCTGGAAACAGCGCACGGTGGGAATAGGCGTTGTCACGCCGGAGCGGGCGATAGAGCTGGGCTTTACCGGGCCCATGCTGCGCGGGTCGGGCGTGGAATGGGACCTGCGCAGGAAGCAGCCTTACGAGGTGTACGATCAACTGGACTTCGCCATCCCCGTCGGCGTCAACGGCGATTGTTACGATCGATACCTGGTGCGCGTCGAGGAAATGCGCCAGTCAAACGCCATCATCAGCCAGTGCGTGGACTGGTTACGGGACAACCCCGGACCGGTCATCATCGATGATCATAAACTCGTTCCGCCGCAACGGGAGACGATGAAGGATGACATGGAGTCCCTGATCCACCATTTCAAACTGTTTACCGAAGGCTACTGCGTGCCGGAAGGTGAGGTGTATGCAGCCGTTGAACACCCGAAAGGGGAGTTCGGGATATACCTGGTCTCGGATGGCGCCAACAAACCCTACCGGCTTAAAGTGCGCGCCCCCGGATTTGTCCACCTGTCGGCCCTGGATGAAATGGTGCAGGGCCACATGCTGGCGGACGTTGTTGCAATGATTGGGACGCAGGATATCGTATTTGGTGAAATTGACAGATGACGAGTAAGAGATTATCAAGACACGTCAAGGCGGAGATTGATCGCTGGACCGCGATTTTTCCGGCGGACCGGAAACAGTCCGCCGTGCTCGCGGCATTGCGCGAGGCGCAGCATGAGAACAAGGGTTTCCTGACCAGGGAGTTGATGGACGCGGTGGCCGACTACCTGGAGATGCCGCGCATCGCGGTATATGAAGTCGCCAGTTTCTACTCCATGCTGGAGACCGAACCCTGCGGCCGCCACAGCGTCTCTGTATGCACCAATATCTCCTGCATGCTGCGGGGGGCGGATGATATCGTCGCCCATATCGAGAATAAACTGGGTATAAAAGTCGGAGAGAGCACCGGGGACGACCGTATTTACCTGAAGCAGGAAGAGGAATGCCTGGCAGCCTGCTGCGGCGCTCCCATGATGATGGTGGATCATAAATACTATGAAAACCTGACTCCCGAGGTTGTGGACCAGGTGCTGGACGGGCTGAAATAATGAACGGCAACGGCATCAACCCGGTCTGTTACGCCACCCTCGGATTTGAGCAGCCCTGGACTCTGGAAAATTACTACCGGGTGGGCGGATATGAAGCTTGGAAAAAAATCCTTGATGAAAAGATACCGCCCCGGCAAGTCACGGAAGAAATAAAGGGATCCGGCCTGCGCGGACGCGGCGGCGCCGGCTTTCCCACCGGCCTGAAATGGAGTTTTATGAATCCCGACGCGCCGAACCCTAAATATGTGGTGTGCAATTCCGATGAAAGCGAACCCGGTACCTGCAAGGATCGGGATATCCTGCGTTTCAATCCTCATTCCCTGGTGGAAGGAATGGCCATCGCCTGTTACGCCATGGGCGCTTCGGTGGGTTATAACTATATCCGCGGCGAGTTCATGGATGAACCGTACCGGCGCTTCGAGGACGCCCTGCAAGAGGCATACGACGCGGGTTACCTGGGCAAGGACATCCTGGGTTCCGGAGTGGATATAGACATCTATTCAGTGCTGGGCGCCGGCGCCTATATCTGTGGAGAAGAAATGGCGCTGCTGGAATCCCTGGAGGGCAAGCCCGGCAAACCCAGGTTCAAGCCGCCGTTTCCGGCGCAATACGGCTTATACGGCAAGCCCACAACGGTCAACAATACGGAGAGTTTCTGTTCCGCGCCTGCAATCATGCTGAAAGGGGCGCAATGGTTCGCCGATCTCGGCGTGGAGAACAGCGGCGGCACCAAGTGTTTTTCCGTGAGCGGCCACGTGGCGAAACCGGGCAACTTCGAAGTACCGCTGGGCACGCCGTTCCGCGACCTGCTGGAGATGGCCGGCGGCATGTGGCAGGGGCGGCAACTGAAAGCGGTCATCCCGGGCGGTTCCTCGGTGCCCGTGGTGCCGGGCGAGATCATGCTGGAAACCAATATGGATTATGATTCCCTGCGCGCGGTCGGATCTTCCATCGGTTCCGGCGCGGTAGTGGTCATGGACGAGACCACCTGCATGGTCGGGATGCTGCGGCGCATTTCCCGGTTTTATTTTGCCGAATCCTGCGGGCAGTGCACCCCCTGCCGCGAGGGCACCGGGTGGTTATACCGCATGCTGACGCGTATCACCGACGGCCAGGGTCGGATGGAAGACCTGGACAAGCTGGTCGACGTGGCCAACAAGATAGAAGGCCGGACCATCTGCGCCCTGGGCGACGCTGCGGCATGGCCGGTGCAGAGCTTCATGAAACACTACCGGCACGAATTCGAGCACATGATTGAAAACCATGGCAGAAGTATTGTAAATGTCTGATAATACAATAAAAATAGAGATTGACGGCAGGGAGGTGGAAGCCAGGCCCGGCCAGATGCTGATCGAGGTGACCGACCGGATCGGCAATTACGTGCCGCGTTTCTGCTACCACGACAAGCTGACCGTTGCGGCGAATTGCCGCATGTGCCTGGTGGAAGTGGAGAAGGCCCCCAAACCGTTGCCCGCCTGCGCCACGCCGGTAATGGACGGGATGAAAGTCCACACCAGGTCGGAACTGGCGCTGGACGCGCAGAAGTCGGTCATGGAATTCCTGCTCATCAACCATCCCCTGGATTGCCCGATCTGCGACCAGGGCGGAGAATGCGAACTGCAGGACCTGGCCATGGGGTACGGCAGGGACGTGTCCCGCTACCAGGAAAAGAAACGGGTAGTGCAGGACAAGAACATCGGGCCCCTGGTGCAGACGGACATGACCCGGTGCATTCACTGCACCCGCTGCGTGCGTTTCGGTGAGGAGATAGCCGGCCTGCGGGAACTGGGCGCAACCGGACGCAGTGAGTTCATGGAGATCGGCACGTATATTGAAAAAAGCATGGCTTCCGAGTTGTCCGGCAACGTGATCGACCTGTGCCCGGTCGGTGCGCTGACGTCCAAACCGTTCCGGTACACGGCCCGTACCTGGGAGATGACCCAGCATAACGGCATTGCATCACATGACGGCGCAGGCTCGAACATCCATTTCCATGTAAAAGACGACCGGGTCAAGCGTGTAGTCCCGGCGGAGAATGAAGACATCAATGAGGTCTGGCTGTCCGACCGTGACCGTTTCAGTTATGAAGGACTGAACAGCGCCGAACGCCTGACGGTTCCCATGATCAGGTATGAGCGGGGCTGGCAGGAGGTCGACTGGCAAACCGCGTTTGAACATATCGCCGGCAGGCTGCGTTCCGTCATCGAGCGGCACGGGGGGGGCAAGGTCGGCGCGCTGGTTTCCCCTTCGTCCACTTGCGAAGAGTTGTACCTGGCGCAGAAGTTTATGCGGGGCATCGGTTCCGGTAACATCGACCACCGGTTGCGGCAAACGGATTTCAGTGATCAGGACGCCGCGCCGGCTTACCCCGGCCTGGGGTTGACTTTCCCCGGGGTCGAGCAGTTGGATGCCGCCCTGATCGTGGGGGGGTATCCGCGCAAGGACCAGCCGATATTCAATCACCGCCTGCGCAAGGCCGTGCTGGCAGGCGCCAGGGTGATGGCGATCAACTCGGTCGACTTCAGTTTCAATTTTGATATTGCTCACAAACGCATCGCATCGCCGGCAAAACTCGTACGCGAACTGGCGGCAGTGCTGAAAGCGGCAGTCGATAGCGCAGGTGGGGATGACGCGCTGGGGGCCTTGTTGAACCCGATTCGTTTAGGCGCTGATCATATAAGCATGGCCCGGGAACTCATCGAGGCAGACAGGACGGCCGTGTTCATCGGCGCCCTGGGTCTTTCCCATCCGCAGTTGTCCCAGTTGCGTTTCCTGGCCGCGACGCTGGCGCAACGGGTGTCCGGCACATTGGGCTACCTGGAGTACGGAGCGAACAGCGCCGGCGCCTGGTTGGCCGGAGCCGTTCCTCACAGGTCGCCCGGTATGGCGCATGCCGGAATCCCGGGCCTCGATGCGACTGCGATGCTGACCCGGCAGCTGGCGGCCTACCTGTTGCTGGATGCGGATCCGGACCTGGATTTTTATGACGGGAAACTGGCCCGCGAGGCGCTGGCCGGGTCGGAGTGCGTCGTCGCCGTAACCGGGTACAAGCGCGCGGCAGAGTATGCCGACGTGTTGTTGCCCATGGCCTTGTACGGGGAGAACCCCGGCTCATACCTGAACATGGGAGGTCGAAGGCAGGATTTTGACGCGGTGGTGCCGCCTCCGGGAAGCGCGCGCCCTGCATGGAAAATAATCTGCTCTCTGGCAGGCGGTCAGGGGCTTTCGGGCTTCAGGTACGACGAATTCGGGGAAGTCCGCGCGGAAACTGCCGAAATGATGGGTGAGGTCGAACCGGATAACGCGGGCGCCTGGAGCAAGCCGGAAACTCTCTCGCTGGGCAGCGAGGGCGAGGGTCTCCAACGTATCGGCTACGTGCCCATGAATTCCGTCGATGCGCTGGTGCGCCATGCGCCGGCGTTACAGCGGACTGAAGACGTAGCTGACGATTCCGTTCGTATCAATCGTAAAACCGCGAGAAGGCTGGGGCTGGACAAACTGGAACGCGTCAAGGTGATCGGCCAATCCGCTGAGTTGCTTCTTCCCCTGAAAATTGATGACGCCGTGGCGGACGACTGCGCGCTGATACATGGGGGGCACGCCGGCAGCGCCGGACTGGGCCCGTTATCCGGCCCGGTTTCGCTGGACAGCGCTTGATACGGGTATCCCGCTCCCATGCTTGAGAATATATTCAACCTGATCAGTGAATATGTCCTTGCGCCGGCAGTCGGCCTGCTCGTGCCCGACAGCTATGCCTCGAATGCTCTCTACACCCTGGAAGTCCTGGTCAAAATCAGCGCCATACTGCTTCCCCTGCTGTTCTGTGTCGCTTACCTGACTTACGCCGAACGCAAGATCATAGGCTATATCCAGTGCCGGCTGGGCCCGAACCGGGTCGGCTTTTTCGGGTTTCGCCTGTGGGGCCTGGGACAACCCATCGCCGACGTGGTGAAGCTCATTTTCAAGGAAATCATCATACCGGCGGGCGCCAACAAGCGCCTGTTCGTCATCGCGCCGATACTTGCCATGGCGCCGTCCCTGGCCGCGTGGGCGGTAATTCCGTTTGACGAAACGCTGGTGCTGGCGGACATCAACGCAGGGTTGCTGTACATCCTGGCGCTGACCTCGCTGGCCGTGTACGGCGTCATCATCGCCGGCTGGGCATCCAATTCCAAGTATGCGTTCCTGGGCGCCATGCGTTCCGCCGCCCAGATAGTCTCCTACGAGATTGCAATGGGTTTTGCGCTGGTGTGTGTGCTCATTGCCGCGGGCAGCCTGAACCTCGGCCGCATAACGGAAGCGCAGAGCGGCAGCATACTGCACTGGTACTGGCTGCCGTTGTTGCCGATTTTCCTGGTGTATTTCATATCCGGCGTGGCGGAGACCAACAGGGCGCCGTTTGACGTGGCCGAAGGCGAATCGGAGCTTGTGGCAGGTTTCCATGTCGAGTACGGCGGTATGGCATTTTCCATTTTCTTCATGGCGGAATATGCCAACATGGTGCTTATATCCGTACTGACGGCTGTGCTGTTCTGCGGGGGCTGGCTGTCTCCCTTCCAGGGCATGCCGTTTCTGGGGGAGATGGCTTATCTCAGTGAGTCGAATATCTTATGGCTCCTGGTCAAGACCTCGGTATTTTTATTCATGTTCCTGTGGTTCAGGGCGACGTTCCCCCGTTATCGTTATGACCAGATCATGCGGCTGGGCTGGAAGGTGTTCCTGCCCATCACCATCGTCTGGATTGTCGTCGTTTCCGGCATGGTCGTCGCGGGGGTTGGCCCATGGTTCAATTGATGAAAATTAAAGATTATCTCCGGAGTTTTTTGTTGTGGGAACTGTTGAAGGGACTGCGGTTGACGGGACGTTACCTGTTCAGGCGCAAGATCACGGTGCAGTATCCCGAAGAAAAGACACCCCAGTCGCCCCGTTTCCGGGGTCTCCATGCCTTGCGCCGTTATCCGAACGGTGAAGAGCGTTGCATTGCCTGCAAGTTGTGCGAAGCCGTATGCCCCGCCGTGGCCATCACTATCGAATCCGAACAGCGGGATGACGGTACCCGCAGGACTACCCGTTACGACATAGACCTGGCGAAGTGTATTTTTTGCGGTTTCTGCGAGGAATCCTGCCCGGTCGATTCCATAGTTGAGACGCGCATCTATGAATATCACGGAGAACAGCGCTCCGACCTGCTGATGACCAAGGAGAGGTTACTGGAAGTCGGAGACATGGCAGAAGAACAGATTGCCCGGGACCGCGCCACGGAAGCGATTTACCGGTAATGATGATATGTGGGGTCAGAGTAAGAAATTCGAAGAATTTTTACTCTGACCCCGGCTATTTGGAACAACAATGCTCGAACAATCCATTTTCTACATTTTTGCGGCATTCCTGGTCTTCTCGGCCTGCATGGTGATTTCCGTGCGGAACCCGGTGCATGCCGCGCTGTTCCTGATTCTCTCGTTTTTTTGCAGCGCGGCGATCTGGTTGATCCTGGAAGCGGAATTCCTTGCCATCGCACTGGTGCTGGTTTACGTCGGCGCAGTGATGGTGTTGTTCCTGTTCGTAGTGATGATGCTGGACATTAACATCTCGACGCTGCGCGAGGGTTTTTCGCGCTTTTTACCCGTCGGCCTGCTGGTCGCCGTGCTGATGCTTGCCGCCATGGGATTGATCGTAGGTGGTGGAGGCATTCTGTCCGACCCCGAAACCGGCGCAACCGGCGCCGGCCAGTTTGAAGCCGCTGCCGGCAATACCCGGTTGCTCGGCAAGGCGTTGTTCACCGAATATATTTACCCCTTTGAGGTTGCCGGGGCGATACTGCTGGTGGCGATTATCGCAGCGATCGGTCTGACCATGCGCAAACCGCGCACGCAACGCACGCCGAAGCCGGGCAAACAGGTCAGCATAAAACGCGAGGAACGGGTAAAACTCGTCAACATGGAGTCGGAATAAAAAATGATTGAACTCAGTGAAGTCCTGGTCCTGGCCGCAATGCTGTTCTGCATCAGTGTGGCAGGCATTTTCATCAACAGGAAAAATGTCATCATCCTGTTGATGTGCATCGAGTTGATGTTGCTGTCCGTGAATTTGAACTTCGTTGCATTTTCCCATTTCCTGGGCGATATACACGGCCAGGTCTTCGTCTTCTTCATCCTGACGGTCGCCGCGGCGGAAGCCGCCATCGGCCTGGCGATATTGGTCGTGCTGTTCCGCAACCGGAACACCATCAACGTGGTCGACCTGGACACCTTGAAGGGATAGGCGCTCGACATGAAAGAAGTTTATCTCGCAATCGTGCTGGCGCCGTTGGCCGGGGCGATCATCGCCGGCCTGGGAGGACGCTTCATAGGCAGGAGCGGGGCGCACTGGGTGACGATCATCGGAGTAGGCATTTCCAGCGTCCTCTCCCTGTTTGCCTGGAAGCATCTCATGTTGGACGGTGGAGAGGTATATAACGCCGAGCTCTACACCTGGCTGAAGCTTGGAGAGTTGAAATTTTCCGTAGGTTTCCTGGTGGACCAGTTATCCGTGACGATGATGCTGGTGGTAAGCTTCGTCTCCTGGATGATCCATATCTATACCATCGGTTACATGCGGGATGATCCGGGTTACCAGCGTTTTTTCAGTTATATCTCCCTGTTCACCTTTGCCATGCTGATGCTGGTGATGTCGAATAACTTCGTCCAGTTGTTTTTCGGCTGGGAAGCGGTCGGGCTGGTGTCGTATCTTTTGATCGGCTTCTGGTTCAAGCGCGAAGCCGCCATCTTTGCAAGCCTGAAGGCATTCATAGTCAACCGGATAGGTGATTTCGGTTTCCTCATCGGCATTGCCGCAGTGCTGATGTATTTCAATTCACTGGATTACATGCAGGTATTCAGTCAGGCCGGAACGCTGGAGAACTCGACTCTTTCCCTGATCCCCGGCATGGAGTGGTCGGTATTGAGCTTCATCTGCATCTGCCTGTTTATCGGCGCCATGGGCAAATCCGCCCAGGTTCCCCTGCATGTCTGGCTGCCGGATTCCATGGAGGGCCCGACACCCATTTCCGCGTTAATCCACGCGGCTACGATGGTGACGGCAGGTATCTTCATGGTCGCGCGCATGTCGCCATTGTACGAGTTGTCGGAGACTGCCCTCAGCCTGATTTTGCTGGTCGGCGCGGTCACGGCGTTTTTCATGGGCCTGCTGGGCCTGGTTCAGCATGACATTAAACGGGTAATCGCTTATTCGACTCTGTCCCAGTTGGGCTATATGACAGTGGCGCTCGGCGCGTCCGCCTACTCGGTCGCGATCTTCCACCTGGTAACCCATGCCTTTTTCAAGGCCTTGCTGTTCCTGGCGGCAGGTTCCGTGATCATCGCCCTGCACCATGAACAGGATGTGCGCAGAATGGGAGGATTGTACCGCTATATGCCGGTCACCTGGTTTACCGCGTTAATCGGTTCGCTGGCCCTGGTCGGTTTTCCGCTTACCTCCGGTTTTTTCTCCAAGGACGCCATTATCGAGGCGGTGCATTATTCGCAGCTTCCGTTTGCGGGTCTTGCCTACGCCGCGGTACTGGCCGGCGTGTTTATTACTGCGTTATATACTTTCCGGCTGTTTTTCCTGACGTTTCACGGCGAAGAGAGGATGGACCGGCATACCTGGGAGCAGCTGGGCGAATCGCCGGGCGTGGTGACCTTCCCCCTGTTCATGCTTGCTATTCCATCGCTGGTAATCGGCGCTTACCTGGTGGGTCCCATGGTGCTGGGTGACTACTACAAGGATGCGATCAGCGTATCTGCCGGACACGCTGCCTGGTTCAATGAAATGGTTTCCCAATATTCCGGCGCCTTCGATATCTTTGTGAATTCCTGGAAGCATGCGCCGGTCTGGCTGGCGCTGGCCGGGATTTTCGTTGCCTGGCTGTGTTATATCAGGTATCCGCACTGGCCGGGCAGGATTGCCGATACGTTTGCCGTGATCTACCGCTTGTTCGTCAGGAAATTTTATTTTGACGAGATCTACCAGGCCGTATTTGCGGGCGGCGCGCGCAACGCCGGCAACGCGCTCTGGCAGTGGGGCGACGTGCGCGCGATTGACGGTTTCCTGGTTAATGGAACAGCCAGGGCGGTACGCCGGTTTTCAGCCTCGATCAGGACGCTGCAGACCGGATACCTGTACCACTACGCGTTTGCGATGATTATCGGCCTGTTACTGCTGCTGGCAGTATTCGTGCACCAGTTGATGTAAATCCGGGCTGTCCAGCATGTTTCAATCCCTGCCACTTCTCAGTTTATTGATCTGGGCGCCCATACTGGGCGGCATATTCGTGCTGCTGGTCGGGTCCCGGCAACGGGAGTCGGCCAAATTATTCTCACTGGTCGTATCCTCACTGGTTTTCCTGCTGTCGACATTGCTGTACTTCCGCTTCGACACCACTTCCGTCCTGATGCAGTTCGTCGAATACTCCGTGTGGATAGACACTTTCAACATCAATTACCACCTCGGGGTTGACGGCATCTCGGTCCCCCTGATCCTGTTGACGACGTTTACCACGGTGCTGGTGGTGATCGCCTGCTGGGTGGTCATAGAAACCAGGCTGTCCCAGTACCTGGCGGCCTTCCTGATCCTGGAAGGGTTGATGATCGGGGTATTCGTATCCCTGGATGTGATCCTGTTCTACTTTTTCTGGGAAGCCATGCTGATCCCGATGTTCCTGATCATCGGCGTATGGGGCGGTCCGGGACGCATCTATGCCACCATCAAGTTTTTCCTGTATACCTTCCTGGGTTCGGTATTCATGCTGGTGGCCTTGTTGTACCTGTATTCGAAAATGGGAAGTTTTTACATCTTCGACCTGTACAGGCTGCCGTTGTCGCTTGCCGAGCAGAAGTGGATATTCATTGCGTTCCTGCTCGCGTTTGCCGTGAAAATACCCATGTGGCCGGTGCACACCTGGCTGCCTGACGCGCACGTGGAAGCGCCGACCGGCGGCTCGGTGATCCTCGCTGCGATCCTGTTGAAGATGGGGGGATACGGATTTATCCGTTTCAGCCTGCCCATCACCCCGGATGCCGGGGCCGCCATGGCCGGTTTCATGATCGTCCTGTCATTGATTGCCATCGTTTATATCGGCTTCGTGGCCCTGGCGCAACAGGACATGAAAAAACTGATTGCCTACTCGTCCGTTTCCCACATGGGGTTTGTGACGCTGGGATTTTTTATCGTGTTTTCCATCATGGAGCAGGCCGGTTCGAACGCCGATGCGGTGATGGGACTGGCAGGCGCGATGATGCAGATGATCTCTCACGGGTTGATCTCGGCCGCCCTGTTCCTCTGCGTCGGTGTGATGTACGACCGGGTGCACAGCCGGCAGATTGCCGACTATGGCGGCGTGGCGAATACCATGCCCGTGTTCGCATCGTTCATGATGCTGTTTGCCATGGCCAACGCGGGTTTGCCCGGTACTTCCGGGTTTGTCGGTGAATTCCTGGTCATATTGAGCAGTTTCCGGGCAAACGCCTGGATTGCCGTGATAGCCGCGACCGTACTGATCCTCGGCGCCGCCTACACGTTATGGATGTATAAACGCGTCATTTTCGGCGACGTGGCCAATGAAAAGGTGGCCGGTTTGCAGGATGTTTCCCTGCGTGAGACCTCATTCCTGTTGTTGCTCGCGGTCGCAGTGCTGTTGCTCGGCCTGTGGCCGGCGCCGTTATTCGAGTTGATGGATACCACGCTCAACCACCTGGTGGAACATATCTCTCAATCCAAGATTACATGATTATGTCTATAACTGCCGAAATCCTGTTTGTTTTGCCGGAACTTGCGCTGCTGGCGTTTGCCTGCCTGGTTCTGGTGTGTGACGTGTTCTCAAAGAGCCCGAACAAGCTGCTGACTTACCTGCTGGCCCAGGTATCCCTGGCGGTTGTCATGGTCCTCGTGATATGGCTGTATCCAGATGAACGCGTGGCGCTGTTCAATCAGCACTTTATCCTTGACCCCCTGAGCGCCGTGCTCAAGGTCACTGTCTGCGCCGCTTCCATTGTCGTGTTCCTGTATTCATACCATTACTTCCGCCAACGGGACCTGTTGCAGGGCGAATATTTCGTGCTCGGATTGTTTGCCGTGCTGGGGATGCTGGTCATGGTATCCGCGTACAGCATGCTGACCGTTTACCTGGGCCTGGAACTGATGTCGCTCTCCCTGTACGCAATGGTGGCAATGAACAAGGAGTCGGGAACCGCCTCCGAGGCGGCCATGAAATATTTTGTCCTGGGCGCCCTGGCGTCCGGTTTGCTGTTGTACGGGATTTCGATTCTGTACGGCGTCACCGGCACGATCATACTTCCGGAACTCGCCGCGCATCTCGGTTCCCCGGTTGACAACAGGATAGTGTTCCTGTTCGGACTGGTCTTCGTCGTCGTCGGCATCGCGTTCAAGCTGGGCGCGGTGCCTTTTCACTCCTGGTTGCCGGACGTGTATGAAGGCTCTCCCACGGCGGTCACCCTGTTCCTGGCTACGGCGCCGAAAGTGGCCGCTTTCGCCATGGCGATACGCCTGCTTATCGACGGCATGCAACCCCTGCACGTCGACTGGCAGGGAATGCTGATCGTTCTCTCCCTGTTGTCCATGGCGGTCGGAAATATAGTCGCCATCTCACAGTCCAATATAAAACGCATGCTGGCCTATTCCGCCATCGCCCACGCCGGCTTCCTGATCCTGGGTATCCTGCCGGGCCTGCAGGCCGACCAGGGCTCGACTTATGCCGGCGCCTTGTTCTACGTTATTGCCTACGTCATCATGAGCATGGGCGCATTCGGCTTCATCATACTTGCCGGCCGCAAGGGGCATGAGGCCGACAATCTTGACGATTACAAGGGACTTGCCGATGCCAGTCCCTGGTTTGCCCTGATCATGCTGTTGTTCATGTTCTCCCTGGCCGGGGTTCCTCCGTTCCTGGGATTCTGGGCCAAATGGTATGTCATCAAGGAAGTGATCGCCATCGGCCATATCTGGCTGGCAGTCCTGGCCGTGCTCTTTTCCGTGGTCGGCGCCTATTATTATTTACGGGTGGTCAAGCTCATGTATTTTGACCGGGCGGAAACCGCACCGGTGATTGGCGCTGACACTCAGGTAAGAGTACTGATAAGCCTGAACGGCCTGGCAATCCTGGCGCTGGGCTTTGCGCCGGGAGAACTCATACGGATCTGCACGGCCGTATTGGGCTTTTAGGGAAGCTGAACAAGTACATCTGAAATGGAAATGCTATATAATGCCATTGTGCTGGAATGGTAATTTTTCGACAGAAATTTCCAGCCGGGATGTTTAACCTCATGCGCAATTACCCCTTTTATATCTGCAGTATCCTGGCCGGAATACTGTCTGTGCTCGCAACCGGCCCTGCCATGGCGGCCGTTGCCGGGGATCCGGTGCAAGGATTGAACCTGACCCGTCATTGGACGGGTATCGCAGCGCTGGTAGTGTTCATTATTACCTACGGCCTGATCATCAGCGAAGAAAACATACACCTGCGTAAATCAAAACCGACAATCGTTGCAGCAGGCATAATCTGGGTCCTGGTTGCGATCGCGTACGCGCAGTTCGGCCAGGAACACATCAGCGAAGATACTTTGAGGCACAGCCTGCTGGAGTTTGTCGAACTGTTTTTATTCTTGCTTGCTGCCATGACCTATATCAATACCATGGACGAACGGGGAGTGTTCAGCGTGTTGCGCGCCTGGCTGATTGCCCAGCGCTATACCCTGCGCCAGTTGTTCTGGATCACCGGGCTGATTTCCTTTGTACTGTCGCCGATTATCGACAACCTGACCACGGCGCTGTTAATGGCGACAGTGATTGCCGCGGTAGGGGGTGACAACAAACGCTTTGTCGCCATCGGGTGCATCAATATTGTCGTTGCCGCCAATGCCGGCGGTGCGTTCAGCCCGTTCGGCGATATTACGACCTTGATGGTCTGGCAACATGACCTGGTCCAGTTTCACGAGTTTTTTGTGTTGTTCTTCCCGTCTCTGGCAAGCTGGCTGGTGACGGCAGGCATCATGAGTCTTGCGGTCAGCAGGGAGCATCCGCCGGTGGTTGAAGAGGCTGCAACTCTCAGGCACGGCGCCTGGATCGTGGTCGGCTTGTTCCTGTTGACCATCACCATGGCCGTATGCTTTCACAACTTCCTGCACCTGCCGCCGGTGCTGGGGATGATGACCGGCCTCGGGCTGCTGAAACTGTTCGGCTATTACCTGCAACGACGCGGGGATATGCGTTTTGAAACAGGCAGTGAAATGAGTCTAAGTGACGACCAGCTTTCCGCTGTGGACGGCTTGCACGGCAGCGGCAGCTCGTATGACATCTATCGGAATCTGCAGCGGGCCGAATGGGATACGCTGATGTTCTTCTACGGGATCATCCTGTGCGTGGGCGGGCTCGGCGCATTCGGATACATGGCCATCGTGTCCGAATTTTTCTACGTGGATATGGGGCCGACTGTCGCCAATATCTTTGTCGGCTTTGCATCCGCCATTATTGACAACATCCCGGTAATGTTCGCGGTGCTGGAGATGCGTCCGGATATGAGCCACGGGCAATGGTTGCTGGTTACGCTGACGGCGGGTATCGGCGGTTCGATGCTGTCAATCGGTTCGGCGGCCGGTGTTGCCGTGATGGGTCAGGCCAGGGGAGTGTATACCTTTTTCGTCCATCTGAAGTGGTCCTGGGCCATACTGATAGGTTATGTAATCGGTATCTGGCTGCATTTCGTTATCAATGCCGAAGCGTTTATGAAATAAAAGCGAGGCTCCTTAACTCTTGTCCGCGGGTAATCTTACCTGGTTGCTGATCATCGTAACTGTAATTCTGGCCAATCTGCCCTGGTTCTACGGGCGATTCCTGCTGTTTATCAGTCCTGGAAAAAAAACGGTCTGGATGTGCCTGCTTGAGTGGTTGCTGCTGTATTTTCTTGCC
>CAYOEQ010000010.1:0-32549 GCA_964402775.1 uncultured Enterobacteriaceae bacterium
CGAAGTCCTTTCCGCCGATGCCTTCTCGCGCTTTGAGGAAAACGGGATTTTCGATAGCGACACCGGCAGGGACTTTCTCCACACCATCCTGGAACAGGGGGGTTCGCGGGAACCCATGGACCTGTTCGTTGAGTTCCGCGGCCGCAAACCCGAAATCGACGCCTTGCTGCGGCATTCGGGAATTTCAGCCGATCGGGGACAGATTTGAAATCTGTCCCCTTTCTCCAGGCGACTATTCCCATGTGGACCATAGCCAGTTGGAACGTCAATTCCCTTAAGGTGCGCCTGCCGCAGGTATTGCAGTGGCTGGATACCCATCGGCCGGACGTGCTGGCCTTGCAGGAAACCAAGACCCAGGACGAGAATTTTCCGGTCCAGGCTTTTCACGAAACAGGTTACCGGGTGGTTTTTTCCGGACAAAAAACCTACAACGGCGTCGCCATCGCGAGCAGGAACACGGCACAGGTGCTGCACACCGCTCTACCCGGCATGGAAGACCCGCAGAAGCGCGTGCTGTGCGCCGTGGTCGATGACGTCTGCGTGCTGAACCTCTACGTGCCCAACGGTTCCGAGGTCGGCTCGGACAAATACGGCTACAAACTGGACTGGATCGCGCGGCTTGACGAATTCACTCAGGATCTTCTCCGCCGATATGAGAAACTCATCCTGCTCGGTGATTTCAATATCACGCCCACCGATGCCGATGTTCACGACCCCGAGGCATGGCGTGACAGGATTCATTGTAGTAAACCCGAACGGGATGCCCTGTCCGGGCTTCTGGTCCACGGACTTACCGACACTTTCCGACTGTTCGAACAGGAACAGGAATCTTTTTCCTGGTGGGATTACCGTGCGGGCGATTTTGCCCATAACCGCGGGCTGCGCATCGACCTGGTACTGGCGTCAACCGCGCTCAGCGGCTGTTGCGCCGACAGTTGGATTGACCTTGCGCCAAGGCAACAGCAACGGCCTTCGGACCATACGCCCGTGGTCGCCGAATTCAGAATATAGCCACAGAGGACACAGAGATCACAGAGAGGAACGTATCAAAACTATTAACTCTGTGCCCTCTGTGTTCTCTGTGGCAAAACAATGTTGCGATACCCGGCTGTTTCCACTACAATCAGCGCCCGGAAATGAAACAGGGGCCAACGATGAAAGCCGATATTCATCCAGCATACCATGAGATCAACGTCACTTGCAGTTGCGGCAATACGTTCACAACCCAGTCAACCCTCAAGGGTGATTTGCACATAGAAGTGTGCTCCCTGTGCCATCCATTTTATTCCGGCAAACAGAAGATCCTGGATACGGCCGGCCGGGTGGATAAATTCAACCGCAAATACAGCATGTGATTCCGGGCTCAATGCAGCAAAAAGAACTACCTGTGTCAGTAAGACAACAACTGTCCCGCAGCCTTTTTTGTCCTTCCAAGTTAGCGTACTTCTTTGACATAGATTCTAAGTTTAAAAACATAACTGCTTGTCACAATTGAAGTTAATTTGTTATCCACATTTTCTGTGGATAACTTTGTGGATACAGTGGGAGAGCAGGACAGAAGATACGGAAAAATACTGGATTTGTGACAAAACCGTTAAAATTTGAACACTTTAATAAACTCTTTATATTTCAAATAGTTAGCCGATTTATTGCGCGCTTGCGGCATAACTGCCCGCGATTTGCTGCCGTAACCTCCCGATACAACCCGATCTGTGCATAAAAATTCCGTTTCCACATGGAACGGGAACTTTTTCATGCCATTGGTGTCTCAATAAGCGAAGGACATTACGTGATCCTTAACGAACCCCGGCTACCCTCAGCCGGGTTTCCTGGCCCCGGCGGACCTCCCTCCCCCTCATAACCTCCGGGGCCATTTTTTTTCAGCCATTCATCCAGCACCCCGCACAATTCATCCAGTCCCTGTTTTTTTGCGGCTGAAAACAGTTGAACGCCGGTATTCTCTCCAAGCTCCCGCGCGACCGTTGCCAGCGCCTGCCGGCCGGCGCTACGGGAAAGCTTGTCCGCCTTGTTCAACAGGATGTGTGCCGGCAGGTTTTTACTCTCACACCAGTCCAGCATCTGCACGTCGGGTTCGGTCAGGCAACGCCTGATATCGACAATGAGGATCAGTCCTGCCAGGCACCGGCGCCGTTCCAGGTAAGCATTGATAAGTTGTCCCCAATGTTGTCTCAGGGAACCCGGCGCCCTGGCATAGCCGTACCCCGGTAAATCCACGAGGCGGGTGTCCTGGTCGACGGCAAAAAAATTGATCTGCCGGGTACGCCCCGGCTGTCTGCTGGTTCGGGCAAGTTTTTTTCGGCCCGCGAGGGTATTAATCACGCTCGATTTCCCGGCGTTCGAGCGACCGGCAAAGACGGCCTCCCTTCCCGCGTCGGCAGGCAACTGCGCCAACCGGTGCACACTGTGGAGGTAAACGGTGTTATGATATGAGTTGTTGTTCATGGTTTGCAGTGGAAATAATACCCCACAGGC
The DNA here is from genome assembly GCA_964402775.1 of uncultured Enterobacteriaceae bacterium. GTDB lineage: Bacteria > Pseudomonadota > Gammaproteobacteria > Eutrophobiales > Eutrophobiaceae > JAAXHV01. The sequence goes on from CAYOEQ010000010.1 coordinate 2,494, forward strand.
TACCCATTTTTGCCAATTATTCTGTAAGATAGCGCCTTTCGCAAAATCTAATATGTTTTATCAAGGTAACTCCGGATGTTTCACAAACTGATTTGCAGCCTGGTCCTGATACTGCTCCCTCCCGCGCTTTTTGCAGCGGGAAATGTCGAAGCAGGCAGGCAGAAGGCGGCAACATGCGTCGTCTGCCATGGCCCGGACGGTAACAGCAACAACCCGACATGGCCCAACCTGGCCGGCCAGCATGCCGAATATATCAGGAAACAACTGGAAGACTACCGCTCCGGACACAGGAAAAACGACCAGATGGCGCCCATGGCCATGGGCCTTAGCGACCAGGATATCGCCGACATCGCGGTGTATTACGCCAGCCTGAAACCCAGGACCGGACAGACCCGGCCGGAAAACCTGGAGGCAGGGGAGCGCCTGTATCGCGCCGGCGACACAACAAAGGGCCTCGCTGCATGCATGGCCTGCCACGGTCCTGCCGGCACAGGCAACCCCGCCGCGAACTACCCGAGGATCAATGCACAACATGCGGAATACACGGAACTTCAACTGAAGGCCTTCAAGGCCGAGGAACGCGCCAATGACCGCAACGCCATCATGCGCGATATCGCCGGCAGGATGTCCAACGACAGTATCGAAGCCGTAGCGGATTATCTCCAGGGACTCCATTGACGGCCGGGTGCCGGCGTAACCAACCAATTTGACGGCGACAGTGGCGCTTAATTCCGCCATGCTGAAATCCGGGTTACGGTTCCTCGGTTCGATGAACCTGGCCATCACCCTGTTCGTTGCGCTGGCGCTGGCGTCCGTTATCGGCACCATCCTGAAGCAGAACGAACCGTACCAGAACTACATAGTCAAATTCGGTCCATTCTGGCACGGCGTTTTCGAACGACTTGGACTGTACGATATCTATTCCAGCGGCTGGTTCATCCTGATCCTGGCGTTCCTGGTGACGACCACCAGTATCTGTCTTTATCGCAATACCCCCAGGGTCCTCGCCACCCTCAAACAGTACCGGGAAGACATGCAGGAAGCGCAGCTGCTCAACCTGGCGCATCACACCCGAATGCGCACCGGCCTTGCCCATGAAGAGGCGGTTACGAAACTGGCGGCGTGTCTCAAACGCCTCGGATTCAGGTACCGGATTAAGCGGCAGGAAAACCGCACCACCCTGGCGGCCATGAAAGGCGCAGGCAACCGTTTCGGTTACCTGTTTACGCACTGCGCGGTGGTAATCATCTGTATCGGCGGATTTCTGGACAGTAACGTTCCCCTGAAAATCCAGTCCCTGCGCGGGCAGTTGCAGGCGGAAACCAGGGACCTGCCCATCAGCCGGATACCGGACAAGAGCAAGTTGCCGGTAAACAATACTTCGTTCCGCGCCAGTGTTTCCATACCCGAAGGCCGCGCCGCGGGCGCTGCCTTCGTCAACCTGGGCGCCGGCTACCTGGTGCAACCCCTGCCGTTCATCATATTGCTTGAGGATTTCCGGGCGGAACACTACCCCGGCGGCCAACCCAAGTCCTTCGAAAGCGACCTGATCATCCAGGACGGCGAGCGGCGCATGGCAAAGACCATCGCCGTCAATCATCCGCTCAACTACAGGGGTTATACCATTTACCAGGCCAGTTTCGGCGACGGCGGCTCGAAACTCGATTTCACGCTGCACGACCTGGCTTCCTCCGGGGTTCACCACCATACGATAAACGTGAACCGGTCCGTCAGCCTGGACTACAACGGCGAGAATTACCAGTTGGAGATGGAGGAATTCCGCAAGTTCAATATCTTCCCCAATGAGGACCCGGCCATTGACAAAAAATTCCGCGATTTCGGTCCCAGCGTTAATTTCAAATTGCGCCGCACCGACGGACGGGCAAACGAATACCTCAACTACATGTATCCCATAACACTGGAGGGGCGGGAATTCCTGTTGAGCGGCGTGCGTTCCTCACTCGATGAGGAGTTTCGCTACCTGCACATCCCCGCGGACGATGACGGTTCGCCGAACCGTTTCCTGGCGTTGCTTGACATATTACAGGATACCGAAAGGCTCAGGCGCATTTATGCCGACAGGCAGGCAACCCTGCTGTCGGGGGCAGATCTTGACGGAAAAATCACCGGACAGGACGTCAGTAATGTGACGTTGCGGATCGTCCGCCTGTTCCTGGACGGGGGCTTCCCGTTACTGCAACAACAGGTCGACCCCGCCATGGATGAGGAGACTGCCCGAACCGTGAACAGCGCATCGATGAAAATCCTGCGCTTCGGGCTGGAACAGGCTTACCTGGCCATGCTCGCTGATGCCGGTATGGACGCCGATGATATATCGGACAGGGATATACAGTTTCTCAACGACGCCATCATCACCTTATCGGCCCTGCACCAGTACGGCTCCCCTTACTACCTGCAATTGACAGACTTCGAACACGTGGAGGCGTCGGGACTGCAAATTGCACGCGCGCCGGGCGCCAAGTGGGTATACCTGGGATTCAGCCTGCTGATTGTCGGGGTGTTCCTGTTATTCTACGTTCCTCATCAACGGCTATGGGCGATTGTCAGGCCCGGAGATTCAGGTTCAGAAATATTGTTGGCCGGCTCGCGCACGCGCCATGCCCGCGATTTCAGTCGTTACTTCAGGCAGATTTCACGTACAATAGAACATGAATTAACCAGGACGGAGTCCAACAAATAAGCCATGCGCTCAAACGTCATGACAGGTGAGGCCACAGCAGATGCTGTCATCCCGGCAGGAAACCGGCTGTCCCTGAGATTGGCCGATTACCTGTGGTGCGCGCTGTTGATGGGCGGCTTCAGTCTTGTCTTTGCCTGGTTCCGGGAATACCTGAACGGTTACGAGTGGGTGATATTCACCTGCCTCACCCTGGTGCTGGGTTACGCCGGCATCGCCTGGTCCGAACTTCGGCGCCTCCTGCTCATCGTCGCCACCCTGGCGCTGTTCTCCATCCACATCTACGACGCCAACCTGTCCCTCGCGCAAGAGCGCTTTATGCTGCAGTATTTCCTGGCCAGCCAGTCGGCCGTAATGTGGATGAGTTTCCTGTTCGTGCTGGCAACCCTGAGCTATTTCCTGGCCCTGTTTTCAGGTGCGGCATTTCCCGCCGCCACAGGCACCTGGCTGACCTGGTCCGGCGCGGGCATGGGCCTGACCGGGATGCTGGTGCGCTGGTACGAATCCTACCTGATCAGCCCCGATGTCGGGCATATTCCGGTAAGCAACCTGTATGAAGTCTTCATCCTGTTCTGCGTCACCACCGCTATCATTTACCTGCATTATGAAAAACGTTACCGGACCCGCGCCCTGGGCGGGTTCGTCCTGCTGGTGATCAGCGCCGCGATCGGCTTCCTGTTATGGTACACCTTCGACCGGGGCGCGCACGAAATCCAGCCGCTGGTGCCGGCGCTGCAGAGTTACTGGATGAAGATCCACGTGCCGGCCAACTTCATCGGCTACGGCTGTTTCAGCATTGCCGCCATGCTGGGTCTGGCTTACCTGGCCAGGGGCGACGATGCAAACCCGCGCCCGGCATTCGCACGCCTGCCGGCCCGGGACGACATAGATGACATGATGTATAAGGCCGTCGCCCTCGGCTTTGCTTTCTTTACCGTAGCTACCATCCTGGGTTCGCTATGGGCAGCCGAGGCCTGGGGCGGATACTGGTCGTGGGACCCCAAGGAGACCTGGGCGCTGATAGTCTGGCTGAATTATGCCGCCTGGTTACACATGCGCATCAGCAGGAACTGGCAAGGCCCGGCCATGGCGGCCTGGGCGATTGTGGGCCTGTTCGTGACCCTGTTCGCATTCCTGGGCGTCAACATGTTTCTTTCCGGCTTACATTCCTACGGTGAATTATAATGCGTGTATTACGATTACTGACTTCCTTGCTGCTACTGGCGGGGGTTCTCAATGTCTCGGCCCAGGAACACTCCCACGGCGGGCCTGCCTGGACGCAGATCAAACCTGCCCTGCCCACCCGGTCGGGCGACAAGATCGAGGTTGTCGAAATCTTCTGGTACGGCTGTTCCCATTGCTATTCCTTTGAGCCGCACGTCAAGTCATGGCTTAAAACCATCCCGGAAGACGTGGCATTCCGCCCCGTGCCGGGCGTGTTGAACAGCCGTTGGGCGGTTCATGCCCGCGGCTATTTCGCGGCGGAGAAGATGGGCGCCCTGGAACAGTTTCATACTCCCCTGTTCAGGGCGCTGCACGCGCAACAGCGCAATATATTTACCCGCGACAGCCTGATCGATTTCGCCGCCGAGGTCGGACTCAACAAGAAAGAGTTTGCCCGGCATTACGACTCCAATGAGACCGAAGTGAAGATGAAACAGGCATTCCTGATGGCCCGTGACGCCAGAATTACCGGGGTGCCCGCCGTTATCGTGAACGGCAAATACCTGGTTTCTGCATCGGCCGGATCGTTCGAACGCATGATTGAAACCATTGACGAGCTGATCCGGGAAGAACGGCGCCGCTGAATATCAGCCCGCATTTCTCGCCGGCAGCGTCACGCCGGCGCTGTCTGCACGGCTACCGGTTCGTCCCGAATGGGCCAGTGCAACAGGGCGGCAATAATGCCCAGCAACACCGCCAACTGCCACATAAGCGTGTAGGAACCGGTTGTCTCGAATAAATAGCCCCCCAGCCAGGCGCCCAGAAAACTGCCCACCTGGTGGCTGAAGAACACGATGCCGAACAGGGTGCCGCCGTAACGCACCCCGAAGATCTCGGCTACCAGTCCGCTGGTCAGCGGAATGGTCCCTAGCCATAACAGCCCCATGGCTGCGGCAAAGAGCATCACGCTCAGGTCACTCAGGGGCAGGGCAATAAACACGGCAATGACCAGCGCGCGTCCCAGGTAGAGTCCGCTCAGCAGGTATTTTTTCCGGTAACGCCCCCCGTAAAGCCCGGCCAGGTAGGTGCCGAGGATATTGAATACTCCGATCAGGCCGAGCGCGAAAGCCGCGCGCATGGGGGAAATGGCAGAGTCATTCAGAAACGCCGGCAGGTGTGTGGCGATAAAGGATACGTGAAACCCGCATACCAGGAATCCGCAATTCAGCAGCAGGTATCCGGAATGTGCGCCGGCGCTGCGCAATACCTGGGACAAGGTCTCTTCGGGCCGGTCCGGTACAGGCGCGTCCTCCCCGGACTGGCGCTGGAATATCAGTGACAGCAACGGCACAATTATCACACATCCGGCAAGGACCAAAAAGGCGGTGCTCCAACCATACAGCCCGATGAACAACTGGCCCAGCGGTACAAATGTAAACATGCCGATGGAGCCCCCGGCGGATACGATGCCGAACGCCAGGCTCCGCTTCTCCGGCGGCACCAGCCTGCCTATCGCACTCAATACCACAGTGAACGTTGTGCCGCTCATGGCAAGACCGACCATCATCCCCAGGCTCAGGTGCAGACCCGCCTCGGTCGAGGTATGTGCGGTCAGTACCAGCCCGGCAATATAGAGCAGGCTGGACAGGACCAGCATGCGGTAGCTTCCGTATTTATCCGTCAGCATCCCGGCAAACGGTTGCGCCAGGCCCCAGATCAGGTTCTGAATGGCAATGGTCAGCCCGAATGCGGTCCGGGTAAGCTCAAGGTCGGTGACTACCGGCTGCAGGAACACGCCGAAGGACTGCCTGATGCCCATGCTGACGGCAACAATCGTGCCCCCGACAAGCATCAGCAGTACGAATTGTGACTGGCGCATGGTGTTTAACGGATACAGCGTATAGCTACGCCCGGGAGGTCGAGTTGCTCCCAGACCTTATCTGCTGTCAGCGCCGGACATTCTTCCTTGCTTGCAGTAGCAAGGCAGGCGCGATCACCCAGCCCCAGCCCCAATGGTTGCGTTACAACGCGGTAGCGACCGCTCAACAATGCGGCATCGGCATCAAACGGCAATATCCGGACACCCAACTCTCCGAATACAAGTGAGACTTCATCGTCTCCCCAACCCTCCTGGCACAGGCGCGCGGAAACCTCCGCCACGTTGACGGCAGACATTGCCGTACCGGAACGCAATGCCTCAACAACCACGTCCGCGCCTGTCTCCTCCAGAATAACAGCAAGCATGGCGGAGGCGTCAAGAATGGTCTGCGCCATTTTCAGTCTTGCGCCGCTTCAGCCCGACGTTCTGCAATGAACTCATCGACGAGGCTGCCGCGTCCCTTGCGCTTGCGTTTTGCTATCTCTCTTATTCTCTTCAATCCGGCATCAATGGTCTTAAGCCTGATACAGTCATCCTCAAGGGTGATGGTCAATTCCTGTTGATCCCGAATGTTCAGGGCCTTTCTTATTCCGGCAGGCACCACCACCCGACCGGCCCGGTCCATATGGACACACTGAGAGACAGCGCGCCGGGGTGAGGCAGCGCCGGGTTCAGGTTGATCAGTCATTGTTATACTCTATGGCAAATAAGACGTTTACGGCACATAGACGTATTATACCATAATTCTAATCTCTGCCACAAAATGAGTGTGACCGACACCGATTAACCTCTTGACAGTGTATCGCTTTATGTCATGCTGACCTCCACACAAAAACAACATCAAGAGGCAGTCCAAATGACGGCATCATCACATCGCTCCCCGCTGTCAGATGTTCAACTACGGGTGAGGGCATTGGAGTCGCTATTAACCGAAAAAGGCGTGGTCAATCGGGAGACTCTTGACGGCATTGTCGATCACTACGAAAACAAGGTCGGGCCGCATATCGGCGCCGCTATCGTGGCCAGGGCATGGACGGATCCTGAATTCAAGGCGAGACTGCTGGAAGACGCCTCGGCAACGCTGGCGGAGCAGGGATACACCGGGATCGAAGGCAGTCACATGGTGGTGGTGGAAAATACCGGCGCGGTCCACAACCTGGTCGTCTGCACGCTTTGTTCCTGCTATCCCTGGCCGGTGCTGGGCCTGCCGCCCAACTGGTATAAAAGCACGCCTTACCGCGCAAAGGCGGTGCGTGACCCGCGCGGGCTGTTAAGGGAGTTCGGCCTGGAGTTGCCGGAAGAGACCGCGGTTCGGGTCTGGGACAGCAACGCGGAGATCAGGTACCTGGTGTTGCCGAAACGTCCGGAGGGCACGGAGAACATGAGTGAAGCGGAATTGCAGGAAATCGTCACCCGCGATTCCATGGTCGGCACCGGCCAGGCAACCCTTCTTTAAACAATAACGGAAGGAGGATAGCGCGTTATGAACAGCATTCATGACATCGGCGGCATGGACAACATCGGTCCGGTGAACATCGAAAAAGACGAACCCGTATTTCACGAAGACTGGGAGAAGAGGGTGTATGCCATGACCCTTGCCACCATGGGCGCCGGGATTTTCGTCACCGATGAAGTGCGCTACATGACGGAAACCATCCCACCCGCCGACTACCTGACCTTCTCGTACTACGAAAAATGGCTGTACAGCCTCGAACACATGATGCTGAAAAAAAACATGGTGTCGCGGGAAGAACTGGAATCAGGTGAGGTGTCGGCCCCGGAGTTGACGGCCGGCATCGAAGCCGCCTCGCTGGAGCGGATGGCGTACGGCATGAAAAACCGCATGCCGGTCTTCGTGGACGCCGACATCCCGCCCAGGTTCAGGGCGGGCGATGCGATTATCGCCAGGAATATCAATCCGCCGCATCACACGCGCATACCCCGCTACATCAGGGGCCGGCGCGGGGTCGTGGAAATGGACCACGGCATTTTTCTCCTGCCCGATACCAATGCCCACGGCGGTCCGGACAAGCCGCAGCATGTCTATAGCGTCAGGTTCAGCGCCCGTGAATTGTGGGGAGAAGACGCCCCGGCCAACGATTCCCTCTACATCGACCTGTTCGATGACTACATGGACCCGGACAAATAAGACAGCCGTTTATGCAGGCCCCCGATCTCGAATCCCTGGCTGGAATACCCCTGGACGAGGAGGGTCCCGTGTTCAGGGAGCCCTGGCAGGCGCAGGCGTTTGCCCTGGTCCTGAAGTTGCACGAACAGGGGCATTTCACCTGGGCGGAATGGGCGGAACGACTTAACCGGGCCATCTCCGCAGCCCGCGCCGGGGGCGACCCGGATCTCGGCAATACCTATTACCATCACTGGCTGGCGGCGCTGGAGGGCATCGTCGCAGACAAACGCCTGGTTACTGCCGAGGCGCTGACACGCCGCAGGGATGAGGTGCAGGAAGAACACCGGCGCCTGCACGGTCACGATCATTAATATAAAGACAACCACTCTTCACTGAAGACCAGCCATGCAGTCCGGTGTAACTACCTCCCGTGAAACGAAGGTCAACCTGATCAGGCGCTACCTGCACTCAACGGAGAGCAGTTGGAGCAACGGCATCTCCGGCGCCATCGCGGAATTCATGTACGACAAGGGAGAAAGCGTGCGCTTCGAAGAAAACGCAACCGCGTTACATGCCGTGACGGACCGGGGCGCCATCGCCGTGAACCTGGCGCAGGAACTCGCCTGCTTCGCCTACGAGGACATTTCCCATTGCACCAGGTCATGGACCCAAACCATAGCGCTCGCCCTGCCGGAACCACTCTCGCGGATACCGGCAAACCACGTTATAACAGCTCTTGGCGCCGATACCGGTGCGATCCGTTCCCGGGACCGGGACAAACAGTTGTTCGACCTGGGCCTGGGGTCGGACCTGGCGCGTTTCTGCGTGCGAACCGGCGATTCAAACCTGGGAAAAGAATTAACTTCATTCTGCGGGAAAACACTGTCGGACCAGCAACACGCCTTGCCCGGACTGCTGCAACAATCATCTCCGCAGCGCATCGTCGTCTCCGCCCTGGGCCGCATCGAAGTCTATACACCCATCCCGCAAAAGGGAGCCCATACGGAAGCGGGGCCGCATACACACCTGTTGCCCGGACTGCTGGGAAAGGACAAGACCGTGCTTCCGCCAGGGTATGAAGCCGTCATGCACGCCTACCCGCCCCACCCCTTGCACGACAAGTACGGTGTGGAAAAGCCGTTCGACCCCGCGCAATACCGCGCATTCAAGGATGTCCTGAAAAAAGTGGGCATCGAAGACTACCTGAAAGCAAAAGCCGCGGCTGAAGGGACAACCGGCACACCGGCGGGCGCTGACTCGAGATGGTATGACATTGCCCGCCGGATTGTTAAAATACAGCAGGCAGAGCCAAGGAAACCCTGAACAAGTCCATCCTGGAGTCGGTCAGGGTTTCCTTAATCATTTTCAATAGAGGAGGTGTCCATGAGTTCGAAAAAAGATAAGGTGTTTTTTTATAATTATTCGATTGTGATCGGCCTGCTGGCCGTGATGATCATCATATTTCTGGTGCTGGCGCTGTATCTTGGCGTTGATGAGGATGCCGTTGCCCGCAAACAGTCGACCAAGGTCTCCGCGAATACCGTTCCGGTAGGCGTGGTGAACCTGCTTGATGAGGATGCAGAAGCAGTGGAAGTGGCTACCGTAGCAACGGTAGCCACCAGCGAGGAACCTGTGGAAATGGGTCAGCGGGTGTACAACGGCCTCTGCATAAGCTGCCACAACGGTTTGCCGAATATCCCGAAAGTCGGAGACAAGGCCGCCTGGGAGAGCCGCATTGCCCAGGGAATGGCGTTGCTGTATGAGCACTCCATCAAGGGATTTATCAGTGAGGGCGGCCTCATTGCCATGCCGCCCAAGGGCGGCAACATGAACCTGACGGACGAAGAAGTCAAAGCCGCCGTCGATTACATGGTGGCGAACAGCCAATAAACGATGAACCGGGCCGATAAAATATATCCAGCCGGCCGGCCATGCGCGCCCTGCTTGTTTTTTCCGCTGTCTTCATAAGCGCCATCCTGTTCGGCGCTCTCCTCGCATTTCCCGTATATGAGATTTTTTCATCGTTCGGTGAAGTACCGTTCAGAAAAGTAGTTTCCCGAACGACGCTGCTCAGCGGCCTGCTGTTCAGCCTGCTTTATTTCGCACACTATAACGGCCTGTCATTACGCCGGCTCGGGATCCGGTCCCACCGCGCCCATATCAGGCTTATCCAGGGACTGGCAGCCGGGTTTATCATCGTGGCAATCATCGAGGCCAATCTCCTGGCGCTTGGCATCCATGACCTCAATGCAGAACGGTTGTTGTCTCTTGAACGATTATCCCTGTTATTGCTCGGAGGGCTGCTGACCGGTCTGCTGGTGGGTATTGTCGAAGAACTTATCTTCCGCGGCGCCCTGCTCGGCGGCCTGGGCCGTCAGACCAATACGGCGCTTGCACTGGTTACGGTCAGCCTGGTGTATGCCGCCGTGCACTATCTTAAATTCCGCGACCTGCCGGCGGATGCGGCCATTCACTGGAACACCGGCCTGACCATGCTGCCCCCGGCCCTGTTCCAGTTTGCCGACCCGGCAAGATACGATGCCATGCTCACCCTTTTTTTCCTGGGCCTGTTACTGGGCCTGGTGCGCCTCCTGACCGGCAACCTGATCCTGTGTATCGGTATTCATGCCGGGCTGGTAGCCGGGGAGAAGCTGGTCCGGCACGTTGCCGATTTCATGCCCTACAGCCCGCACGCCCACCTGGTAAACCGTTACGACCCGTTTTCCGGGGACCTGGCTTCGGTGTGGCTGCTGCTCTTCTGCGTGTCGTTATATTTTCTTTGCCGGCGCAGATCACGGCAAAACCGGTAATACGGGAAGCCCTGACTTAATCAGACTCCAGTGCCTTTGAAGTGAGTCGATGCCAGGCCTGATAAGAGTCCTGGAACGCCAGGTAGGATTCATACACACGTTTGAAATCCGGGTCTTTTTCAGCTTCACTCTCCAGTGTCTGCCGGGTGACGCCACGCAGTGCCTGCAAGACCTCCTGCGGAAATGGCAGCACCTGTACGTTCTTCTTCCCGGACAACTCCTTGAGCGCCTGGCTGTTATGGTATTCCATGGCGCTGTAAGTCCATGCGCCGGTCGCGGCTGCGGCCTGTCTGACTATGTGCTGCAGGTCAACCGGCAGGCTGTCCCAGCGCGCCCGGTTGATCAGCAGTTCCAGCTCCGATCCCGGTTCGTGCCAGCCGGGGTAGTAATAATACGTGGCCGCGCGGTTCAGGCCCAGGCGCAGGTCGTGCAGGGGGCCGACCCATTCCGTGGCATCGATCGTGCCCCGTTCCAGCGCGGTATAGAGTTCGCCCCCCGACATAAGTATGGGATTGCCGCCGGCCCGGTCCAGCACCTTGCCGCCAAGTCCGGGAATGCGCATGCGCAGACCCTTGAGGTCGTCAATGGTTTCTATTTTCTTGTTGAACCAGCCGCCCATCTGCACTCCGGAATTGCCCATGGGCAGGGCAATGACGTTGAAGGGTTCATACAGTTCATTCCATAGCTCCAGTCCGCCGCCATGGTACAACCAGGCTTCCACGCCCTTCTGCTCCATGCCGAAGGGGACCGTGGAGAAAAACTGCGCGGCCGGCACCTTGCCCGCCCAGTAATACGCGGACCCATGCCCCATCTCCACGGCGCCCTGGGACACCGCGTCGAACACCTGCAATGCCGGCACCAGTTCGCCACCGGCAAAGACATTGATATCAAGTCTCCCGTTGCTCATGATACGGACGTTTTCGGCAAACATCTCCGGCGCTTCCTGGAATACCGGGAAATTCGCCGGCCAGGTGGTCACCATCTTCCAGCGATAGGTTTTACTCGCGTCAACACCCGCGCTGCCACTTTCAACCGGGGCATCGTTGCCGCAGCCGGTAACCAGAGCCGCCAGGAGCAGGCAGCACAATCGCCCTGTCACGGACATCATGGAGGTGGTGGTATTGTTTTCTTTCACTATCTTATTCTCCGAACATGGCCGGGGACAGATTTTAAATCTGTCCCCTTTCTTCTTCTGAACCGTTTTCAGGCAGGTTGCAGGTTAGCATAAGCCAGCACCAGCCATTTTGCGCCGGCTTCTTCGAAATTCACCTGTACCCGGGCATGGCTGCCGCGGCCTTCCAGGTTCATGACCGTGCCTTCCCCGAAGCGGGTATGCACCACCCGCTGTCCCGGTCCGAAGGGCGCGTCGGCAGCGGGCTCCGCCCGGTTGAAAAAATCGCCGGATACCGCGCCGCCCAGGCGCACCTCGTCGATGAGCTCCGGCGGGATTTCACCCAGGAAGCGCGACGGTTGCGGGTAAAACTCTGCACCGTGCATGCGCCTGTGCCGGGCGTAACTCAGGGTCAGCTTCCCGCGCGCGCGGGTAATGCCCACATAGCAAAGGCGCCGTTCTTCTTCCAGTTGCGCAAAATCGTTGGAGCTGCGTTGATGGGGGAAAAGCCCTTCCTCCATGCCGACCAGGTAAACCCGGTCGAATTCCAGCCCCTTGGCGGTATGCAGGGTCATCAGGTTGACCGCGTCGGTGAACGCATCGGCCTGGGTCTCGCCTGCCTCCAGTGCGGCGTGGGACAGGAACGCGGTCAGGGGCTCCACGTCGCCATGAACATCCTCGTCCACCGTAAATTGCCCGGCGGCGCTCACCAGTTCTTCCAGGTTTTCAACCCGCGCGATCCCTCGCTCGCCCTTTTCCTTGCGGTAGTGCTCGACAAGTCCGCTCGCCTTGATCACGTTGTTCATAGTCTCCTCGAGCCCCTTGCCGGAGATTGACTCCGCCATGCCTTCTATAAGGCTGAGAAACCGCTCGAGCGCAGACACGGACCGGGCCGGCAACAGCTTGTCTGTTACCAGCGCACGGGCGGCGCCCCACAACGGGATGTTATCCCGCCTTGCGGTCCCGCGTAATTCCTCCAGGCTGCGCTGGCCGATTCCCCGGGACGGCGTATTCACGATACGTTCGAAGGAAGCATCATCATCGCGGTAAACGGCAAGGCGCAGGTAAGCCAGGGCATCCTTGATCTCCATACGCTCATAGAACCGCATGCCGCCGAATACGCGGTACGGCACCCGGGCCTGCATCAGCGCCTCCTCCAGTACCCGTGAGGTGGCGCTGACCCGGTACAGGATGGCGTTGTCCCGGTAGTTGACGTTATTCAGCTTGGCAACGCTGATTCTTTCCACCACGAACCGGGCCTCATCGTGTTCATTGTAGGCCGCGTAGAGTTCCAGTTTGTCGCCCGCCGCGCCTTCGGCCCAGAGGTTCTTGCCCAGGCGGGCGCTATTGTTGGCTATCAGGGCATTGGCGGCATTCAATATGTTGGTGGTGGAACGGTAGTTCTGTTCCAGCCGGTACAGGACCGGCGCGGGAAAGTCCTGCTGAAAACGCTGCATGTTCTCCATCCGGGCGCCGCGGAAGCTGTAGATGGACTGGTCGTCGTCTCCGACGGCGAACAGGTGGTTGTCCGTGCCCGCCAACAGCCGCAACCAGGCATACTGCAACGCGTTGGTATCCTGGAACTCGTCCACCAGGATATGGCGAAAGCGCTGCCGGTAATGAGCCAGGAGATCGCCCTGGTCACGAAACAGTTCGTGGGTTCTCAACAGGAGTTCGGCAAAGTCAACCAGTCCGGCGCGATCACAGGTCTGCTGGTAGCTGCGGTAAATCGCCACCATCTGTTCCAGGATGGGGTCGCCGTGAATATTGATATGTTGCGGTCTCAAACCCTCGTCCTTTTGCCCGTTTATGAACCATTGCGCCTCCCTGGGGGAATACTGGCTCTCATCCAGGTTCAAGCCGCGTATTACCCGGCGCAGGGTACGCAACTGGTCCTCACTGTCGAGGATCTGAAAACTGTCCGGCAGGCCCGCTTCCTGCCAGTGCCGGCGCAATACCCGGTGGGCAAGCCCGTGGAAAGTACCCACCCACATGCCGCCGGCAGGGTGTTTCAGCAAGGTCTCAATCCGGGCGCGCATCTCCGCGGCAGCCTTGTTGGTGAACGTGACCGCCAGTATGCCGTAAGGCGCAGCCTGTTCCGTGTCCAGGTACCAGGCGATACGATGCACCAGCACCCTGGTCTTACCGCTGCCGGCGCCGGCAAGCACCAGGATATTGCCGGGCGCCGCGGCGACTGCCTCGCGCTGCGCCTCATTCAGTCCGTCTAAAACACTGGATACGTCCATGGGTGAATTGTAACCCGTGCAGCAATGTTAGAAAAATACTAAAACAGGACACCCATGTCTTTTACAGGACACCCAATGAATTTATATGGGTGTCCTGTAACTTATATGGATGTCTCGTGTGCCGTGTAACGGTGTTAGAATGGTCGGCTTTAACTTCCTGTCGAAATAACAATGCAATCTCATCAACCGGATCTCCGCCCGTTAATCGACCATGTCCTGTCCAGTTCCCGCAAGCTGGGCGCCGACGCCGCGGAAGCGGATATCAATACCGGCCGCGGCCTCTCGGTCAACGTGCGCATGGGCCAGGTCGAGACCATTGAACACCAGCGCGATAAGGGCCTGGGAATAACGGTCTATATGGGCGGACGCAAAGGCTCCGCCTCCACATCGGATTTTTCCGATGAGGCGCTGGAGGCAACCGTCAACGCCGCCTGCACCATCGCCAGGCACGCCAGCCAGGATGATTGCGCCGGCCTGATCGACCCTGAATTCCTGGCAACGAGCGTCCCGGACCTTGACTTGTGCCATTACTGGGAAATTGCCCCCCAGGCAGCAATCGAACTCGCCGTTGAATGTGAGACCGCGGCGCGCCGGGAGGATGCGCGGCTGACCAATTCCGACGGCTCCCTGGTAGGAACCTATACCGGTTCCCACCTCTACGGCAACACTCACGGTTTCATCAACGGCTGGGACTGGTCCTCCCACAACATCGACTGCACCGTTATTGCCGAGGAAAACGGCAGGATGCAGCGCGACGGCTGGTATACCAAGGCCCGCGACCGGCGCGATCTCGAAAACGTCGAGAGGGTAGGGCGGGAGGCCGCGCGCCGCACCCTGTCCCGGTTGAATGCGAAAAAACTGACCACCCGGTCCGCGCCGGTGATCTTCGAGGCCCCGGTCGCGCGAGGCCTGTTTTCCGCGTTCATTACTGCGGTCTCCGGCGGCGCCTTGTACCGGCGCGCCTCATTCCTGCTGGACAAGCTGGGCGAACCGGTCTTTGCTCCCCGGATACAACTCGAGGAACAACCCCACCTGCCCAAAGAACTGGGCAGCGCGCCGTTTGACAACGACGGCATGGCCACCCAACGCAAGCACCTGGTCAGGGACGGTGTCCTGGAGAGTTATGTATTGAGCGCCTATTCCGCCCGCAAATTAGGCATGACGCCCACCGGGAATGCCGGCGGCGTGCATAACCTCGTGGTGCAAACCGGGGAACAGGACCTGGATGCGCTGATAAGGCAGATGGACACCGGCCTGCTGATCACCGACATGATCGGCTTCGGCGTGAACCAGGTCACCGGCGATTATTCCCGGGGCGCATCGGGTTTCTGGATTGAGCGGGGAGAGATCGCGTACCCCGTTGAGGAAATTACCGTCGCCGCCAACCTGAAGGACATGTTTCAACATATCGTCGACATCGCCAACGATGTCGATAACCGCGGCAACATCAAAACCGGCTCGGTGCTGATTGAGAATATGACCATTGCCGGGGAGTAGGGAACCTCCGGTTAAGTCAGGAAGGTGGGATGCTATATAACCGGGTATAAATTCCTCCCTGTGCAATCAATTGAGAGTGTGTGCCCGCTTCGACCAGTCTGCCGTTATCCATTACCAGTATGTGATCCGCTTTTTCAATGGCGCTCAGCCGGTGGGCGATGACAATGCAGGTCCTGTCCTGACGGATGGAAGCCAGGGACTGTTGAATACTGCGTTCTGACTCCGTATCCAGGGCGGCCGTTGCCTCATCCAGAATCAGTATGGGGGCATCTTTCAAAAGCGCCCGGGCCAGGGCGATACGCTGGCGTTGCCCGCCCGACAAGCGTGAGCCGTCATTGCCGATAACCGTATCGAACCCGTCATCCAGGGCCTCGATGAACTCCAGGGCATCGGCCAGGCGCGCCGCTTCCCTGACCTGTTCCGGCGTTGCGTCCCGGTTGCTGCCGTAGGCGATGTTATTGAACACCGTATCGTTGAACAGCACCACGTGCTGGCTGACCAGGGCGATGTTCTCCCGCAGCGCGGCCAGGGGAAGATCGCGGATATCATGCCCGTCCAGCCGGATCTCGCCACTTGTGATTTCATAAAACCCGGCGATTAAGTCGACCAGGGTGGTCTTGCCGCCGCCCGAAGGGCCGGCAATGGCGATCACCTGTCCGGGCCCGGCAGTCACCGTTATGTCCTGCAACACCGGGCCGCTCTCCGTGTCATAAGCAAAGCCCAGGTCGCGTATTTCGATTGTCCCGGTCAGTCCGGCAGCGGATACCTTGTCCCCTTCCGGCTCCGGTTCCTGGTCGATGAAGGAAAATACGCTCTCACAGGCCGTCAGGCCCTTTTGCAGGTCCTCATTGATGCGCGCCAGGCGCCGCAACGGGCTCAACAGCATCAGCAGGGCTGCAAAAAAAGAATTGAATTCGGCCACGGAAATACTGCCGGCCTGCGCGTGCGCCGCGGCCGCATAAACGATGGCGCCCAGCGCCAACGCGGTGATCAGGTTGATTGCCGGCGTGCCTGCCGCCGAGGCCGCCACAAATTTCATGTTCATGCTGCGATTGGCATTGGCTGTTTTACTGAACTTCTCGCCTTCCTGGGCCTGTCCGGCAAAAATTTTAATGATCCGGTGCGCAGTGATGGATTCATTCAGAACGTGGTGCAGGTCGGCCATGGAATCCTGCACACGCCGGCTCAACCTGCGCAGGCGCCGGCGTAATGCCAGCAGCACCGACAGGATAACCGGCCCGGCCAGTAACGCGATCAGCGTCAATAACCAGTCGATATACGCCATCCAGGCCACCAGTCCGATAATGCTCAGGGTATCCCTTCCCAGGGTGGTGATGACATTGGTTGCCGCGTCTTTCAACTGGGCCGCGTCAAAAGTGAACCTGGAGACCAGGCTGCCGGCGGTATGCCGGTCCAGGGTGGCGCAGGACAGGGACAACAGGCGCTTGAACATCTCCACGCGCAGGTCCATGACCAGCCGCTCCGCGACCCAGGCAAGAGCATAGCGGCTGATGTATGAAGACACCGCGGCCACCAGGAAGACCAGGATTATCGGCAGCACCACGCCGGTAACAAGGTCAATCTCGGAGTGCCGGAAAACCCCTTCGGTAATGTTCTTGAATAATGCGGCAATCGCCGGACTGGTCAGCGCAAGGACTGCCAGCGCAAGCACGGCCACGAGAAAAATCCTCAGGTAGGGCTTTACATAAGCCAGCAAGCGCAAGTAAAGTGCAAAGTCTGTGGGTTTGTTTCGCTGCATGATGGCAAAATGTAACAGGATCGGTCCCGGCTTGAGTTAGAGTCCAGCTTGAAAGAGTATGCAACCCACACAGCCCATTTTGCAAGGGGAGCCATGTCAAAAAAACATCCCATTATCGCGGTAACCGGCTCATCGGGAGCAGGGACTACCAATATCAAAGAGGCCTTCGAGAAGATTTTCAATCGCCAGGGTATCAAGGCGGCGGTGATAGAAGGAGACAGCTACCACCGCTATAACCGGGAGGAAATGGAACGGTTGACCCGCCAGGCCATGAGCGAGGGCAGGCATATCACTCACTTCGGGCCGGAAGGGAACCTGCTCAAGGAACTCGAAGCCGGTTTCAGGGAGTACGCCGAACGCGGCACCGGCAAACAGCGCTTCTATATTCATAATGATGCGGATGCCGCCCGCCACGGCGGGACGCCCGGCACACTGACGCCCTGGAAGCCCCTGCCCGACAATACGGACTTAATGCTCTATGAGGGTCTTCACGGCGGCCTGATTACCGATGAGGTGAACATAGCCCGGTATGTCGACGTGCTTATCGGCATCACGCCGATTATCAACCTGGAATGGATCCAGAAAATCCAGCGCGACAAGGCGGTACGCGGCTACAGCAGCGAAGACGCCACCGGCATGATCCTGGAGCGCATGTATGATTATGTCCACTACATCACGCCGCAATTCTCCCGTACCGACATCAACCTGCAGCGGGTCCCCACCATAGACACCGCCAATCCGTTCGGCGCCGTGCACATACCCTCCAGCGATGAGAGCTTTACCGTCATCCACGTCCGTAATCGCGACAAACTGGCCGTCGACTTCCTCTACCTGCTGGAAATGCTGCATGGTTCCTTCATGTCCACGCCTTATACAATTGTGATTCCTGCCGGTAAAACCAACTTTGCCATCCAGTTGATCATTGAACCCCTCGTCAAGAAGATTATGGCTGCCAAGGAGTGACCAGTGAAGTTCCGGCGTTGCCGCCTTCCTGGGCGTCGGTCGCCAGGTTCAGACCCTGCTGCAAATACAATCTTGCGGCGTCGTGTTCACCCTGTTGATCCAGCAGGACCGCCAGTTCCCGGCAGGCCGCAGGGTCCGGTCCGGCCTGTATGCTCTGTTCCAGGTAGCTTCTGGCCTTTCCCCAGAGGCGGCTTCTTTTACACAGGCGCCCCAGGGCCAGCAACAACGCCGGGTCCCCGGGTGACCGGGTCAGGCGCTTCTCGGCGAACTCCAGTTGCCGTCTCAGGCTCCTGCCCTCGACCAGGCCGAACAGGCGCACCAGTTCCGGGTCCCATTGCCGCTTCAGCGCGCGCCGCAACATGACTTCGCAACCGTTGCTGTCCCCAAGGCGCAGGCGTTCGGTAACGTACGCGCCAATCAGGGCGTTCTCTTTCTTCAGCTTGTTTGGAATGCGCCGCCAGGCGTCTTCCAGCGCGGGACCGTCCTGTCCGTCCCCGGCCTGGCGCAGCAACCCGGCATGGTGGGTCAACTGCTCGGCCCTGGCCTGCTCCGCCGAAACCCGGCCGCGCCGCCTGCTTTCGGACCAGCGGCGTAGATCAGTGGGCGCGCGCCGCAGTCTCGCCAGCGTGCGGATTAACGCATAAGCCACGAGGAACAGCACGGCGGCGATAATGACAAATACCACCAGGCTGGTCTGGATTATCCACCCCCTGTAGGTAAATACCACCTCGCCCGGGGATTGTTGCAACACCCATCCCAAGGCGACTGCCAGCAGCAGCACAATAAGCACGGTGAATAACAGTCTCATTGCAGCGCTGCGCCTCCGGCTGACGGATTGTCCTGTCGCGCCAGATACTCATCGAACGCGTTTAATGTTGCATCGATTGATGGCGCTGGCTCATTCAGGTCGGAGGCAGCCGCCCTCTCCAGAATCTCCATTGCGTTGCGAACCCGGGCATCGCCGGTATCGAAAAATTCAGTCAACCAGTCCATACAGGCGTTAACGGAAACACGGAACTGGTTCTCATCCCGGACCAACAGCGCCAGCCGGGCCGCCTCGAGCTGCAGGCGCAGGTTGCGGTGCAGGAAGAAACGCTCCCTGGGCGCCAGCAACGCGACAGAATTACTCTCCGTGCGGGAAATGACCACCAGGGACTTCAGTTCCTTCCAGATGCCCAGGGCCAGGCTGCGCCACCGGTTTTCCGTTCCGGCCGGGTTATCGACCGGCGGCGGCGGTTGCGTGGCGCTACCGCCCGGGCTAAGCGGCAATCGGTCCGCCTGTCCGGCCAGGTCGCCCAGCGCCAGGGCAAGACCGGTAAAGTCCGCCCCGGCAGCCGATTTAAGCCGGTTGATATCCGCGATCAACTGTTCGCGCACCGGGATAAGCGCCGGGTCGGGGATTTCCCTGAGACTTGCGTCCGCAGACAGTAATATGGCCTGTGCGGTCTCCGCGTCCCCCGCCAGCGCAAGGCGCAGGGATGCGATCCTGAACAGGTATCCTGCTTCCGCCAGTTGCCAGCCCGTATCGCCGCTTCCCTGACGGCGCAGGCTGTTCAGGTTATGCAGTATTCCGGTAAGCTGATCATCAATGGCGGCCTGGCGGCCGGCGAGTCGGCGGATGCCGGCGCTCAGGCCGTCATGGTTCTGTTGAAGCATGTCCAGCCTGTCTGCCAGGGATTTAAGCTGGGCTTCGTTGGCTTTCCTGCCCTTACTGATGTCAACAATGAAATACCCGGCAGCCGTTGCAGCAGCGGCAAGCAGGATGAACAGGAGCAGGGAGGTAAGCCGGGACCTGCCTTTTCTGCGCCGCTCACCACCGTTGGCGGCGTCCGGCGTATCGGACTGTACCGCGGCGCCCGGGGAAGCGCTTTGCTCCGCACTCTCTACGGCTGCCTCTTCGGCAGTCCCTGCAGCGGTCTCGTCCGTTACCTCTTCTTCTGTTATTTCATTAACCTTGTCGTTCACTGTTTCACGCTCTCGTTGATATTGAGCAAGGCTTCAACCAGGCCCGCATCGGTATTATCAGGGGCTACGGCAATTCGCATGAACCCTGACTCGGTAGCGTGTTGCCTGATACGCTCGCTCATCACCACCATGGGGGTTCCCAACAGCCGGTCGCTCTCGGCGGGCGGGGTCAGCTCGACCAGGTTATCAAGACCCGCCTGGCTTGTGATGATTACAACATCCGGTGTTTGATCATGCCAGAATTCCGTCATTTCCGCCTGACTCATATCAGGTTTGTCGCGCCGGTATACTTCCAGGTAATCCACCACGGCGCCGCGCGCCAGCAACACGTCACGCAGTTCCTCCCGTCCCCCCTGTCCCCGTATGATAACAATTCGTTTCTCCCTGATAGCGGATTCGTTCAATTCCGGCAGACGCAACAGCGCCTCGCTACCGCCGGTGTCAACCTGTCCGACTTTACCAAAACCCGACGCCTTCAGGCAGCGGGCAGTGGCCTGGCCGACGGCGAGGACGGTCTTGCCCCGTAGCGTATCGGCAATATGGGGAAACAGATCCAAGGCGTGGCTGACGGCATTTTTGCTGATAAAGATGACAAAATCGGCGGCGGCAAGAAGGCGCCTGTTTTCCTCCGCGCGCGCCTCTTCCGCGTAAGGCCGTATCACCAGGGTAGGTAACGCCAGCGGAACACCTTGCTTCTGCTCAATCATCCTGCAGAGGCCGCCTGCCTGGCGCGCGGGCCGGGTTACCCAGACCTTGATTCCCGACAATGTTGCGTTACTGTCCGGCATCGCCCATGACCTCGGCGAGAATCTCTTCCGCGCCCTGCAACAGCAATTTCTCAGCCAGTTCATAACCAAGTTTCCCGGCATCGACTGCGGCGCCGCTGATGGCATCCTGCACTATCCTGGAGCCGTCCGGACAGCCTACCAGGGCAGTCATGGACAGGGTCTCGCCGGAGATCTGCGCGTAACCGGCAAGCGGCAGGTGACAGCCTCCGTACAGTTTCCGGGACAGGGCGCGCTCAGCGCTCACGCATAACCGGGTTGGTTCGTGGCTCAGGGACCGGACAAGCTGTTCCACCTGCGCATCATCCGACCTGATCTCAATGCCCAGGGCTCCCTGGCCTATCGCCGGCAGCATATCCGCCACGTCCAGGTAAGCCCTGATTCGGCGCTCCATGCCCAGCCGCTTCATCCCCGCGGCGGCAAGTATCAGGGCATCATACGCGCCGTCATCCAGTTTTTGCAGCCTGCTCCCCACGTTTCCGCGGATGTCCTGCAGTATCAGATCCGGGCAGGCTGCATTGAGCTGGCATTGCCTGCGCAAACTCGACGTCCCGATACGCGCGCCTTTGGGCATGTCATCCAGGGACGGGTAACGGTTCGAGACGAACACATCTCTCGGGTCCTCTCTTTCCATGATTGCCGTTATCGCCAGCCCTGCAGGCATATCTACGGTCACATCCTTCATCGAATGAACCGCCAGGTCGGCTTCGTCATTCAACAGCGCCTGCTCCAGTTCCTTGACGAACACCCCCTTGCCGCCCATTTCCGACAGCGACTTGTGCAAAAACCGATCGGCAATCGTCTTGACGGTCCTGATGCCGACACTCAGGCCGGGATGCGTCTCCTGCAGCCGGTCGCGCACGAACTGCGCCTGCCACATTGCCAGCGGACTCTCTCTGGTAACAATACGTAAGCTTTTCACCATAGTATGCTCATTCGGCCCGAATATTCCGGGTCATGCGCTTTGACCTGCCATACAATCCGGATACACTAACAGGGTAAGCGAAATTTAGGAACCTGGCTGATAAATTTGATGAAACTGGGCGTAATCATGGATCCTGTTGCCGGGATCAAGGTCGAAAAAGACACGACACTGGCGCTGCTGCTCGCGGCCCAGCACAGGGGCTGGGAGCTTTATTATATGGAGATGAATGATGTCTATCTTGCCGGCAGCATGCCGCGGGCGCGGGCGCGCATCCTGACCGTTGCAGATGATGCGTCCGATTGGTACCGGTTTCATCGCCACACGGAACTGGAGCTCCCGGAACTGGACGTGATCCTGATGCGCAAGGACCCGCCGTTCAACATGGAATACATCTACATGACCTATATCCTGGAACACGCGGCGGAGCAGGGCACGGTTGTCGTCAACGCCCCGGCAGCGCTCCGGGATATAAACGAAAAGGCATCCATCACCCATTTTCCCCAGTGCATCCCCCCCACCTTGATCAGCCGTGACCGGCAAGACTTGCTTGCTTTCATCGAACAACACGGCCAGGTCATACTCAAACCCCTGGACGGAATGGGCGGCGCCTCGGTCTTCCGGGTTGACCGGGAGGATGTCAACACGACTATAATCATCGAAACACTGACGCGAAACGCACAGAGCTTTATTATGGCCCAACAGTTCCTTGCGGCAATCAAACAGGGCGATAAACGCATTCTGCTTATTGATGGACAGCCGTATGAGCATGCACTGGCGCGCATACCGAAGCCCGGGGAGATACGCGGAAACCTGGCGGCGGGAGGCACCGGCAAGGGCGTGGACCTCAGTGACCGGGATTACTGGATCTGCGAGCAGGTCGGACCGCGGCTGCGCGCCATGGGCCTGGTGTTCGTCGGCCTGGACGTCATCGGTGACTACCTCACGGAGATCAATGTAACCAGTCCTACTTGCGTCAGGGAACTGGAACGGATCTACGGCAGCGATATCGCGGGCAGGGTAATGGACTGCATTGCAGGTAAAACGGGACAGTCATCTTGAGCATTACGGCGGCGATGCACCAGGGTTTGAAGCAACCGGATATCGCGTTGCCGAATGCCGGTTCCCGGCAACCGAAACTGCTGCCGGAGGACCGCCTGAGCCTGACATTTTGTCTGGCGGCGATCTTCCATGCCCTGGTCATTTTAGGGATCGTCTTTGCCCCGGAGGAAAAAGCGGGTCCGCGCTATGAATACATGGACATCGTCCTGGTGCGGCAATCAACCGAAGCCGCGGAAGACGCCGACGTGCTGGCGCAGGCGAACCTGATCGGGGGTGGGGATATCGACGCGGAGTCTATCCCGGCATCGCCGCTGCCCCCCATGCAGATAGCGGAACGAACTGAATTGGCCGAACCGGTGCCGCCGCAGGAGATCGAACCTGTAGCAGAACCGGAACCGCCGGAACCGGCATCACCGCCTGAGCAGGAAACCGTTGAACAATTGGCCGTGCAGGTGGAACAGCACACATCCGCAGCGGAGGAAACCCCGGACGTTGTTCAGACAAAGCGCCCCAGCGCATCCGAACTGATGACCAACAGCCTGAAGATGGCCGCCCTGAGTTCAGAGGTTCAGCGCAAACTGGAGACCAGGGCGAATCGTCCAAAAAGGACCTTCATATCCGCCAGCACCCGTAAATATAAATACGCCGCCTACATGGAGGCATGGCGCGCAAAAGTGGAGCGGGTGGGGAACCTGAATTACCCGGAGGAAGCCAGGAGGAGAAAAATCTCCGGTCAACTGGTGCTGGACGTCGCATTGAACCCGGACGGAAAGATAAATCAAATCACCATTCGCAGTTCCTCGGGCCACAAGGTACTTGATGATGCGGCGATAAGGATCGTGGAACTGGCGGCGCCGTATGCGCCTTTCCCCGAGGCGATCCGGGCGGAAACCGACGTCCTGCACATCACCAGGACCTGGCAGTTCCTGGACCAGAGCGGATTCAAATAGCAGCATTTAACTTCCTGGTGGCATTCCGAAGCCGTTAGGGATACTATTAGAGATATGGTTCACGATAGCTTAACCAACCAGTTTCTCATTGCCATGCCCAGTCTGAGGGATCCCAATTTTTCTCAAACCGTCACCTATATCTGCGCGCATAATGAAGATGGCGCCATGGGACTGGTAATCAACCGCCCGGCGAATTGTGCCCTGGGCGAAATCCTGACGCAGATGGAGATGACGCCGGATAACCAGTCCATCGCCAAACTGCCCGTATATCAGGGCGGGCCGGTCCACACCGACAGGGGGTTTGTGTTGCACGAACCGGGCAGTCAGTGGGATTCCTCGATCAACGTCTGTGATGCACTGGGCATCACGACTTCCAGGGACATATTACACGCCATCTCGGAAAGCGCGGGACCGGATAATTTTCTGATCGCCCTGGGTTATGCCGGCTGGTCGGCCGGTCAACTGGAAGAGGAAATAAAGGAAAACGCCTGGCTTAACGTATCCGCGGACCTGGATGTCATCTTCAACACACCTTGTGAACTGCGCTGGTCATCGGCTACCGCCTTGTTGGGCATCGACCATCACCAGCTATCGACCGGTTTCGGACACGCCTGAACCGTGCCCGGTTCTACTACCCTGCTATGTTTCGACTTCGGCACAAAAAGAATCGGCGTGGCGGTAGGTCAGACACTGACTGACACGGCGACGCCGCTGGAAATCATCACCGTACGCAACAACCGCCCGGATTGGGAGCGGATTGGCAGGCTGATCAACCAATGGCAGCCCCAGGCGCTCGTCGTCGGTAATCCGTTGAATATGGACGGCAGCCGGCATCCCATCGGCGCTGCCGTTGACGCGTTCGCCCGAAAACTGCAAGGGCGTTACCGCTTGCCGGTGCTGCGCGCCGATGAACGTCTCTCGACTGTCGAAGCCCGGGCCCGGCAGCGCAACAATGATGCCGTAGATCATGTGGCGGCGCAGATAATCCTGGAGGGTTGGTTGCAGGATGGCGGAGAGGTCAGAAAATGTTATAATCACTGACGTACAGGATCACCTCCAAAATATGCCGGAAAACAACCTCGATGTGCAGCAGCTGATCCGGAACATGAAAGCCGGGCTGGATCGATATTTACAGGAACACAACAGGAATAATCCCCTATTTATAGGCATCCATACGGGAGGAGTCTGGGTGGCGCAACAATTGCACACCCTGTACCGCTCATCCCAGCCTCTCGGCAAGCTCAATATCGCATTCTACCGCGACGATTTCAGCCGCATAGGGCTGCATCCCCGGGTAACGCCTTCCAGCCTGCCTTTCGATGTGGTCGACCGTCACGTGATTCTGATCGACGATGTGCTGTTTACCGGCCGGACCGTGCGCGCGGCAATGAACGAATTATTCGATTACGGCAGGGCAGCGAGCATCTGCCTGGCGGTGCTGGTGGACCGCAGCGGCAGGGAACTGCCCATACAGGCAGATGTGGCCGGAAAACATCTGGACCTGGAAACAAACCAGCATGTCAAACTCTCAGGCCCGGAACCCCTGGCGCTGGAAATCACGACAGCAGAATGACAGGCCACTCTATTCAACTGGATCAGCACGGTCGCCTCATACATTTTCTGACGACGGAAGGCCTCAGTCGTCAAATTCTGACAAGTATCCTTGATTATGCGGAATCCTTTGCCGGCGTCGGTGGGCGCTCCGTAAAAAAAGTGCCGTTGTTACGGGGTAAAACCGTGGCCAACCTGTTCTTTGAATCCAGCACGCGCACCCGCACGACTTTTGAACTGGCAGCCAAACGCCTCTCCGCCGACGTGTTGAATGTCAATATCGCCACCTCTGCCACCAACAAGGGCGAAACGTTGCAGGACACCTTGCATACCCTGGAAGCCATGCACTGCGACCTGTTTGTAGTACGCCACGGCAATAGCGGCGCAGCACATTTTATTGCCGGTCAGGTGGCGGAAAATGTCCGCGTCATCAACGCAGGGGATGGCCGCCATGCCCATCCCACCCAGGCCATGCTGGACATGTTCACCATCCGCCGCCATAAACCGGAGTTCGAATCCCTGCGAATAGCCATTGTAGGCGACATTGCGCACTCGCGGGTTGCCCGGTCTAAAATTCATGCGCTCAACACCCTGGGGGTCAGTGATATTCGCGTCATTGCTCCAAAAACCCTGATACCGGAAGATATCGGGAGCCTGGGCGTGCAGGTCTTCCATGATTTGAATGAAGGTCTGCGCGACGTGGACGTCATCACCATGTTACGCCTGCAACGGGAACGGATCAGCAATGCCGTGCTTCCAAGTGAGGAGGAATATTTCCAATGTTTCGGCCTTACCGAAGCGCGCCTGCGGATAGCCGACCCCGACGTTATCGTGATGCATCCCGGTCCGATCAATCGGGGTATTGAGATCGATTCACAGGTCGCAGATGGGGAAAGGTCTGTTATTCTGCAACAGGTCAGTCACGGCATAGCAATACGCATGGCAGTCATGGCCATGGTCATGGGCGCCGCGCCCGGCGACGGGACGGTTGGGGAGTGATGCGTATCATAATCCGCAACGGCCGCCTGCTCTGCCCCGCGCAGCAGCTTGATGAACTGGGCGACCTGTACATCGCGGACGGCAGGATAGTGTCCGCCGGCAGAGCGGTTGACGGTTTCAGCGCCGATCTTGAGATAGCGCTGGAAGGCCAATTCGTTTGTCCGGGGATCGTGGACCTCAGCGTCCACACCCGCGAGCCGGGATTCGAACACAAGGCGACCATCGCATCCGAAACCGGGGCGGCCGTGCGCGCCGGGGTAACCAGCATGGTGTGCCCGCCGAACACACGACCGGTAACGGACAACCCGCCGGTCGTCGAGCTTATCCACCAGCGCCAGGCCAGCCTCGGCAAGACACGCATATTTCCACTGGGCGCCCTGACCAAAGGACTGGAAGGACGCCAGTTGACGGAGGTGGCTGCCCTCAGACTGGCCGGTTGTGTCGGTTTGTCCAATGCCGATAAACCGATCACAGACACGGAAGTACTGCGCCGCGCGTTTGAATACGCCGTCGGTTTTGACCTGCCCGTGTTCATTCACCCGGAAGACAGTTACCTGAGAAACCAGGGCGTGATGCACGAGGGGAAAATCAGCACGCGCCTGGGTTTGCCCGGTATTCCGGAAACTGCCGAAACGATAGCCATCAGCCGCGCCCTGTTATTGATCGAACAGACCGGAGTTACGGCACATTTCTGCCGCCTGTCCTGCGCCCGCAGCGTGGAACTGGTGGCCGCGGCAAAACAGCAGGGACTGCCGGTCAGCGCGGATGCCGGGATCTGTTACCTGTACCTCACGGAGATGAACGTTGACGGTTTCAATTCCCAATGCCACCTGTGGCCGCCCCTGCGTACCGACCGGGACAGGCAGGCATTGCTGGACGGGCTGCGGAGCGGCGTCATCGACGCCGTCTGTTCGGATCATCAGCCCCATGATGAAGACGCCAAGGCTGCGCCGTTCAGCAGCACCGAGCCTGGCGCATCGACACTGGAGGTACTGGCGCCGCTGGTGTTCAACCTGGCATCAACCCACGGTTTCAAGCTGGAGCAAATCGTCGGCGCGCTGACCTGCCGGCCCGCATCAATCATAGGCATCGGCGCCGGGACACTGGCCGAGGGCGCCGCTGCCGACCTGTTTATCTTCGATGAAGGCCGGCAGTGGACCGTCAATGCCGAAGAACTGGCCAGCGCCGGGAAAAATACGCCTTTCGACGACTGGGAGATGAACGGCAAAGTCACCCATACGATTATTGACGGCAAGCCGGCTTTCGAGGACGTATGACCCCGTGATTCACCCGGATACCCGCGACACCATATTTATCGAGGATGCCGCGGTCCTGCAACAACAGTCGCTGGACGCCGAACAGTACCTCCTGCGCCTGGCGGCGGGCGCCACCGCCGGGCGCGCCCTGCCGGGGAGCTTTGTCCACCTGCGCTGTCATGAAGACCTGCCCATGCGCAGGCCAATGTCGGTCATGCGGGCGGACCCCGAGGCCGGCTGGATAGACATCCTGTACAAGGCCCACGGCCAGGGCACGAGAAAACTGGCCGGCGCCGGGGCCGGCGATTGTATCAACCTGCTCGGCCCCATCGGCAAACCGTTCAAACTGCGGGATTACCGGGGCGTTCCCCTGCTCATCGGCGGCGGGGTGGGCATCCCTCCCATGGTGTTCCTCGCCGAGCATATAAGGAAACAGGCGCCGGCCGTGAAACCCTTTGCCATCATGGGCTCGGAGATCCCGTTTCCTTTCAAGCCGAAACCCTCAAAGATCATGGTGGATGGGATTCCCGGCGACGCTATTGCCTGCATGCCCCTGCTGGAAGACTGGGGGATCCCCAGCCGCCTTACCAGCAGGCAGGGTTATCCCGGCTGTCACGACGGTCTCGTTACCGACCTGGCGCGAATCTGGCTGGACAGCCTCGATGCAGGACAACGGCAACAGGTAGAGATATTCAGTTGCGGACCGACTCCCATGTTGCAGGCCGTTGCCGGCCTGGCCAGGGAATTTGCCCTTCCCTGCCAGGTTTCACTGGAAGAATACATGGCCTGCGCCGTAGGCGGTTGCGCCGGCTGTACCACGCCCGTTTACAGGAACGGGAAGGTTTCCATGCTGCGCGTATGCGTGGACGGCCCGGTATTCCAGGCCGATGAAGTGTTTCCGGAAATGGTTGGCAACAACCAGAAAAGTGAAGAATTACAACCAGAACCATGATCCACATTCCGCTACAGGAAATTTTTCACGCCCTTTTCTGTTCTCGTAACTCATTGAAATATAAAATCTTTACAGAATTATGCGCATTTTTCTTAATTTTGGCACGGAACCTGCACGATATAAGGCAAAGAAGTTTTAACCCTTAATATCAACCAATCGGAGAAATTAGAATGAACTGGCAAACTCCTGAATACAGCGACATCCGCTTCGGTTTCGAAGTTACGATGTACATCAACAACAAGTAATAACGATATTACAAGTTGTATAAAAAAGGGTCCTCAGGACCCTTTTTTATTGCCTGCGTTTCGATCAGCTCCTCGTGGTTCACTTGGAGTGCCGGCAACAAATACCTGGATAATGGGCTTAATCGACCTCAATCTCCTTGCGTAAAGCCAGAATAAAGTCTTCCCCTATGGAATCAGCGACTTTATTCATCATACCCTGGCTGAACTTGCCCAAACGGCCAATCAGATTAATTTCCGACGTGTACAACACCTCCGTCGTAGCGCTGTCAATCTCAGTCAGCGAAAGTTTGCTCACAGCCTTTATCCTGCTCGCTTTGCCGCCCTCCACCCCCTGGGTCTGATAGGATGCAAATTCAGGGGGACGTTCTTCAAGGACATCAATATCGACCTTGAACTTCGTCCTGATTGGCCCGATTTTTATTCTGATACCCGCCTGGTATTTCTTCGGGCCGACCTGTTCGACCTGTTCGCAACCGGGAATGCAGGGCGCAACCGATTCGGGCGAAGTAATAAACTCCCAAACGTTTTCACGGGGCGCAACTACGGTAAAGGATTTTTCAATCCTCATTATTCTCTCCATAATACTAAGGTGCGGGAATGGTATTACTATTTGCAAATAAACGTCAAATATACGGAAATACTTGCGACTATTAATCACACCTTGTGGAACATGCAGAGGGACTACCTTCAAGCCCGGTTTGGATTTAGACTGATACGATGAATAACCTGCACGAACGCTTTCAACAGGTACGCCGGGAGATAGCAGAGGCGGAACGGCAGTTCGGGCGGAAACCGGGTAGCGTGAAACTGCTGGCGGTCAGCAAAACCCGGGCCGCCGGTGATGTCCTGGCGCTGGCGCAACTGGGAGTGTCGGATTTCGGCGAGAACTACGTCCAGGAGGCGCGGGCCAAGATCGGGCAGTTAAGCGGGCAGTCGCTTACCTGGCATTTCATCGGTCCGATCCAGTCCAACAAGACCCGTCAGGTCGCGGAGCATTTCGATTGGGTACATTCCGTGGACCGCATAAAGGTGGCCCGGCGATTAAACGCGGCGCGGCCCGCGCACCTGCCTCCCCTGAATATCTGCATACAGGTCAACGTTGATGCTGAATCCA
>CAYOEQ010000011.1:0-29130 GCA_964402775.1 uncultured Enterobacteriaceae bacterium
TGGTGTCCTGCACTTTTCGCACAGCATCGTGCAGGTGCGCCGGGATAAGCATGTAACCGATGCGCCAGGATGAGAAACCATATGCCTTGGACAGAGAAAACAGGGAAATGGTGTGCTTAACCGAGTCATCAAGGCAGGCTGGCGAGAAGTGCCACCGGTCGTCATACACGAAGTATTCATAGGCTTCGTCGCTGATGTGGTAGATCCCCCGTTCCCGGCACAGTTCATTAACCGCACGCAGGGTTTCTTCAGGATAAACGGCGCCGCTGGGATTATTGGGCGAGATGGTCACGACCGCGGCGGTTCGCTTGGTCATTGCCGCGGCTATGGCCGCCGGGTCAACCTGAAAATTCCGGTCGGTCGGCACACAAACAGGTTGACAGTCCAGCATCCTGACAGCCATCTCATGGTTGAAGTAATAGGGGGTCGGTAATATGACTTCCGCGCCGGGGTCGGCGATGGCAAACAGCGCGTTCAGGAAACCCATGTTGGCCCCGGCGGTGATTACCAGGCGCCGCTCATCACCGGCGGTTATCCGGTTCTCTTCAGCCAGCTTGCGCGTCAGCATCCCGGCGAGTTCAGGAATACCTTCCACGGGACCATAAAATTGGTCCAGTTCCGTTCCATGCGCAATGACGTTGCGCAAGGCCCCCTCCGGCGGCCCGTAGCAGACCACGCCCTGCCCGAGGGAGATTGTCCCCGGCGTCTCCCTGATCAGGTCAGCCACAATGGGCACCACAGGGGATTGTACGGCCTCCATCCTCAGGCTGGAACGGGTCAGGTCAGGGTTTTGCATCCGGCAATGACAGGGAAATCAGCAAACGGTTTTCAATGACTGGCTTTGGGGTCCGCCGCCACCTTCAGGAGTTCCACCAGTTGCTGTTTCGCGCCGGGGTCGGTGATGGCGGACACTGCCTGGTTGAACAATTTTACCTTTTTATCGTGTTCGCCCAGTAATTGCTCGAGTTTCAAGCTTTCGGCAATGCCGGGTTCGCCGCCGTTCTTGTATTTTTCATCCAGGGATTTCAGCAGGGAGAAATACTCATCCTTGCTGGCGCACATGGATTGGTAGGCCTGCCAGGCGGCCGCGGTTTCCGGGCTGAGATCTTCAGTCACCGTGCAAATCGTCATTCCGGCGAAGGCCGGAATCCAGTAAGACAAAGAGTCGCCCTTTGGGCGACACGGTATTCCACTGGATGCCGGGTCAAGCCCGGCATGACGGACCAGCGTGAGGAGGCCTGGTATGATGGACTATCACGCTGCTTCTTCAAGCGCGTCAGAATATTGCCCCAGGCAGGCCAGGCTGTTGCATTTTTCCCTGTGCAGCAGGGCTGCCTGCGCGGTGCCGAAGTTCTCCGGGTTGCCCGCCCAGGTCTTGAGGCAGGGTTCCTGCAAGGCGCGCCCGTAGGAGAAGCTGAGCGGCCAGGGCAGGCCGTCATGGTTCCGGTTCATTTCGTTCAGGTGGGCCGTTGCCAGGGTCGCGCTCTGTCCGCCGGACAGGAATACGATGCCCGGCAGTGACGCCGGCACCGTGTTCAACAGGCAGCGGACGGTTTTTTCAGCGACTTCCTGCACGCCTGCCTGGACCGGGCACTTTTTGCCTGATAGGACCATGTTGGTCTTCAGGATGGTATGTTCCAGCGCCACGGCCTGGTCGCAAAGGGCCTTGAAGACTGTTCTCAGGGTCTTTTCCGTTGCCCAGTAACACACGTCGATATCGTTGTCTGCGTCCATCAGCACTTCCGGTTCCACCATTGGCACGATGCCGGCCTCCTGGCACAGTGCCGCGTAGCGGGCCAGGGCATGGGCGTTGGCTTCGATACACCCGTTGGTCGGGATATGGTCGCCGATGGTGATCACGGCGCGCCACTTGGCAAAACGGGCGCCCAGTTCGCTATATTCAGCAAGACGAGAGCGCAAACCGTCAAGACCTTCGGTCACCTTCTCGCCGGGATGTCCGGCCAGATCCTTGGCGCCCGTATCCACCTTGATGCCGGGCATAATGCCTTTAGCCATCATCGCCTGCGGGAACGGCACGCCGTCCCGGGTCTTCTGCCGCAGCGTCTCGTCGAACAGGATCATGCCGCTGATGAACTCTTCCCCACCGTCCGCGGTGATCAGCAGCTCCCGGTAGGCGCGCCGGTTTTCCTCGGTGGATTCGACATTGATGGTGTCGAAACGTTTCTTAATGGTCGGCAGACTCTCGTCAATGGCAAGAATGCCTTTGCCTTCCGCTACCATGGCGGCAGCCGTTTGCGCCATCTGTTCGGTCATATCACTCATTCAGAATAACTCCCGTGGTTGAAAATACTTGCCTGATTCACAAGCCATAATGGTAATGCGGTCAGGGACAATTTTCAATTCACTGCCCGCCCGGATTTACCTCGGGGGATACAGATTTTCTCTGTGTCCTCAGTGTCCTCAGTGTCCTCTGTGGCTGAGATCAGGGCATTTCCGGGGACAGACACATCCTGTCTCCGGCAACGCGTATTAGATCTCCTGCGTGGTGATATCACCCACCCGAACGATTTTCAGGTTGTTGGTGCCGCCGCGGCGCCCCCTTAGATCGCCTTTCGTGATCAGGACTATGTCGCCTTCGCTGACCAGCTTGCGCCTGAGCAGGATGGCGATGAGTTCCTGGTTGGCCTCCAGCGGGTCCGTATGGGTGATGTCAAATTGTATGGGATAGACGCCCCGGTACAATCTTACCTTGCGCATGGTCGATGCATGACGGGTGAACGCCATGATCGGAATCCCGGAACTGATGCGCGACATCCACAGGCAGGTCGACCCGGTTTCCGTCAGGGCCGCTATGGCATTTGCCTTGATGTGGTTCGCGGCATACATGGCAGACATGGCGATGGCCTCGTCAATGCGTTTGAATTCCTGGCTGATGCGGTGGTGTGATTCCCGGGTTTCCTTCTGTTTTTCCGTTTCCTCGCAGATCCGGGCCATGGCCTGGACGACCCTGTCAGGGAACTTGCCGATACTCGTCTCTCCTGACAGCATGACCGCATCGGTGCCGTCCAGGATCGCGTTGGCCACGTCGAATACTTCGGCGCGGGTGGGGATCGGGTTGTGGATCATGGATTCCATCATCTGTGTGGCGGTGATCACCGGCCGGTCCATGTCCTGGGCCTGTTTGATGAGTTTTTTCTGTACCGGCGGCAGCGCGGCGTCGCCGATTTCGACTCCCAGGTCGCCCCGGGCGATCATGATGGCATCGGCCGCTTCTATGATGGCCGCGGCATTTTCCAGGGCTTCCATCCGTTCAAATTTCGCGATGATCCCTGCGCTGGATCCCACTTCTTTCAACAACGCCCGGGCCTGCTCGATATCGGCAGCGCTGCTGACGAATGAGACGGCGAAATAATCGGCGCCGATCTCAACCCCGTGCAGCAGGTCCTTGCGGTCTTTCCTGGTCAGGGCGCCGGCGGACAGACCGCCCCCCTTCAGGTTGATCCCCTTGTTGTCCGACAGCTTTCCACCCGTGACAACCCTGCAGTGCACCTGCGTCTTGACCAGGTTGGCCACTTCCAGCACGATTCGCCCGTCGTCTATGAGCAGGGTATCTCCGGGATTGACGTCCTGGGCCAGTGCCCGGTATGTGACACCCACCTGTGTCTTGTTGCCCGCGCTCTCCGGCAGGGACGGGTCGAGGATGAACTCATCCCCTTCCTGCAACAGGACCACGCCGTTATGAAAACGCCTGAGCCTGATCTTGGGACCTTGCAAATCGGCTATCAGACCGATCTCCAGGCCCTCCCTGGCGCTGATTTCCTTGAGTATGCGGGCCCGTTCCCTGTGTTCCAGGTGGGTCTGGTGGGAATAATTGATACGGAACAGGTCCACACCGGCCTGAACCATGTTTTCCAGCATGTCCGGCCTGTCCGTGGCCGGACCCATCGTAGCTATGATCTTGGTCCTGCGCATCAGTGATATGTGTCCCTTCGGGCTGCCTCCTGCAATGCGGCGATGGCGGGCAATGTTTTGCCTTCCAGCAGTTCCAGGAACGCCCCGCCGCCGGTAGAGATACAGGAGATACCGTCTGCGACGCCGAACCGGGCAATAGCCGACACGGTATCGCCGCCTCCGGCAATGGATAATGCCGGGCTGTCGGCAACGGCCCTGGCCAGCGCCGCGGTGCCGGCTGAGAACTGTTCGATCTCGAATACCCCTACAGGCCCATTCCACAGGATCGTTGCGGATGAACCGATCGTGCGATCATTCTCTTCGATTGTCCGGGGGCCTATATCCAGGATCCGGTCGTCCGGTTCGATTTCGGCCAGGGTCTTCACCTGCGCCTCCGCATCCTGCGCCAGGGATTTCGCACAGACCACGTCTTCCGGCAAGGGGACCTCCTTGTCATGGTCCCGGGCATAGGCCAGAATGTCTGCCGCCGCGCCGACCAGGCCCTCTTCATGAAGTGAAATGCCGATTGGCCTGCCGGCGGCTTTCAGGAACGTGTTGGCAATCCCGCCGCCCACGAGCAGGCGGTCCACCTTCCTGATCAGGTTTTCCAGCGCCATCAGCTTGGTCGAGACCTTTGCCCCGCCGACGATCGCGGTCATGGGGCGCCCGGGCCGTTCCAGGGCTTTTGTGAGTGTCTCTATTTCAGCCACCAGCAAGGGTCCGGCGCAAGCGGCGGGGGCATACCCGGCCACGCCGTGGGTCGAAGCCTGGGCGCGATGTGCCGTGGCAAAAGCATCATTCACGTAGATATCGCACAGGCCGGCCAGGCTCCGGGCAAGCCCGTCGCTGTTTTTCGTCTCTCCCGGCATGAACCGGATATTCTCCAGCATCACCACTTCTCCGGGCCGTATCGAAACTCCCTGTTCCCAGTCGGACGCCAGGCGCACCTCCCGGTCCAGCAGGGTGGAAACGCGCCCCGCGACCGGAGCCAGGCTGAATTCATCATCATATTGACCTTCTTTCGGACGTCCCAGGTGCGAGACCAGGATAATGGCGGCAGGCGCGGCAAGCAGACGCTCCAGGGTGGGCAGACAGGCACGGATGCGCGTGTCGTCCTGAATGACGCCGCCGCTTACGGGCACATTGAAATCGGCGCGTATCAGGACTCGCTTGTTTGCCGGATCAAGGTCATCCAGGGTAACGAACCCAACGCTCACTGCTAACCGGCGTTCATCAGGGCAATGGTGGTATCGAGCATGCGGTTGGAAAACCCCCATTCATTATCGTACCAGGCGACCACTTTTACCGTTGTGCCCTCGATGACCTTGGTCAACGAGGCATCGTAGGTCGCCGATGCCGGGTCGTGGTTGAAGTCGATGGAAACCAGCGGAGCCCGGTTGCAGGCCAGGATGCCGTTCAGGGGACCATCCGCCGCGGCCTGCATGAGTCCATCGATCTCCTCGTGGGAGGTCGCGCGCGCGGCCTGGAAAGACAGGTCCACCACGGAGACATTGATGGTCGGCACCCGGACCGCGTAGCCGTCCAGCTTGCCGTTGAGTTCCGGCAGCACCAGGCCGACTGCCGCGGCCGCGCCGGTTTTGGTCGGAATCATGGATAACGTCGCGGAACGGGCGCGCCGCAGGTCGGTGTGGTACACGTCGCTCAGTACCTGGTCGTTGGTGTACGCATGGATCGTGGTCATGATCCCGTTTACCACGCCAATGTGATCATGCAGCACCTTGACCACCGGGGCCAGGCAGTTGGTCGTGCAGGAGGCGTTGGAGATGACGGTGTCCGTTTTCTTCAGGACGCCGTGGTTGACGCCGTAAACGATGGTCGCATCCACGTCCTTGCCGCCGGGCGCGGAGATGATGACTTTTTTTGCGCCGCCCTGCAGGTGCGCGCCGGCTTTTGCCTTGCTGGCGAAAAACCCGGTGGATTCATGGACGACATCCACACCAAGTTCGCCCCAGGGCAGCTTTGCCGGGTCCCGTTCCGACAGGACGCGTATCCGGTCGCCATTGACCACCATGTGATCGCCGTCCACCTCCACCGTTCCGGGAAACTTGCCGTGGGCGGTATCGTAGCGGGTCAGGTGTGCGTTGGTCTCGGCATTGCCGAGGTCATTGACCGCGACGATGCGGACCTCGTCGGTGCGCCCGCTCTCGTAGAGCGCCCGCAAGATGTTTCTGCCAATTCTGCCGTAGCCGTTGATTCCTACGTTTATCGTCATTATGTATAACTCCGGGTTTTAGTGATCAGACT
The DNA here is from genome assembly GCA_964402775.1 of uncultured Enterobacteriaceae bacterium. Classification (GTDB taxonomy): domain Bacteria; phylum Pseudomonadota; class Gammaproteobacteria; order Eutrophobiales; family Eutrophobiaceae; genus JAAXHV01. Next base: position 6,178 of record CAYOEQ010000011.1, read on the forward strand.
TCCTGAACCAGCCGCATCAACCCCTCCGCGTTGATGCCGAAATGCTCGAACACGGCGCCGCCGGGCGCCGACTCGCCGAAGGTCGGCACTCCCAGTATCCTGCCGTCCAGGCCGACGTACTTGCGCCAGTAATCGGGTATGCCCGCTTCGACGGCAATGCGCCGGCGGCAGGCAGGGGGCAAAACCTGTTCGCGGTATTCCTGCGGTTGGCTGTCGAACGCATCCGTCGAAGGCATGGAGACGACCCGTACGCTGCTGCCGTTCCCGTTCAGTTGCCGTGCGGCTTCAACGGCTATGGCGACTTCCGAACCGGTGGCGATGATGATCAGCTCGGGTCCATCTTCAGGCTCCACCAGGATATAGCCGCCGCGTTCAATGGACTCGACCTGTTGCGCGGTCCTGTCCATCACGGGCAGGGATTGCCGCGACAGCAACAGGGAGGTGGGCCCGTCCCGGTTTTCCAGGGCAGATTTCCAGGCGACCGCGGTTTCAACCGCATCACAGGGGCGCCAGACCGACATGTTCGGGATCAGGCGCAGGGTTGCGGCCTGTTCCACCGACTGGTGGGTAGGGCCGTCTTCCCCCAGGCCGATTGAGTCATGGGTCAGGACGAATATATTGCGTTGCTTCATCAGCGCCGCCATGCGCAGGGCATTGCGGGCGTACTCGGTAAAGATGAGGAAGGTCCCGCCATAGGGAATGAAACCCCCATGCAGGGCCAGGCCGTTATTGATCGCGGCCATGGCGAACTCCCGGACGCCGTAATACAGGTAATTGCCGTCTGCATCCGCATCGCTGATCACGGCGGAATCCTGCCGCAGGGTGAGGTTGGAGCCGGTCAGGTCAGCAGAACCGCCGATCAATTCCGGCAGGTTGGGGCCGTAGGCGTTCAGGGCATTCTGTGACGCCTTGCGCGAGGCGATGGTTTCCGCTTTTTGCCGGGTGGCCTCGATGTAAGCCCGGCTGGTTTCCTGCCAGTTCTCCGGCAGGTCGCCCTTGACCCGGCGCGTGAACTCGGCCGCCTCTTCCGGGTAACGTTCGGCGTAGGCGGAAAATTTCTCGTTCCATTCCGCTTCGAACTCCGCGCCCCGTTGCCGGGCATCCCAGCCCCGGTAGATTTCCGCAGGAATTTCAAACGCAGGCCAGGACCAGCCGATGGTTTCCCGCGCCAGCGCAACCTCGTCCGCGCCCAGGGGCGCGCCATGGCTGGAAGCCTTACCCTGCTTGTTGGGCGAACCCAGGCCGATAATGGTTTTGCAGTCGATGAGGCTGGGCCTGTCGGTGACCGCCTGCGCCTCGCGCATGGCCCGGCTCACGTCGTCCGGGTTATGGCCGTCAACGCCGGGGATGACATGCCACCGGTAAGCGTCGAAGCGCTGCGGCACGTCTTCGGTAAACCAGCCTTTCACCTCGCCGTCGATGGAGATCCGGTTGCTGTCGTAGATGACGATGAGCTTGCCCAGGCCCAGGGTGCCCGCCAGCGAACAGGCTTCATGGGAGATTCCCTCCATCAGGCAGCCGTCGCCTACGGACGCATACGTGTAATGGTCGACGATATCCAGGCCGGCGCGGTTGAATTGCGCGGCCAGTGTGCGTTCGGCGATGGCCATGCCTACTGCATTGGCCAGGCCCTGGCCCAGGGGTCCGGTCGTGGTCTCTATGCCGGGGGTATAGCCGTACTCCGGGTGGCCGGGTGTTTTCGAATGAAGCTGGCGGAAATTCCGCAATTCCTCCATGGGCAGGTTGTAGCCGGTCAGGTGCAGGATGGAATACAACAGCATGGAACCGTGGCCGTTGGACATCACGAAGCGGTCCCGGTCCACCCAGCCGGGATTGGCCGGGTTATGCCTGAAGAAATCGTTCCACAGCACTTCGGCGATATCCGCCATGCCCATCGGCGCGCCGGGGTGTCCCGAGTTGGCGCGCTGAACCGCATCCATACTCAATGCCCGGATAGCATTGGCAAGCTGGCGTCTGGAAGAAATGGTTACTCTCCTAACAGATTGAGACGGAAAACACCGATATGAGATAACAAGCGGGTCCTTTCCCATTCAAATCATCTGGCCGATAATATATCACACTATTCATCTGACGGCGATATACTGTCGGCCATTGGCAATCACCGGAAAACAGGACCATGAACGGAGCTGAAAGTCTCTTAAGAACGCTGGTCAACAACAATATCACCACCTGCTTTACCAACCCGGGCACCTCGGAAATGCAGTTTGTCGCCGCTGCGGACCGGGTGCCCGATATGCGCTGCGTGCTGTGCCTGGCGGAGGGGGTGGCATCCGGCGCCGCAGACGGTTACTCCAGGATGTCCGAGGACCTGCCGGCGACGTTGTTCCATCTTGGTCCCGGCCTGGCCAACGGCCTGGCAAATTTACACAACGCCATGCGCGCCGGTTCGCCCATCGTCAACATTGTCGGGGACCATGCCACCAGCCATAAACAGTATGACGCGCCGCTGGCCTCGGACGTGGCCGCCTATGCCAGACCGGTTTCCGCCTGGATCAGGGAAAGCAGGACAGCCGCGGACATATCGGCGGATGCCGTGGACGCAATCACCGCCGCCATGCAGCCGCCGGGGCATATCGCGACCCTGATCATCCCGGCGGATTGTTCCTGGGACCCCTGCCCCGCCGAGCCCGGTCAAAAAGCACCCCGTCCGGCCCGTCCCAGGGTAGCAGATGAAGCGGTGAAGGAAGTGGCGGAGGCGTTGCGCACGGGGGAACCGGCGGCGCTGCTGCTGGGCGATCACGCCCTGCTGGAGGAGGGCGCCCGGCTGGCGAGCGTGATCGGCAACCATGTGAATGCCCGGGTGTTTTCCCATACGTTTACCTCCCGCATCACCCGCGGCGCCGGGAGGACCAGTATCGAGCGCCTGCCGTACTTCCCGGAAGCGATTATCGAAACGCTGACGGGTATCCGGCACCTGGTCGTCGCCGGCGCAAAGCCGCCGGTCGGCTTCTTTGCCTACCCGGACCTGCCCAGCAACCTGGTCCCTGAAGACTGCCTGGTGCACCACCTGGCCGCGGCCGGAGACAACGTGGTTGATGCCCTGGCCAGGGTGATCGACGAACTCGGCGCCGGGAGCGTCTCCCCGACCCTGATGCCGCTGGAGAAACCACCCCTGCCTGCGGGCAGGTTGTCACCGGAAACCATTGCCCTCAGTGTCGCCGCGCTGATGCCGGAGAATGCCGTCGTTGCTGAGGAAGCGATCAGTTCGGGAGGTAACCTGATACCGGCCACCGCCACGACGGAACCCCATGACTGGATGTTCACGACCGGTGGCGCCATCGGCCAGGGACTGCCCAATGCCACCGGCGCGGCGCTGGCCTGCCCGGATCGCAAGGTGCTGTGCCTGCAGGCGGACGGCAGCGGCATGTATTCCCTGCAGGCGCTGTGGACCCAGGCCCGGGAAGCGCTGGACGTGACCACCGTTATCCTTGCCAACCGTAAATACCGGATCCTGAACATTGAATACCAGCGGGTCGGCGCCGGAGCGCCGGGCGCCAGGGCCCGTTCCATGATGGACATAGACAACCCGGACCTGGACTGGGTCAACCTGGCGAACGGCCTGGGCGTCCCCGCCTGCCGCGTGACGACTACCGATGAATTAAACCGGCAACTGGCCGCTTACCTGGCAGAACCGGGGCCGAACCTGATCGAGGCGGTGATTTGAACTTTTTCCCTCGTTAGCCACTATTATTCATAAATGGCTAATTAGTCAAAGACAAATATATATGGCTATAGGGAAATACGAGTTAATACTTCCAGTTTGCATGAGCCAGGGGCGCACGATTTAGTTCATCCCGATGGTTGCGCCACTGAGGCATGTATCTATCCATGAGTTCACGAAACCGATTGTTATGCTTGCGCTCAATCATGTGAACAAGCTCATGTACGACGACATATTCAAGACAGGATGCAGGTTTTTTCATCAGTTCAACATTCAACCAGATGCGGCGGGCGCGGCTGTTGCATGTGCCCCAGCGTGTCTTCATCTTCCTTATGCGGACCTCGGCGACCTGTACCCCGATCTTCTGTTCCCATTTATCGATGAGGACGGGCAAGCGGTCGCGCAATTGTCCACGATACCACCGGTCCAGCGCCTTTTCCCGCATAACCTGGTCAGTACCCGGGCGCACGCTTAACGCCAGCGTAGTATTGTTGAGCAACAAGACGGCAGGCGGGCTATTTTGCTCAATCACATCCAGCCGATAGCGTCGCCCTTCAAAGTAGTGGCTTTCACCCGATACGTATTCCCGCTCTGATTGTCGTTCCTGATGTTCAAATTGCGCCCGTTTTTTGCGAATCCAGCCCAATCGTGAAATAACAGCCAACCGGATAGCGTCTTTATCAAAACGTAGCGGCGCGCTTACCCGTACCCGTCCACCCGGCGGATAAACGCCAACATAGAGGTGCTTGATGTTCTTGCGCACTACATCAACGGCAATGCCACAGACATCAAGGCGAAGCTGCTCAGTAGTCATGCTGGGCCTTCACAATTTCAAAAAACTCATCCACAAGGTCCTTATGGTCGCCGAGCACCGACCTGATGGCATTACGAACCTCGAGTTCCTTAAACTTGTTGCCGCGCCAATCCGCTTTTTTCACTGAGCGTATCGCATCATCCAAAGCCAAGGTGATAGTTTCGGCTGTATCGGCAGCGGTATCTGCTGCCTTATTTTTAAGGACATGTTCTTCCAGCTTGTGTGCATGTTCCTTCAAGTTATCATACAGTGCACGGCGGCCAGGGTTGTTTATCGTATATGGGTAGCGCGTCGTTTTCGGCTGAGTTGTATTTCTGGTCAACTCAACAATTTTGGCCAGGTACGTTTTATAATCCAGCGCATCCTGTTTGCGTTGCAGGATTAGAGCATCCAGCAATTTTGACATATCGGTATAATACTTTGGGTTGACAGCCATTTCGTCCACGATAAGTCTTCGAAGATTATTTTCGACCGTGGTCGCAACTGCTTCATGGTTGCTGCGGATTCCATCGGGCAACGAACCGACCGCAGATTCGCCATGCTCAACAATTAACTCTATGAGTGTCATATCATCGAGTACCGACAATTGTTCGCTATCCTCAGCTCGAATGTAAGTGTCGAGAAGGTGACGCATGGCCGGTTCATATACCTTCATGTCGATATAGTCGCCGCTGGCGAGCTTGACCTCTTGACGCGCTTTCTCATAGTGGTCAACCTCAGCTTTGATTACCCGTATTTCAGCGTCGTTGTAACCGGCTTCAATCATTTCATTGGCCAGGTTGGCGTAGGCGCGCAGGTAAGCTGTAGCTAACTTGTAAAACGCTGCGCGTTTTGGTTCATTGGCTTTTAGTTGTTCGACGTCAGCGTTATCGGTTGCGCAGAAGAACCTCAGGTAGTCAGCTGTGTCGCAAGGTTGACTGACGGGTTCGCACAGTGCCTTGATAGCTTCCCGGGCCTGTTCCAGTCGATTTCGCCCCTGTTCCAGTCTGTCTTTCAGTAAGCCTTCTACATCCTCCCTGTCGTATCCTTCAAACGCTTCCCCGGTGTAGTCCTTAATCGATTGCTCCAGAGACCGAAACAGATCCTTATAGTCGATGACATAACCATATTCCTTGTCCTCGCCATCTAGGCGATTAACTCTACAGATGGCCTGGAACAATCCATGATCCTGCATGTGCTTGTCGATATAGAGATAGGTCGCAGGCGGAGCGTCAAAACCGGTCAACAACTTATCCACGACGATCAAGAGCTTCATCCGGCCAGGTTCTTTGACGAAGCGTTTCTTTACATCTTTTTCGAATTTCCCGACTTTGCGCATCGCCGTTTCTTCGGGTTCGTCGAAATGTGCCGCAAGCATCTTTCGATAGATTTCGTACTGACGCAGCTTTTCCGTGAGTCCCTCACCGGTTTCCTCTCCCTTGATATCGGACGGAGATGGTCTATAGGAGGTTACGATGGCAGATTTTCCCTCCAGTCCATGTTGCTGAAACATCTCGAAGATACGGCAAGCGGAATAAATGCTACCGGATACAAGCATCGCGTTGCCTCGGCCACTCTTCAGACGGTCGCATCTTTCCATATCGAGTAAGATATCAGCCACGATCTTCTGCAGGCGGTCCTGTGAACTCAGCACTTTCTGCATGGTGCCCCAACGTTGTCTGAGTTGGGCCTTCGCCACATCGGTCAAGGCTTTCGTTTTCAGGTCAAACCATTGATCGATTTTGTCCGGCGAAACGATGTCCTGGTCAATGTCTCGTGCCTCGTAGCGCAAGTCGAGCACTACACCATCATTTACTGCCTCATCGTATTTATAGGTATGGATGTAAGGCCCGAAAGTCTCAATACTACGTTTCTTGTCATCCTTGAGCAGGGGCGTCCCTGTAAAACCGATCAGCATGGCCCCCGGCAGCAGTTCTTTCATCGCATCGTGGAGCTTGCCGGATTGAGTTCGATGGCATTCGTCCACGAAAACAAAGAGCTCACCTTTGGCGTAAAAATCCCTGGGCAGGTGACTGCGTATGTCCTTAATGAATGCATCGATATCGCCATCCTCTGATGCTCCGAATTTTTGGATCAGAGAACAGATCAGCCACTCGTCGCTCGTATTGAGAACATCCACTAAGTCGCCACCGCTTTCCGTGCGGTAAATATCCTCACTTACGCCCAGGAAAGTTTCTTCGAGCTGCTCATCCAATTCGGTTCGATCAGTAATAAGTAGTACTCGGCCATCTGTGACATTTTCGCGAATCCACTTTGCCAGCCAGACCATAGTCAGGCTCTTGCCGCTGCCTTGGGTGTGCCAGATGATGCCGCCTTCTCTGCGTTTCACGTGCTCCTGGGCCGCCCTCACTCCGAAGTATTGATTATGCCGGCAGATCTTTTTGATGCCTGCATCGAAGACGATGAAATCATGAATGATTTCAAGCATTCGCTCTTTATTACATAATTGGCTCAGTTCCCGGAGTAGCGGATTATCATCGGCGGTTGTATGGGCGCCGGCTTCTTTCCAGCGCAACCAGTACTTCTCCGGTGTCTCAATCAAGCCGTAACGCAGCCCTTCGGTTTCGTTTCCCGCCATTAGGAGTTGAACAGTGGAGAAAAACGGCCGGATGAACTCCTTTTTCTGGTTGTCGAGGTTCTGCCTGATGCCTTCGGCTACTGAGACTATCGAACGTTTAAGTTCCAGCACACCCAGAGCAATACCGTTAACGTACAGTACGATATCGGGACGTTTTGTGTTTTTGCCGGTGACAGTTACTTCTTCGGCGATTGCGAACTCGTTCTTGTTGGGATTTTTCCAGTCGATCAACCAGACAGTAAGGTGTTGCTCACCCACCTCCGGTAAAACCTTAACGCCGTAGCGGAGCAGACCGTAAACCTGTTTATTGGCGTCATAGAGTGTCTTGCTGCCACCGAGCGCAACTGCCTTTTCCAGTTCATGCAAAACCTTGTCGATAATCTTGTCGCTATAACCTTGATGCCTCAGCCAGTTGGCAACTATTTCTCTCTCAACGTTGCTGTTATCGGGGCGACTGGTCCAGTCCCCGAGGTAAGCATAGCCAAGCGCATCCTGAAAGAACTCGACCACGCGTTGTTGTGCCAGAGTTTCTAATTCACCGACTACGCTCATTGTTTCTCTTTGCTTGATTTCAGGTTTGCGATTATGGCGTTGCCCTTGTCCGTCAGGCGGTACTTCTGCAAAGGACTATTTGGTTTGTCAGGAATAGTCAGTGTAACGTAACCTGCCTCAATAGCCGGTTTGAGGTAGCGATTTTCAAAATTCGCGCGCGACTTGAGGTCCATGGCCGATTGAAGTTCCTTCCGTGTGTGGTCGCCATGAAATGCAGCGATCATTCTTATAATCTCATCTGTAGCTTGCCCTGTAACTTGCCCTGTGACTTGCCCTGTGACTTCAGGGCTGACTTCGGGGGTAGTCACCGGTTTCTCCCTGACCCCGCTCACTTCACTGTCGCTTCTGGTGGGCGAAACTGGCTGTTCGGTTGGTGCTTTGCGCCGGATCCTCGTCACAAAACTTCCGGTGACCTCAAATTCCGGTTCCGGCAATCCAGCGTCTGCGCATCGCCGAATCATATCCAGCGTTCCTGTTCCCATCCGCTCTATGTATTCGGCAAGATACATGGCGTTCTCGAGCAAGGGGTTGCCGGGCACAGACCGGTGTGGAACACGTGGTGTATGGATAAAATCATCAACAGCGATTGTTCGTTCGAACTTCCGCTTTGGCTGGATATCTCATCCCGATATATTCTCATTTAAAAACCGCGTGATCCTTTCACGGTTAGAAGTGAGGCTGGAGAACTGCTTTTCACAGACATCGCTTAAGCGGGCCAGCACTTTACGATTGATCGATTCCTGATCTTCAAAGATTGCAAGGGAGTGAAATGGGATGTCCCATTTCTCAAATTGATGTAGTGCAATCGTAGCATCACGGGTCCTGCTGTCACTACCAAGGGCGTGCACGAAAAGTGGTCGAGGCATACCGTTGATCCGGCAGTCCACCGTGTACATTCCATTGGGGTCGTGTTCTGGATCGTTCCAATCGAAGTTCCTGCGATCTTCCGGGACAACTTCGCTTAGCAACATCTGGAAGTCGTCCATAAAAGTGGATTGGACCTGTTCCCGGGACAGGTAAGATACGTCGGAGATTTTGAGAAGCGCCTGAATAAAGGAATATAGCGCGTCGCCATAACGCTCGTCGGGTACTTCGAGTACCAGTTCCCCGTTACGATCCTCGACCTGAAACGTTGACAGAGTATTGGTGATAATTTTCTGCCGCGTGCCGCTCTGCAGATCTCTTTCATTGATGTCGTAAGTCAGGTGCATGTACGTATGCGCCTCATCAGATAGCACCCAGCACGCCCCTTCCTTCCTCAGGACAACGGCCAAGTGGTCACCATCATCGAACAAGAATGGAGTAAACACGCGGTATCGCTCCACGCCTTCGGGGAACAACCGCACCTTGGCAGATACTTTCTTGTGAAAATCCTGTTCTATAGTATTGATTGACATAACTTAATCCCCCAAGGAAAGTTCAGCCTGCAATTTTGTCGGCATTACAAAATTCGCATCATCAATGAGGCAATTGAAGGCCCCGCGAAAATCAACATAGCGTTCAGTTGGTTGCGCAAAGGCATCCTCTCGTGTTCCAAGTTCCTGGTAACGCGTCGTCGCGAAATGAATATGAAAGTCATAGAAGGTGACTTCTTCAATATGATTAGTATGTTCGTGACTCTTGCCGTTATAACGCCGCAAACGGAAGAATTGGTTTGACTGTGGGACCCGAACAGCCAAGATGACGGAGAAGTCCAATTTATTAATCATGTTTTGCCTGAGAATCAAACGGAACTGGTTTCCGTCATCACCGGTCAGATCCAAGTGTCTCTCGTTGTGCCCGAGTTTGGGCCTGAGTTTAATCCGGTTTTCCCAGTCGGCTGATAAAGGTTTGGGTTCTTGCACAAACGCCACTATGTCCGGTTCCGAATACGTAATCGCCATGTGCTTATACCGATTTGACTAGCTGAGTTCGACCAGTGAGAAGTTGCTGCATCATACCCTGTTTGATGGCGCGGGTCTTGTCTAGGCGTTGTTCCAGTGATGCGATTTCGGCATCCATGTCGGAGAGGACAATGACAATGGCAACTTGTTCGTCTATCGATGGAGCATTGAAACTGAAGTTTGAAAAGTCCTTTTGGTAGAGATGAACAATTGTGGACCCTGCTTGAAGGCGTCCTAGGAAATCGCTGAATATATGGGATGTGAGTATGTAGTACATATACTTCGGAAGGTAGGAATTTTCCTTTGGTCTGATTACGAAGACTCCGCTATTGAGAGTAGCAGGTCCCGGAAGAGAGTCGATGAACCCTGCTTTACCAATAGTGCCATCCTTCGTCAGCAACACGTCGCCTGGCGCAAGTTGAATATTTGTGTCTTGTACGTATCTGCAACGGTCAACAAAGTGACAAATACTCCAGTCCACACGGCCATTTAAAAAATCGGTTCCTGTTACCAGATAATAATTCCCCGTGGTCAGATACTCCGCTGTTGTCAGACCTTGCCAGCCGATTCTTGCTTTGAGCACCGAGTCACGCGCCATGTTTAATTCTGTGCGTTTCCCACTGAACCCCGGCAGGCGGGTCTTGCCGGTGAGGAGTTGCTGCATAGTGGCCTGCTTGATGGCCTTCTTCTTTGCGATCAATGTCTTTAATGACTTGATCGAACTATCCACGTCCGACAATGCCTCGGCAATGGCGCGTTGTTCTGGAGGAGTGGGTAACACAATGCCGACTTCTTTTAATATCTGCGTATTGAGCGAGGCCATGGTTTGGCCAACAGCAACACTACGAATTCTTTTTTTGAACTGTTCAGAGTGGAAGTGATAGCTAAGATAGAGAGGATGTACAGATCTGTCTGATGTTCTTATCCTCAGCAGGCGACCTGAGAACAGCCAGCCATCTTCCTTTTTACTTACGAGCGAATTGCGATCTACTGAACCTACTCGACTGAAAACTATGTCGCCCGCGCGAAGTTCGTAGCTTCTTAATCGAGATCTGTCCGCGGCAGATACCAGAGGCAGTCCATAGTGGGCAATGCCATGCTCACTTAGGTGTTCGACTGTAATTATCGGCGTGCCATCATCAACATAATCGCGTTCATGCAGCGCAGACCCGAACGGGCCAGTTTTTACATCCGCAACTGAGGATAGCGCCTCAACACGCCAGTCCTGTGGAATCACACCCACCTCAGTTCGCTTGTAACCTTCAGGGATTTCTCTCATAGCGAAACCCCCATCTTCTTAAGGTGTCCCTCAACCTTTTCGCTGTACGCCTCCACCTCACGCTCCAACTCCGGTAACGGGCTGGCATAACGTTCTTCCAGTTCCCTGACCCGTCCGGTAAGCTGCCGGGTGATACGCTGCACTTCCCCCTCAATGGCGGTTTGGATACTGGCAAACCACTTGTCTTCAACTACCAGCGATTTGATTTCGGTTTCGGTGAGTGTCACATAACGGGCCAGCGTTTGTTCGTCCAGCGCGGTTTCGGTCTCTTTCACAGCCTTGTCCGCCTTTGTCTCAGCTGCAATCAGTGCCAGGCATTTTGTTAAAACCTTGCTTTCATCTTTGCTCTCCGGCTCGTTTCCAATGGCTTTGAGGCGTTGTATCACGCCGGCTTTGGTCACTTTGCCTTTGTCGTTAAGCGCTTCTCCTAGCAGGCCCTCCTCAGCGCTGTGCTCTTCGATGAATTCCTCCAGTTCCCGGGCAGCGGTTTCACGGGTAGTTTGCAACGCCTCCAGGGCCGTGCGTTCGGCAGAAAAGCAGAGCTCAACGACCAGGGGCGGGGGTATCAGGTCCGTTTTGTACTTCTTCCGTTTGACGACCAGGTCCGGTGTCTCTTTCAGATTCTGTTCCTTGTTTTCGACGATACCGCGCGGCCTGGCGGCGCCGGTCCAGCCGTCGGCGGCTACCAGGTACAGGTCGTCCTGCATCGTCTCATCCCAGTAATCCATCAGCCGTTGGTACACGTTGTATGCGTCAAGCAGGGGCAAATCAGAGAAACGCGTAAGCAGGTTTTCCGACAGACGACAGATGATCGCCTTGGGGTTGGCGCCTTCCTGTATTCCCTTGAGGGTGGGTTCGTGCGCCTCTCGCCACGCGTTGAGGGTCGTCGTGACCTGCCGTTCAAACGTATTGAACTCGTCATGGTCGAGGATTGCCGCCTTGATTTGTGAGGTTTCGATACGGCTTTCACTGTAACCGGCGCGCCCGTCATTCGAAAACAGCGTTTGGCGTAGCGTGGGAAAAACGTTCCAGTAAGCGCCCAAGGCATCAAGGTCATAATCGGGGATGCCACCCTTCAGGTGGGCGTCAAGGTCGTGCAGGTCATCCGCCTCGCTGGAATCGATGTAGCGCGGGATATTCAGGTTGTAGTCGTTTGCGGGGCTGGCAATCTCGGCCACCGGCACCATGCGGGCGTAGCGCGGCATCTCGGTCTGCCTGTTGAATACGTCCACGATACGGTGGATATCCTGCGCGCGCAGGCGGTTCTTGTTGCCATCTTTTATGAAACCGCGGCTGGCGTCGATCATAAAGATGCCGGTGCGGGCGTGGGCGTTCTCCTTGTCGATGACCAGGATGCAGGCAGGGATGCCGGTGCCGTAGAACAGGTTGGCGGGCAGGCCGATGATGCCTTTGATGAAGCCGCGCCGGATGAGGTTTTTGCGGATATCGGCCTCCCTGTTGCCGCGAAACAGTACGCCGTGGGGGAGGATGATCGCGCCCTTGCCGTTGCTTCTGAGTGACTTGATGAGGTGCAGGAGAAAGGCGTAATCGCCGTTCTTTGCCGGTGGAATGCCGTATTCGAAACGCTGGTATTGGTCTTCATGCGGGTTAAGGCCGCTGGACCAGGCCTTGGCCGAGAAGGGCGGATTGGCGACGGCGAAATCGAAGGCCTTGAGGCCGCCACCGTTTCGGTTTTTGAAATACGGCGCGGCCAGCGTGTTGCCGCGCCACACTTCCGCGGTCTCTTGGTCGTGCAGGATCAGGTTCATGCGCGCCAGCGCCCAGGTGGCATTGTCCATCTCCTGGCCATAGATGGTGATGCCCCCCGGCGCCTCGTCAGCGGCCTTGAGCAACAGTGAACCGGAGCCGCAGGTCGGATCGTAGATGGTCTGGTCCGCGCGGGTGTCGGGGCCGATGCCGACCACTTGGGCCATGATGCGCGAGACCTCGGCCGGCGTGTAGAACTGTCCCTTGCTCTTGCCGGACTCGGTTGCGAAGTGCCGCATCAGGTATTCGTAGGCGTCGCCAAGCAGGTCGTCGCCCTCCGTGCGGTTGGCGCGGAAGTCGAGGTGCTCGAAGATGGCGACCAGTTTGGAGAGCCGATCCTGCATCTCCTTTCCGGCGCCCAGCTTGCTCTCGTCGTTGAAGTCGGCCTGGTCGATGACGCCTTTAAGATCGTTGGCCTTTGCAAGCCGTCCGATGATCTTGTTAATCTTGTCACCGATTTCCTTGTCGCCCCTGAGCTCCGCCATGTCGGCGAAACCGCCCCCATCAGGCACTTCAATCAGCGCATCGGGGTTGCCGGCGCGCTTGTCCGACACATATTTCATAAACAACAGCGTCAGGATGTAATCCTTGTATTGCGAGGCATCCATGCCGCCGCGCAACTCATCGCAACTTTGCCAGAGTGATGAGTAGAGTTGGGATTTTTTCAGGGCCATTGATGTATAAACGTGTATCTGGAGTGTTCAACAACTGGTCAAATATCTTTTTCACGCGTACGAATCCACCTGGCAAACTCCACGTCATCAATCATCCATTCACCTTGCCAGTGATCAATGAGACCATCCCGCTGAAGTTTGCGTAGTGCAGCCTGGACCCGGCCCGCGCTGGGCGTGTTTTCGTTGAGCAGGCGTCCTGTTTTTTCACGTGTTTGCTTTGTAAACGGTTTTTCACCTTGCGCAACCATCAGGATGCAGGCGCGTTGAACAGGCGTCAGCGACAGCCATTTTTCAGGATATTGAAGCTCAGTTTTTATTCGACTGCGTTGTTGTTCCAGAGCTTCCGGGATAGTCAAGCTGTCGTTATAGAGCATTATTTCCAGCAATCCCTGGAAAAAATACGGATTTTTATGCAGTTCCCTGAATGCTTCAACGGCCAGGCCGCGATCAAGTCTCCGCTTTGTTGCCGCGGCAAATGCATTCAGCAGGTACTCGACAAAATCGTCGCCAAATGATGGTAAATCCACCTGGGTCGCAAAATGGAAGAATGGCGCTTCCCGGTCAGAGAACATGGCTGCAAGACCAGCCCTGGAAGAGCCGGTGAACACGACACCTATGCCGTTTTTTTGTTTGTCGAGGCCGGTGCGTAATGCCGCAACCAGGCTGTCATTTTCAGGGGCCCGCGCCAGTTCCTGTACTTCGTCGAAAAAAATCAGTGTTCGTTTCTTCTTCCCTCCGACGCGTCGCAAGAGATCATCCAGGTAGAGTAAAAGTTCCGTCGGCGCCTCTCCCTGAAGCCTCGTAAGATCGACTTCACCCTCAAGCTTCGCTCCGTATAATGACCCTGACAGTTTCAGTTTTGGTGATACTCTCTCCGTGGCGCGCCTTAATTTTTCCGCAAACGAAGTCCTGGTCAATCCATTCTCGAGTTCGTTTAACAAAACGGCAAGAGGGGACAGTTTGGATTGCCAGAAATTAATGTAAATTACCCGGTGTCCTCTTTTCTCCGCAAGCGGACCGAGGTCGTCACGCAGGAATTCCGTTTTACCCATCCGGCGGGGACCAAACATCGTGATCGCGTTGGTTGGACCGTTTACTATCAGGTTCAGGGTTGTCTCTGCCAACTCTGACCGTGGGAAGTGCCAATGATTTCCAGCCATTAGCCAATATTATTCGCAAATGGCTAATTAGTCAAAGAAAAATAATTATGGCTATTGTAGCGCAGGCTCCTCTTAAAGATGCTCCGTCCTGCTCACGTAGCCGTGGCGCACGATGTAGATGCCGCTGGCGACGATGATGACGATCCCGGTCCAGGTGTATTGGTCCGGGATTTCCTGCCAGATGACATAGCCGGCGATGATCGTCCAGATTAAACGTATATAGTCCAGTGGGGCGATAGCTGATGGACTCTCCAGCCGCGATGCTTCTATAAAACAGGCCAGCGCGGCTGTCTGTGACATCCCCAGGGCAACAAACATGAACCAGCCTGTCAGATCCGGTTTAACCCAGCCACCCAGCGCCCAGTAACCAAACAGGATGATACCCGCAATAGACAGATAAAAATTGAGTGACCACCTGTTCTCAGTCGAAGACAGGTACCTGGCGCTGATAAACATCAGGCCGGCCATGAACGCCAGCAACAGGGTCGTAAGGTGGGCGATATGAAAATGGTCGGGGGTCGGCCTTAATATGAACATGACTCCGATAAAACCTGCCGCGATGGCAATCCAGGATTGCCGCGTGACTTTTTCCTTCAGCAACCAGGGAGAGAACAGGGCGACAAAAAAGGGAATTGAGAAGGTCAATGAGACAAATTCGGCCAGCGGAATGTGTTTCAGGCCGTAGAAAATGAAGAACACCATAAAGGCGCTGGCCAGGCTTCGTATTCCATGCCAGAGCGGTCGCGCTGTTTTCAGCTTATCCAGGTTGGACGTGGCGGCAATGATGGTAAACAGGGCAGTAATGCCGACAACGTATCTCAACCAGGCTACCTGTACCACCGGGTAGGTTTCCGTCAACCATTTGCCCAATACGTCGGACAGGCAGAAGAAGACCGTCGCCATGAGCATGTATGCCGCCGCCAGGTAGGGATGGTGTTGACGTTCCATTATGCGTTTGGGGACGTTCGGGGACGGACCCCCGCTGACAACATGCGGGGCCATGCTTAAGTCCGTCCCCTGGGTCGCCGGTATGCCGATTAGTCCAGCCTGTCCAGCGCGGCGGAGAACTCCGGCAGGGCCTGGAACAAATCCGCGACCAGGCCGTAATCGGCGACCTCAAAAATGGGCGCTTCCTCGTCCTTGTTGATGGCCACGATTACCTTGCTCTCCTTCATCCCGGCCAGGTGCTGGATGGCGCCGGATATGCCCACGGCGATATACAGGTCGGGCGCGACGATCTTGCCGGTCTGGCCCACCTGGTAGTCGTTCGATACGTAGCCCGCATCAACCGCGGCGCGTGATGCGCCGATGGCTGCGCCCAGCTTGTCGGCCACGTCTTCCAGCATGCGGAAGTTCTCGCCGCTGCCGAAGCCGCGCCCGCCGGACAGGATGACTTTTGCGCTGGTGAGTTCGGGCCGTTCCGATTCGGGGCTGTCCAGGCTGACGAAACCGGACAATCCGGCCGGATCCGGCAGGTTGCCGGCGGTCTCGACCGGGGCCGCACCGCCCTCTGCATCCACGGCGTCAAAATTCGTGGCGCGGGCGGTAATGACCTTGACCGCGTCGTTGCTTTTCACAGTGGCCATGGCGTTGCCCGCATAGATGGGGCGCACGAAGGTATCGGCAGCTTCAATCCGGACAATGTCGGCGATCATGCCCACGTCAAGCAGGGCCGCCACCCGCGGCAACAGGTTCTTACCGAACGTATTCGCAGGCGCCAGGACATGGGTCATGCCTTCGCTGCAGGCGGCCGCCAGCGGCGCCAGTTCCTCCGCCAGGCCGTGATCATAGTGCGGTGCATCGGCGTGCAGCACACGGGTTACCCCGGCGATGCCGGCGCCGGCATCGGCCGCCGCCCTGCAATTGCTGCCTGCAACCAGCAGTGTTATATCGTCACCCAGTTGCACGGCCGCGCCCATGGTGTTGAGCGTGGCCCCCCTGATGGCGTGATTGTCGTGCTCCGCTATAACCAGGATGCCCATCTCATATCACCTTCGCTTCGTTATGCAGTTTGTCGACCAGTTCCTGCACGTCCGACACCCTGACTCCGGCCGAACGGGCCGGGGGGTCCGCGACATTGAGAACCTCGATGCTGGGGGTCACGTCTATGCCCAGGTCATCCGGCGTCATCACGTCAAGCGGCTTTTTCTTGGCTTTCATGATGTTCGGCAGCTTCACGTACCTGGGTTCGTTCAGGCGCAGGTCGGTGGTAACCACAGCCGGCAGTTTCATGTCCACGGTCTCAATGCCGTCGTCCACCTCCCGGGCGACCCGGATGCCGTCACCGGAAAACCCGATGTCCGATGCGAACGTGGCCTGGGGCCAACCCAGCAGGGCTGACAGCATCTGCCCGGTCTGGTTGTTGTCATCGTCAATGGCCTGCTTCCCGGTGATGATGAGTCCCGGTCCCTCTCTTTCAACTATCGCTTTCAGCAGTTTGGCTATGGCCAGGGGTTGTACCGCCACGTCCGTCTCAATCAATATGGCCCGGTCGGCGCCCATCGCCAGGGCAGTGCGCAGGATATCCTGGCACTGGCGTCCGCCGATAGTCACCACCACGACCTCATCCGCCTTGCCGGCCTCCACGATCCGCACCGCCTCTTCCACCGAGATCTCGCAAAACGGGTTCATGGACATCTTCACGTTGGCCGTTTCCACGCCGCTGCCGTCTTTTTTCACCCGGATGCGGACGTTGTAATCGACGACGCGTTTTATCGGGACCAGAATTTTCATGCGTTCTCTCTTTGTCGGGACAGGAAAAGCGACAAGGATACATGGAAATCAGCCAATTAAGCAATCACCCCGTATCCGATGTGTCGCATATCCTGTTTAACCGGGGGAGATTAAGAGTACAATGGCCCGGTTCAGCAATGAGCACACGGGGAACGATAAAAATATGACCATAGAATTCGGTATTTTCGACCACCTGGATATGCGCGCCGAGCCTTTGAGCAGGACCTACGCGGAGAGGATCAGAGTAGCCCAGGCAGCGGAAGCCGCCGGATTCAGGAGTTACCACCTGGCGGAACACCACGGCACGCCCCTGGGCGCGGCGCCGTCTCCCGGTATTTTCCTGGCGGCGCTGGCGCAGGCCACGTCCAGCATCCGCATCGGTCCCCTGGTTTACCTCGTCCCTCTGTATATACCGTTGCGCCTGATCGAAGAGATCTGCATGCTGGACCATCTCAGCAACGGCCGCCTGGAAATCGGCCTGGGTCGCGGCGTGTCACCGATAGAGGTCGCGTTCTTCGGCGTAGAGCCGGATTCTGCCGTGGAAATGTTTATCGAAGGTGTTGACCTGATCATCAAGGGACTGAGCTGCTCGAAGTTGAGCTTCAAGGGCAAGCACTACCGCTACGAGGATGTGCCCATGGTCCTGCAAACGGTACAGTCTCCGCTGCCGTTGTGGAGCGCGTCCATGTCTCCGGGAGGGCAGGCCGAGGCGGCAAAGCGCGGCATGCACACGATTTCCCTGGGTTCTACTGATCTCATCCGCCAGACCAGCGAAAACTACCGCACCGAGTGGCTCGCAAGCCGGGATAATCCCCTGCGTCCGGCGGGTGGGCCCAATGAGCCTTTTGTGGGTGCTTGGCGCATGCTTTATGTTAATGAGGATGAACGCAAGGCGGAGGCGGTTGCGCGCCAAGCCTATGACGACTGGTTCGCCAAGCTGCACAAGTTATGGGTGGAAAAGAATATTGAAGCCCCGCACCTGGGCCCGATCTCCCGGTTTGAAACGGCCGAGGAAATCGGCATGATCGTCCACGGCAGCGCGTCCAGGGTAGCCGATACCCTGTCCCGCCAGGTTGAGATTACCGGCGTGAATTACCTGGCGCTGCAACCCGCATTCGGGGATATCGGTCACGACGAGGAAATGCGTTCGCTGGAGCGGTTTGCCGCAAAAGTCATGCCGCAGTTGAACTGAAAGAGGGGACAGAATTAAATCCTGTCCCCGTCCTGTTGGAAAAAAGCAGGGACAGGCTTAAGCTTTTCCCCATTCATGTCAAAGGAGAAATTTTATATGCGTATATTGACCAGTTTACTGATTGGCGCAGGTTTGCTGGGTTTGTCTGCCTGTTCAGACCAGGCCGGACCAGGTAAAACCGATCCGCGGCCCAACATCCTGCTGATCATTGCGGATGACCTGGGCTATTCCGACCTGGGCGTATTCGGCGGCGAGATCAGCACCCCGAACCTGGATACGCTGGCCGGCGCCGGCAGGATGTTGACCAACTTCCACGTTGCGCCCACCTGCTCGCCCACCCGGGCGATGCTGATGTCCGGCGCCGATGCCCACCGCGCCGGCCTGGGCACCATGAACGGGCTGTGGTCGGAAGAGCAGAAAGGCAAGCCCGGCTACGAGGGGTTCCTGAACAAGGACATCGTCACTTTCGTGAGACTGCTGAAGGAGGCCGGTTATCACACCTACATGTCCGGCAAGTGGCAGTTGGGCTATGAAGATGGCTATTACCCCCTGGACCGTGGCTTCGAGGAGGCTTTCTGGTTGAAGTTCGGCGGCGCGAGCCACTTCTCCGATATGCGGGGCATAACCGAACACGGTGAAGATGCTTACTGGGGAGACGGCAGGGAGCAGTTACAGGCGCTGCCCGATGATTTTTATTCTTCCGTCTATTTCACCGACAAGATGATTGAGTACATCGAAAAAAATCGTGCTGACGGCAAACCCTTCTTTGGTTACGCCGCCTACACCGCGCCCCATTGGCCGCTACAGGCGCCGCAGGAATATGTCGACAGGTACGAGGGTGTCTATGATGTCGGTTATGACGGGATCCGTGAGAAACGCATCGAACGAATGCGGGCAGCCGGCCTGATCGGAGCGGGACAGACACCCGCGCCGCAACATCCGGAATGGCCGGACTGGGAGGAACTGAACGAGGAGCAGAAGAAACTTGAAGTGCGCCGCATGCAACTCTACGCCGCGATGGTCGAGGCGCTGGATGAGAATATCGGCCGGCTGATCCGGTACCTGAAAGATTCGGGCGAATACGAGAATACCTTCATCCTGTTCTTCTCCGATAACGGCGCGGAAGGCAACAACCCGCATGATATCGCCAGCAATTCGACCTGGGTGCCGCAGAATTTTGATTTGAGTTATGAAAACATGGGGAAACCCGGCTCTTATGCTTCCACGGGTCCGGGCTGGGCGCATGTCAGCAACACGCCGTTTCACATGTATAAGGGCTTCCCCACCCAGGGCGGCCTGCTATCACCCACCATCGCGGTATTTCAGGACAGGATAAAAGCAGGCAGCCGTTCCGATGCGTTCATCACCATCCTGGACGTTGCGCCGACCATCCTGCAACTGGCGGAGGTGCCGCATCCCGCGCCGGAGTTCAACGGGCGGCGGGTTCACCCGATGATCGGCAAGCCGTTCTTTGCACACCTCGAGGACCGGGAAGCTGACGTGCACCCTCCGGAACACGTTTATGGTCTTGAATTGTTCAACCGCCGCATGATCCGCCAGGGTGACTGGAAGCTCATGTATAACAACCGGCCCTGGGGCAAGGAAAGCTGGGAGTTATACAACGTGGAGGAAGACCCGGGCGAACTGAATGACCTGGCGCAGTCCCGGCCCGGGAAACTGCAGGACATGCTGGCGCTGTGGCAACAATACGTTGACGAAAATGACGTATTGGTATTTGATGAGTTGAAAATGGGTTTTACCAACGGGAAGCGCCATTATGAATGATGGGGACAGGGGACAGATTTCAAATCTGTCCCCGGCAGGATTATAGATTTGCCAGAGGAGCATTAAGTGATGAAAGTCGAAATACCGAGAATCTTTCGCTATACGTTGATAGCGGCGCTGGTTTACACCGGAGGCTGTGCCGATAACGCGCAGGAGACCGTCTACACCAACGGCTTTATCTACACGGTGAATCCCGAACAACCGACGGCCGAAGCGCTGGCAGTCAGGGACGGGATGATCGTCGCGGTCGGCAGCAATGACGAGGTGCGAGCGCAGGTTTCGGACAAGGCGCGGGTTATGGACCTTGCGGGCAGAATGCTGATGCCGGGGATCCACGATATGCACGCCCATCCCATGGAAGCCGGCGAGAAATATAACTTCCAGTGCGCCTTCCCCTTCACTTTCACGGTGGACCAGATCGTCGCGAAACTGACGGAATGCGCGGCCGAAACCCCGCCGGGGGAGTGGATCCGCGGCGGGCAGTGGGCCATGGAGTTGATGGAAACCGACACGGTGCCGCACAAGGACATCCTCGATGCGATCACCCGCGATCACCCCATCTACCTGGGGGATTCGACCGTGCACGCCGCCTGGCTCAACTCCCGGGGCCTGGCGGAAATGGGAATTGACGCGGACACGCCGGATCCGCAGGGCGGCGTCATCATCAGGGAGACCGGGAGCATGGAACCGACCGGCATCCTGGTTGATAACGCGGCCTATAACATCATTTCGAAGCTGCCGGCCTACAGCGAGGACCAATACAAGGATGCCCTGGAATGGTCCATGCGCGAAATGAACAAGGTCGGCGTGACCACCGTCAAGGACGCACTGACGGACGGGCGTTCGCTGAAAGCCTACAAGGGACTGGACGAGGGCGGCCGGCTCACCATGAAGGTCAGCACCAGCATCGCCTGGAGAATGCTCTGGACCGATTACGAGAAGAACGTCAGGGAACGCGCCGGGTACGCAACGGAGAACGTCGGCACCGAGTTCATCAAGATCATGCTGGACGGCATCCCGCCCACCCGCACCTCCGCCATGCTGGACCCGTACCTGCCGGACGAGAAGCATGGCGACAATTTCACCGGCAAGCTGATCCACTCTCCCGAGCGCCTCACCGAAGACATGATCTACCTGGACGGCCAGGGGTTGACGGTGAAGGTCCACGCCACAGGGGACCGCGCGGTACGGGTCACGCTGGATGCCGTCGAAGCGGCGCGCAAGGCCAACGGCGACTCGGGCATGATGCACGAGATTTCCCATGCGGAACTGATCCATCCGGATGACATCCCCCGCTTCAACCAGTTGAACGTGATCGCGGAATTCTCCCCGATCCTCTGGTATCCCTCGCCCCTGGTGGAGGTCATGACCCAGGTGATAGGCGAAGAGCGGGCCAACCGGTTCTGGCCGGCCAGGGCCCTGCTGGAGGCCGGCGCGCATGTCATCTACGGCTCCGACTGGCCGTCGGTGGTGCCCGATCCCAACCCCTGGCCGGGTGTCGAGGCCCTGGTGACCCGGCGCGATCCGTACGGCAACTTCCCCGGCGCGTTATGGATTGAACAGGCCGTTGATCTGGAGACCGCATTGCGCATCTTTACCATCAACGGCGCGGTGGCCGGGAGACAGGCGGACCGCACCGGCACTATCGAAGTGGGCAAATCCGCCGATTTCATCGTCCTCGACCGGAACCTGTTCGAGATCCCGCCGGAAGACATCAGCGATACGCAGGTGCTGCTGACGGTGGTGTCGGGCCGGGAAGTGTACGGGAAGTAGGGGACGGATTCAAAATCCGTCCCTGACCCCAACATTCGACCCCAAGATTCAGCTCATGGGCAGGCACAATAAGGCGGTATTGACCGGCGCCGGCATCGACCGGCGCGACACCGGCTACTACTCGACGCCCGAACCGGTCGCGGAGTTCTTCAGGAGAAAACTGTTATCACTTAACCCGGCCCCGAAACTGGTCTTCGACCCCTGCGCCGGCAGGGGCGAACTGCTGGCCCCGTTCCGGGATTGCGGGGCACGCCTGTGCGGGTTCGACGTCATGGACATGCAACCTGGCGGGTTCTTCGAATTCGAGCGGCGCGACTTCCTGCTCGCGGCCGCCGCACAGGACAGGCTACCGGATGCCGACATCATCGTCGCGAACCCGCCGTACAACTGCCATGAGCACGACTACCTGAGAGAGCACAAGCAACGCTTCGCCCTGGCTTTCGGCAGGGGCGCGGCCCTCAACCTTTACTCCCTGTTCATCCACGCGATCATCCGCAGCGCAAAACCCGGCTGCCTGATCGGGCTGATCGCGTTCGATTCCTTCCTCACCGCGAGGGGCCATGAAGAACTGCGCCGGTTCATCCGCAGGGAGTGCCGCATCCACTCGCTGCTGCTGTGCCCGACCGACCTGTTCCGGGACCAGGGCGCGGACGTACGCACAGCCATCCTGGTTTTGCAGAAAGGCCCGCAGGACGCGCAGCGGATCGAGGTGGCCGGCAGGCCGGAGACAACCGCACGCTTCAGGCAAGTCCTGAAGACCGATACGTTCCGTACCTGTGCGCCCGAGGACGTGTGCCTGTCATCCCCCAGGGACCGGGGCGAGTTTGTGGTGGAAGTCCCGCAGGCGGTGCGGGCGCTGTTCGCCATGCCGCGCCTGGGCGAGAAGTTTCCATGCAAGACAGGCATTTCCACCGGGAACGACAGGGCTTACCTGTCGCCCTCGCGCAGGGAAGGGTTCAGCGCGCCGTTTTACAAGAACCCCGGGAAGCGCCGGTTCTACACGGAGCCGGACGCCTGGCTGCGCGGCGACTATAAAACAGCCGCGCAAAACAGGAAGAACTTCATCATCCGCAACAGGCCG
>CAYOEQ010000012.1:0-29092 GCA_964402775.1 uncultured Enterobacteriaceae bacterium
CCACGCTGACCGCGCTGGAGACATCCGCCAGCGACTGGTCCTGGCGCGTGGCGGTGACGATAATCTCGTCAAGATCTGTAATTGAGTAGGCAGTTGAAGTTGAGATCAGGATGCCTGCGGCAACAACCCACCTGCCAAAGTGATAATTCCCCATTGTACGCTCCCCTGAAAGAACCGCGTGGTTTGTTTTCAGCTTAATACTATTTTCTTGCAGGAAATGTACCAACCAGGAACAATTACGATTAATAAAGAATAATCAATGAGTTAGTGTTCTTCCTGTAATACTGCCAACGGTTCGTCGTGGATAAAATCAACCATCACGGAACGAAAAGAACCAATCATGGTAGTTCCCGTCACCCGATTTTTGGAGCTCGACTTACGCTTGAGAATGAAACCGTATTAACTCATAACTTTCATAAATACTTTCCTTGGCCTGCCGGGTCAGGTACGGATAAAGCATTTCGATAATATGATCGTAGCCTTCCTGAAGGATCTCCGAATTGATTTCATTGCCTTGTATTTCTATAAAATTCAGCCAGTTGTCACAGAAAATCCAGGTCACCATGACGAGGTAGCGCAAACTTTCATCTCCCCTGGCTTTTTTCAGTACCCTGTTTTTTACCAGCGCTTTGAAGAATTTGATAACCGCTTCAATTCGACGGTCCCTGTTGGTCCTGACGCGCAGGGCCAGTTCGGCGTCCGCCCGGATCAGTCCGACCATCTCCCGGTACATAAACCGGTATCTCCACACGTAATCGAATTGGCGCACGAACATTTCCGCCATGTGCCTGACCGTCGGTTGCCTGTCGTCTCCTTCCCAGTTGCTTAACACTTCCCTGGTAATATCCTGGTAAATGGCGCGGATTAATTCCTGTTTGTTGGCATAGTGATATTGGAGATTCCCCCTGCTGATGCCGACCTCAGAGGCAATTCTGCCGATGGAGATATTGCCTGTGCCGAATTCGTTAAACAGGGAAATCGCCTTTGCTTTAATCCGTTCCTGGGTCTTCTGGCTGGTCATGATGTTCAGGAAATTCCGGTTTATGGGAACGTCGTCGATAATCGTAACAGGTTCTTTTGCAAGCTGGTCATATTGCGCATTTTGAACGGTTCTACCCAGGCCGGCAGATTTCTATAATCTTATAAAAAAGTGTCTGCCGTCAACAATGGAAATTAGGCAAAGCTGCCTAATTTATTTCTTTGCTGACGTATGGAAACTTCATAAACTTTTTACTGTAGATCGTCTGAAACCGTGGGAGTAACCAGTATGTTTTTCACACCCCTGAAGAAAGCCATCCCGCTGGCAACCGGCCTCCTGGCCGCCTGTCTCATAACGCCAGTCAATGCGCAAATACTGGAAGAAGTCGTCGTTACCGCGCGCAAGAAAGATGAAAGTTCCTTTGACATTCCGATCAATATCACGGCGCTGGGCAGCGAGCAACTGGAACGCCTGCGGGCCAGGGACTTTGTCGATTTTGCCGGTTCCGTGCCCGGCCTGCAATTCCAGGACCTGGGCCCGGGCGACAAGGAATACATCATTCGCGGGGTAAACGCCAAAGGTCCCTCTACGGTAGGCGTCTATTACGATGAAGCAGTCGTCACCGCGTCCAACCAGGAAGACGGCGGCGGCCGCAATATCGACATCAAGTTAATCGACATGGACCGCATCGAGGTGTTGAACGGTCCCCAGGGCACCCTGTACGGCGCCAACTCCATGGCCGGCACGATCAAATTCGTTCCGAAAAAGCCCGACCTGGAAGCCTGGGGCAGTTTTTTCGAAGCCGAAGTTTCCACAACTGAGGAGGGCGGTGAAAACCACGGGTTCAGCGGCATGGTGAACGTCCCCCTGGGTGGGAGCGCCGGCCTGCGTATCGTGGGGTGGCAGTTCGATAATAGCGGTTATATCGACCAGCCCCGCGTGTTCGCCGGGCCGCGCAGTAATATCAACGACGAAAACACCGCCGGTGGCCGCGTGATTCTGCGTATTCAACCGAACGACAGGCTGACCATAGACGCTTCCTACCTGGCGCAGCATACTGAAGTCGGCGGCAGCCCGCGCTACACGCCCGAAGGTATCGCTTCCTGGAGTACGGACGGCATCTGCGGCGGGCCGTCCTGCGATTTTCTGCATTTTATTTTCCCGCAGGCGCGGGCGGTGCCCGGTTATACCGTCACTGACGACCTGATCAATACCGATATCACGACCAATGCCTGGGAAGATGAGTTTTCCATCATGAGCGCAACCTTGAATTACCAGTTTGATTTCGGAAATTTCCTCGCCACCACCAACCTGTTTGAGCGCGACCTGTTCTTCTCCTTCGACTCGACTCCCATCCTGGTGTTTTTCGGCGTGCCGATTCCAGGCATCACCATGCAGCCGCAATCACGCGACGTATGGTCTTCGGAAGTGCGGTTTGCCTCCGACCTGGCCGGCAAGTTCAATTTCGTGACCGGCGTTTACGTGCAAAGAGAGGATTTTGTCTTCGACGTGGAGGTATTGACCATTGTGGACGACGGCGGCCCCAACGGCACGTTCCAGCCAGGTAATTTCACCACGCCGGACACCAACGCGACGTTCGGAACCGGCAATACCTTTTTCGGTGTGCATGACACCGCCGACCTGGAACAGGAGGCCGTTTTCGGTGAAATCTACTTCGACGTCACCGACCAGCTGGAGTTGACGGCAGGCTTGCGTTATTTCCAGTCGGACCTGCGAGCCACCGCCGTGGAGCTGCATTCGTTCAGCCCGGCGCCGGGGCCGGAGGGCGACAGCACGGGTGACGACGATGCGCTGACGTTCAAGGTCAGCCTGTCCTACGACATCAATGACGACAACATGGTTTACGGCACGGTTTCATCCGGTTTCCGCATCGGCGGCTTGAACCGGGCCAACATACCGTTTGCGCCCGGCATACCCAGGTCTTTTGATTCAGACGACCTGATCAACTACGAACTGGGCTACAAGGCCGACCTGTTTGCCAACCGTTTGCGTTTGAGCAGCGCGGTGTATTACATAGACTGGTCGGATATGGTGCTCGACCAGTTTTCCAATGGCATTCCGTTTCTGAATAACATCGGCGACTCGGAGGTTCTGGGGTTTGAATTCAATGTCAACGCGTCCCTGTCGGACAACATTGACTTTGCTATCGGCGGGTCGGTGATAGACGCTGAACTCACCGAAGACCAGATACTTGATGACCTGGGCAACAACGGCATGAAGGGCGATTCCATTCCCAATATCCCGACCACGCAAGGCTATACCTCGCTGTCTTTCCGGCAACCGTTGAGCAGCGGCGCCGAGGTTTCGGCGCGCGTGGACGTGAATTATCGCGACAGCACGAACAGCAAATTCAATCCCGATAGTATATATAACGTCAAGCTGGATTCTTACGCGCTGGTCAACCTTGCCGCGTTCTACGAATACAAAAACTGGCTGCTGTCGGCATACATCAGGAATGTCACCGATGAGCGCGCCGAATACGATGCGATAAGCTCCTACCAGGACCCGCTGGGGATCATCGGCAACCGTCCGAGGACCTTCGGCGTCAGCATAAAAAAAGTGTTTAACTGAAAAACAGGCAGCGCTTTCTTCCCCACGCGGTCAGGGACAGGACCCCGTCCCGTTCGAGGGTTTTGTTGACCGTACCCAGGAAATTTCCGGGCATATGCCCTGCAAAGCCGACGGAAAATAGCCTACACTTACACTGGACATGTTTCACTTGGAGTGCCATATTCAGATCAGGGCTACCGTATGACAATCGAACAAAATAAAGAAATCGTCAGAGGCTATTTTGCAGAGGTCGTAGATAAATTCAATATTGATTTGCTGGGTGAATATTACACAGACGATTGTATTATCCATCGTCCGGAAGTGGCGGAACCCATCGTCGGCATCGAAAATTTCAAGACCGGTCTGGCCCGGGTCATAGACAGCTACAGCTCGATAAAAACGACTATTTACGAGATGTTCGGCTCAGATGATCGCATCTCCTGCCGGTTAAGCCACCTTGCCGTGCACCGTGACAACTGGAAAAGCCGTATCGGCTATCACGAGGTGGCGGGGAAAACGGTCGGCTGGTCGGCCATCGCAAACTTCAGACTGGAAGAGGGTAAAATTGCAGAGGAATGGGTCTGCCGCGATGAACTGGGCATGCTGATTGAGCTCGGAGTCATTTCCCCTTCAGAGTAATCCGGCAGCCTGTTTGTGAACCTCCAGGAGTTGGGGGATGGTTTCCGGCGACCTGCGGCCAAAACCGCATTCAGTGCTTATCCCGAATCCGGTTTTATATTTCTTCGCGATATCGATACGCGTCTTTGTGCCTTCAACGCCATCGGTAAGATGTACCAGGCCGAGATACAGGCGCGTAGCGTCACTCAGGTTTTGCAGAGGTTGGAAGTAAGCGTCATCTTTTCTGTCCCGCGGCACCGGCACGTGTACCCAGTCGACCGGCCGGCCCGCATGCCTGATCGCTTCATTGGCCAGGTGTACGCAAACGGTCAGGTCACGTGGTTCGAAGATGTGTTTGTGACCTATGTCGCCATAGCAAAAATGGATGCCGAATTCGACCTCGGGGGGAATGTTTTCCGCGAAGGTCTTCAGTATTTGCCGGAAGCGTTTACCGGGACTCCCCATCAGTAACTTTGCCAGCAGCGGGATCTCTACCGGCAGCTTGTGCCCGCTGGCTTTCGCTTCATGTTCCAGCACGCTGGAGACGTTATCCCACTGGATAGCCAGGTCCTGAGCCGGTATCACCTCCAGCATGCGCCTGATATCCGCGGCCATGGCGTTTTCATAGGCGGGGATGAAATAACGCATGTCGGAAAATCGATGAACATACAGGCTCATTCCGTCCACCACCGCGGGCAACGACACCTGAAACCTGACCCCCGCCGGGATGATGCCCTGATCGCGGAGATTACAAAATACCTTGTATGACTCGATCGCTGCGTCGCCATAACCCAGTGTGTCGATATGCAGGGATTTGACTCCTTCACGCAGACCGAACTTCCATAAATCCGACCCGTCGGTGGCCCGCGGCGCCCAGTCTTCGCCGGGCTGGCGCCACTCTTCCGGGTCGTCCGGGTTCACGGGCGGCGGACGCGTGATCGTCACTATGTCAGGATGCCTGCTGAACACTACGTCGGCAAGGTGGCTGATATATTTGGAGCGATAGCCGGTCTCGCCGTCAGGTATCCTGGCCAGGTAATCTCCCACCGACGCGCAGCATTTTGTGAATACTTCGGCGGCGTCCTTACCGGTAACGCTGCCGACAAAGTGTATTCGATCGTTGCCAGGCATCGCTACTTGCTTCCGATATATTTACCCATGCGTGCCTATGTTCCATTTCGTCGCGTCAAGGTGTTGTTCGGCGAATTCCCGAGGATGCGTTTCCAGCGTTGTCGCGAGTGAGGGGTTCCATCGGTTCCACCAGCCGTAATAGCAGATAATTCCCATGATCTCGACGATTTCCGTATCATTGAAGTGCCGTTTCAGGTCCTCGGCCAGGGTCTCATCGACTGCGTTGGGCACGGAGGCTGACGCCGCGGCAAAGCGCAGGGCTGCGCGCTCGGCATCAGTGAACAGGTCGCTTGTCTCGAACTCCCACATGCGCGCAATCTTCTCATCGGCAACGCCGTAGCGTTGGGAGTTCGCGGCAGTGTGGGCAAGGCAATACTGGCAACCGTGTACCTTGCTCGCCATCTGTCCGACCAGCCCCCTGACGTCAGGCGAGAGGCTGCAATCGTTATGCACGGCCTCGGAAAGCTGTGCCAGCGCCTGCACCATCTTCGGTTTGCGCGCCATGGTCATCAGCGCATTCGGCAGGTAGCCCATGCGCTCGTCCCATACCGTGAAGTAATCTTCCAGTTCCGGCGCCTGTTCACGTTTTAACGGTTCAATGATTGCCATAACAGTTCCTCGTTTTTTCATCTATTCTAATGAAATTCAATCAACCATTACAACCCTGCCGGACTGTCAAAGCGGCTCATCCCGGTGGGCCCGAATAACGGCAAGAAAGTCCTCGCCGTATTGCTCCAGTTTGTGCGCGCCCACTCCGCTGACCTGTAACAACTCATCCGGGCCGGAGGGCAGGCGCTGCGTCATTTCCACCAGGGTTGTATCATGGAAGATCACGTAAGGCGGCAGGCCCTGCTTGACGGCCAGTTGCTTACGGCAAGCCTTGAGTTTTTCGAACAGTTCCGGATCACTGACCTGCAAAGGTGTTTTGCGTTGTTTCCGGGTTGGTTTTTTGATCCTGTCATCCTTGCGCAGGAAAACCTCCGTTTCCCCCTGTAATAACGGCCTGCTCCGGTCCGTCAACAGAAGGGACCCGAAGCCTTTCAGGTCAACGCTCAGAAAACCGCGCGCGATCAGTTGCCTGAACACGGAGCGCCACTGCTCCATGCCCAGTTCTTCGCCGATGCCGAAGGTGCTGAGGCGCTGGTGCCCGAACTTCCTCACCTTGTCGTTTTCTTTACCCAGCAGCACGTCAATCAGGTGCCTGGCGCCAAAACGCTGGCCGGTGCGGTAAACACAGGACAGGGCTTTGCGGGCGGCAGTCGTGCCGTCCCAGGTGGCGACCGGGTGCAGGCAGGTATCGCAATTGCCGCAACGGGCCGGTGATTCTTCCCCGAAATACTGCAACAGGGCATGACGCCGGCAACTGGTGATCTCGCACAGGCCCAGCATGGAATCGAGCTTGTACCTCTCAACCCGTTTATGGGTTTCATCCGCGTCCGACTGTTCCTGCATTTGCCGCAGCTTAACCACGTCTTCCAGTCCATAGACCATCCAGGCATTGGCTGCTGCCCCATCCCGTCCGGCCCGTCCGGTTTCCTGGTAATAGGCCTCGATACTCTTCGGCAGGTCCAGGTGGGCCACGAAGCGCACGTCCGGTTTATCGATACCCATGCCGAAAGCGATAGTGGCGACGATGATGATCCCTTCCTCCCGCAGGAAGCGTTGCTGGTGCCGGTGGCGTACCTTCGACTCAAGTCCTGCGTGGTAGGGCAGGGCCGTGCGGCCTTGTGCTGTGAGCCAGTCGGCAACGGCCTCGGTTTTTTTGCGGGACAGGCAATACACAATTCCGGCGTCTCCCTGGTGTTCCGTTTCCAGGAAGTCGAGTAACTGCTTACGCTCCTCCATTCTGGTCGTAATGCGGTAGCGGATATTCGGGCGGTTAAAGCCGCTGATATATACCTTTGCCTGCTCCAGGCCCAGGCGTTCCCGTATCTCGAAGCGGGTCCGTTCATCCGCCGTCGCGGTCAGGGCGATGCGCGGGACGGACGGGAAGCGCTGGTGCAGTTGGTCCAGCGCCAGGTAGTCCTTGCGGAAGTCATGCCCCCATTGCGAGACGCAATGGGCCTCGTCAATGGCAAACAGGGCAAGCTTTGTCCGTTCCAGCAATGCCAGGGTGCGTTCCTGCAACAGGCGTTCCGGCGCGATATAGAGCAGGTCCATGTCGTTGTCCAGCAGCCCCTGTTCCGTTTCCCGGACGGTTTGCGCCGGCAGGGTTGAATTGAGGTAAGCGGCCTTGATCCCGAGCTGCAGCAAGGCGCTGACCTGGTCCTGCATCAGGGCAATGAGCGGTGAAATGATGATGCCCGTGCCGGGGCATACCAGGGCCGGAACCTGGTAACACAAGGATTTACCGCCGCCGGTAGGCATCAGGACCAGCGCATCGTTTCCTGCGAGTACGTGGTTGATGATGTCCTGTTGATCGCCGCGAAAGTCCCGGTAACCAAAGGTATTGCGCAGAATTTCCAGTGCCTGTTCCATCTTTTTCCTCCTTTCTGGTCTATGTAGCTGTCCTGACAACAAATCTTACAGCATATTATACAAAAGCCAGACTGAATCGCTCAATAAACCAGAAAGTCGAGACGATGCCGAGCGCATAGCTGAATGCCAGGCGCAGCGGCCGGTTGTCATGCGCGGGCAACAACGGGTGGGGCAGGCGCGCAATCAGCCAAAGGCCGGTGAATAGCGCTGCTATGATGAGCAGTTGGCCCGCTTCCACGCCCAGGTTGAAGAATAACAGTGCGCTGATCTTCTCCGTCTGCGGCAGGCCCGTTTCCGTCAGGGCCGCGGCGAAACCGGCCCCGTGTACCAGCCCGAAACCGCAGGCGACCAGGACCGGGCGGCGCCAGGTCAGTGTGGTTCGGTCGTTGCGGGCGATCTCGGTGGCAAGCATCACGATGGACAGGGCGATCACCGTTTCCACCGCAGGGATGGACACGCGCAGCACATCCAGCGCCACCAGGAACAGGGTAATCGAGTGGGCCAGGGTAAAGCCGGTGACGGTAATCAGGATCCGGCGCAGCGTGCGGGCGATGTAGAGCAGGCCGGCAAGAAACAGCAGGTGGTCTATGCCGCCGAATATATGTTCGACCCCCAACGCGAAATAATCCATGATTACCCCGGCAAAGGTCTCCGGCGCCGGGATACGCCATTCCGACTCGCCTGGATCGAGTATCACGCTGCGCGTTTCCCCGCTCCGGAACTCGATGCGTAACAGGGATGAAATCGATGGGTTGGACAACGGGTAATCGATGACCACGGATTTTCCGGAGAGGCCGTTTTCGCACGAGTAAATCTCCGACCCCGCCGGCCGCAGTTGTGCGGGTTGTTGCCGGGTGACATGACAACCCGCCAACGTGATGCGCGGGACATTGTCCGGGTTGACGGAGGGAGGCGTTTTCCACCTGAGCGTCAGCGCGCCTTCACCGTATTCGGTGATATTGATGAAGAGCGGCCGGCTGTCATGGGCGAATGCAGGGTGGCCGCCGAGGAGACACGGAGTGATAAAGATCGCCAATATTACTGTTCGGAACATATTTTCACCTTATGGCGTGTACCATATGGGCGATGTCCAGGCCCGCTCCCGGATCACTTCAGGATACCCTTGCGGCGGCCCGGTTTGCAGGGCAATCGAATCATGGAGTGAATTGCGGGGGGTGGGGATCTGCAGCACGCGCAGGTAATAGAGCGAGCGGGCGCCGGGATCGAATTCCGGGTCCGTCCAGATGGTCGCGAGCTCAACTGCGCCGATGTCGTTTGTGTAGCGGGCGCTGCGGCGGTCGACACTGTCGCCCACGGGCGGCAGTTTTCCGTCGGGGCCCGGTATCCGCCCATCGGACCAGACCGCGTCAAAGACCTTTTCCCATGCTTTGCCGTCCGCGTCCAGCCAGGATTTTACCACCTGGACCCGGTCGAGATTCGCGTCGTTCGGATCTTTCAGGGCATGTATCAGGAAGCTCGGTGCACGATCCGCAGGCGCCAGACCACCACCCATGGGCACCCCCTTGCCGTAACCTGCAGCGGCGAAATTATGGCGGCTTAAATCCTCTTCAGAAAAGTCGTATCCCGCAAAAAAACGCACGCTGATGCGCGGACCCGTGCTGGCGTAAACCTCGCGCCGCCTGAATGCGGCAAAGATCTCATCACGGGTATTGTCCCGCGCCCAGACCGCGGCCAGTCCCGAGGCTGAATACAGCCAGCCGGGATAACCGTAAAAGCCTTCCTCCTTGTTTTCCAGGACGGAATCCTGTGCGAATTTTCCCATGAAGTTATCTTCTTCCGCCGAGGACAAGCCGGTATGGCTGTCCGTGGAACCTGTCATGCCGAACGCGTACGGGTTCACGCCCAGTTGCCGGCCGAGTTCAAGACCTGTCTTCAGGGCTGAACGAACGTAATCGGCCTCGGTAAAAGTCGGCGGACTGGTGCCCGGCAGACCTCTTTTATAAATCTCGAAACCGGCGAACTCGTCCTCGGGAGACAGCAGCGGGTGCGTCTCGGAAGTCCCCTTGGTCTGGGTTATTTCCACCACGGTTTCCCAGTCGGACCGCAAACGGGCATAACCGGCATCCATCGGGTCGCCGGACGTCGCCGTGCGCGCGAACATGCCTCCCTTGGAGAGGTTTGAATTATGCGGGATGGCCACGAAGTCAATTCCTGTCCGTTCCCGGGTCTCAGCCAGCCATTGCCAAAGGTCCTCCGGGTTTTCGCTGTCGTTGGCGCTGTAGGGAAAGATCTGTTTCGCTGCTGTGCCGTCAGCCGGGGTCAATACAACCCGGTGCAGGTTTTTGCCGTCAGGCTGGGGGCTGTATTCCCAGCCGATCAGGGCGGTGAACTGCCCCGGCGCATTGTGCCTGTCGGCGGCCTCGATAACACGCTCCCAGTTGTTGCGGAAGACTTCGTCGATATGTATCTCATCAACTGATGTAAAATTATTTGCGGCAAACCACATATTGACGAGACCGAAATACAGCACGGGCATGTCCGGGTTCCCCGAGGTGTCGTCGCCTGTAATGTACCTGTTATAAAGCATTTTCAAAATCCCCGTCAGGCTGAAGTCCGGCCGCTGTTCCGGGGGCATGTCATTCAGCGCCAGCGCCATCATGTATATCAGGCCGGCGCCCAGTTCATCACCTTCCTGTTTTACCTTGAGCATGCGTTTGCCGAACAGGGTATCGGCAAGTCTTTCGTCTTTCAGTTTCAGAACGCTGAAGAGCTGTCCTAAATATTCCGCATGATCCGTGACCGCCAGGAAATCGAGCGGCGTTTGTATCTTGACTTTCGCCCGGTGCCAGGGATGTATCACCGCTTCACCCTTGGCGAAGCGGTAGGCCGTATCCGGGTCGGCGGACCTGTTCCCCAGCAGGTAGGCATCATTGGACAGGTTGCTGTGCGTGTGGGTATCGCCCCAGAGCAGCTTGTCGGGAAAATCCGCTCCCTGAACCGGCGTGAAGACAATAGCCGCCATAACGGTCAGGCAGGTTATCCATCGGTATTCGATATGATCAGATGGCGACGCTTGCATGGCTACCCCTGCGCCGGGGAGAGGTCGATTTCCGGTTGAACGTGGCCGCTTACCCTGGCCGTAAGCGCTTGGGGATCGCTGATGTCCTGCCCGCGAAATGCAACAACCTGGTCCGGTCTGATCAGGGCCAGGTCCTTCTCGTAGATATCCCGGGCTTCTTCGTCCGTCAGGTCGACGACCTTGAGCTTGAGACCCGCTGCTGCAAAAGCTGTTTCGACCCCGGCTACCGATGCCGGCTTCGTTCCGAGAAGCAGTAACGTCCATTCGAAGCTGAATTCATCGTAAAGCGAATGGTCCTCCCCGAGCCACAGGTGAGGGGCGCGCCCCCCGGGGCAGGAGGTCGGAACATAAACATTGGCCCGGTCCGGAGGCGGGTCGCCATCGGCAATGATAATCGGCGAGTCATCATAGCGGCATCCGAACGTGACGCCGGGAATGTTGAATTCCTTACGCGCATGCCGGTTGAAGTATTCTCCAGCCCTGGCGCGTGCTTCTGCGCCGGCAGCAGAGTCATCTTCCAGCTCCGCGGCAGCGATGTTTGCGCCCAGCGAATCGGCAAACTGGCGGGCATAGTTCGTATTACGAACAGCCGCGGGACGGCGTTCCAGTTCGTAGGTGGCCAAAAGGGAACGGGGCGCCGCGCCGCGCACCACGGCCGCCAGCTTCCAGCCCAGGTTCACGGCATCCTCAATGGCCGTGTTGTAGCCTAATCCCCCCGTCGGAGTGAACAGGTGCGCGGCATCGCCGCCAAGGAATATGCGGCCGCTCTGCATACGTTCGGCAACCAGGGTAAAACCAGCCCGCCAGGTCCCGCGGGAAAGGATGTCAACGTCGACCTGTGCGCCCATGGCGGCCTGGAACATATCGGTGGCATCGGCATCGCTCAATGTCGCTTCATCTTCATCTGCCCGCAGTTGTGTGTGGAATGCAAATTCGCCTTTACCGTCAACGGCGGCCATGAAAGCGCGCCGGTCGCGGTTGAAAGTCACGTTCATCCAGGCAGGCGCATGGCCCGACACGGTATAGAAATCGGGCACGCGAATATACATGGCGTGCATGCGCCCACCCATAAACTCCCTGACCGCGCCACCCTCACCGAGGTAATGAATCCCGAGTGACTGGCGTACGAGACTGCGCGCGCCGTCGGCGCCTACCAGGTAATCGGCCCCTGTCTTGAACGTAAACCCGTTCTCAATGTCTTCTATCACCGCAGTGATGCCGTCCGGCTGCTGTTCAAAACCGAGCAGGCGGTGGTTGAAGCAAATCGTGTTGCTGTCGCAGGCGAGAGCATGTTCGCACAACACCTTCTCCACCCATTTCTGGGAGACTCTGTGAGGCAGCTCGGCAGCGCTCCAGGACCCTGTCAGGGTCTGGATTTGAGACTTGGCTGCGCCGGAGGAAGGCAAGGAAAACCGGGCAAGTTCGTAGCCTGCATATCGGGTGAAATAAGCGATATCGGTCGGGTAATCCGCAGGCAGGCCGAGCGCGCGTACCTCGTCGGCAAAACCGAGCCGCCGGAAGTGCTCCATGGTGCGCGCCTGTGTGGCATTGGCCTGTGGATTGAAGGCCGTGGAAGGTTTCTCATCGATGAGCAGGACGCTGATATTGCGCCGTCCGAGTTCGACGGCCAGCATCAACCCACATGGCCCACCGCCGACTATCAGTACTGAATATCGGTTCATCATTGCCTTATAATACCGCTCATGAATAAATACATGAACCCGACAGACAAGGAATACAACCA
This sequence comes from uncultured Enterobacteriaceae bacterium, assembly GCA_964402775.1. Lineage (GTDB taxonomy): Bacteria > Pseudomonadota > Gammaproteobacteria > Eutrophobiales > Eutrophobiaceae > JAAXHV01. The sequence continues at coordinate 12,562 of CAYOEQ010000012.1, forward strand.
TGTTAGATAAAGTCCGTACCATACAACCACAGAATATCCGTAATCAATTGTTCATTAACGGTGAGTTTGTGGACGCAGAGGACGGCAGCACCATAGATGTGCTCAACCCTCATGACGGCAGCAGGATTACCGCTATAGCAGAGGCCAAACCGGCGGACGTGGACAAGGCGGTCACCGCCGCCCGCGCCGCATTCCACGGCTGGAGCAATATGTTTTCATCTGAACGCGGCCGGTTGATCATGAAACTTGCCGATAAACTGGAGCAGCACTTTGACGAGTTTACCGAACTGGAAAGCCTGGACACCGGTCATCCGCTCAAGGACACCCGGCGCCTGGACCTGCCCAGGACCTTGCTCAACCTGCGTTATTTCGGCGGCATAGCGGACAAGATAGACGGCAGGGAAGTACCGGTAGAACCGGGGTTCCTGAGCATCGTCAGGCGCAGGCCGGTCGGTGTGGTCGGACAGATCGTTCCCTGGAACTTCCCCATCATGTTCTGCAGCTGGAAACTGGGGCCTGCCCTTGCCGCCGGTAACACCGTTGTGATGAAACCGTCCGAGATCACACCTCTGTCGACGCTCAGGCTGGTTGATCTGATGAACGAAGTGGGTTTCCCGCCGGGTGTGGTGAATATCGTCCCGGGCTATGGTCATATTGCCGGCCAGCACATTGCCGAACATCCGGGCATTGACAAGATCGCCTTTACCGGCTCGACGGCAACCGGCCGGAAGATCGTCCAGGCTTCGGCAGGCAACCTGAAACGCGTCTCGCTGGAGATGGGCGGCAAAGGCCCTAATATCGTGTTTGAAGACGCCACCCTGCCTGCAGCCATCGGCGGTTCCGCATTTGCCATCTTCCACAACCAGGGCCAGGCCTGCATTGCCGGCTCCCGCCTGTTGTTGCACGAGGCCATCGCCGATGAGTTCCTGGAAAAATTCATCGGGCTTGCAAAATCCATCAAAATCGGGAATCCACTGGATGATGAAACCGAGATGGGCCCGCTTACATCGAAAATGCACCTGGACCGGGTGCTCAACTACATGGACGTATGTAAAAAAGAAGGCAATCACATCCTCACCGGAGGTAAACAACCGGATAACGATGAGCTCAGAAAGGGATTTTACATCGAACCGACGGTAGTCGGGGCCCGGCCTGGCGATACGGTGTTTCAGCAGGAGGTGTTCGGCCCGTTCGTGTCGGTCACCCGCTTCAGGAATGACGCCGAAGCGCTGGAATTGGCGAATGCCACCGACTACGGTCTGGGCAGTGGGCTATGGACCAACAACCTGCAGCGCGCCCACAGGTTCTCGGACGGCATCAAAGCCGGCATGGTCTGGGTGAACTGTTACAAACGGGTGCATCCGGGCTCCCCGTTTGGCGGCGTCGGCGAATCCGGCTACGGCAGGGACATGGGTATAGAATGCCTGCAGGAATATACCTCGCCCAAAGCCGTGTGGATCAACTACGATGCCAAAATCCCACCTTTTTATTCACGCTGAAAATGAAATCGAAACAACAAACTCCGACACTGGATGAGCTGTTGGCAATAGCTCACAGCATAGGCGAAAACGCAGCTTCACAGGCAGACCAGGCTGAGAAAGACTGTAAACTCGCCGATGAAATTGTTGAAGACATCAACCAGGCAAGACTGATCCAGGTACTGCAACCGAAAAGGTTCGGTGGTCTGGAAATGGGCTTCCCAGCCATGGTGCGCATCAGTCAGGCCCTGGCGCAACATGATATGGCGGCATCCTGGATTTACAGCCTGTTCGCCATTCATCACTGGTGGGGTTCACTGGTAAAACCGGAAATGCAGGACGAAATGTGGAAGGAGAATCCGCATAGATTATTCTCGGATGCTTTCGCTCCTGCCGGGAAAGCGACTCCGGTAGCTGACGGCTATATCCTCAACGGCAAATGGGCGTTTGTCAGTGGCGTTCCCTGGGCTGACTTTATTGCACTGGGGGCTATGGTGCAGACAGAGGCGGAGCCCGAATACTTCATGATGTTTCTCCCCAAAGGTGATTACGAGGTGCTGGACGATTGGGATACGGTGGGAATGCGTGCATCCGCCAGTTGCAGTGTGCAGGTGCAGGATACATTTATCCCGGAATACCGGGCAGTCAGTATGGGTTCCATCATCAATGATAACGTTGCGCCGGGTCACGTCTATAACAACGGGCCGCTGTACCGCCTGCCCTTTGGCCCAGGATTGTCCGTTTCGTTGGTGGGCTGTCACGTCGGCGGCGCCCAGGCGATGTTAAGGATGTACAAGGAAAGGATGAGGAAGCGCGTGCCCCTGTTTACCATAGAACGCCAGGACGAAATGGTGCCCTCGCAGATGGTCCTGGCTGAATCATCGGTCAAACTGGAGGCCTGTGAGCAACTGATGTATCGCTACGCCGATGAGATGATGGAAGTGGGTACGGCCATCAGTAACGGTGAGGATTTGGACACCCTGGAGGTGCGTACCAGGACATTCGCCTGGCGCTCATACCTGGGTCGGGAGACACGGTCGGTGGCAGATACTTTATTCCAGAATACCGGTGCATTTGCCATCTATGCGGGAACGCCGATACAACGGTTCTGGCGTGATTTCTACGCCATAGCCCAGCATGTGGTTTTTAATTATGAGGTGGGGACGAGAAATTACGGCCGGTTCCTGTTGGGGCTGGAACCCTTGCCGGCTATTTATTAAAAAATTCCTGAAGAAGTGCGTGCCATGTTCACCAGGCGATGCCGTAGTCATCGCCGTAGTTACTGGCCGCCCCCCACATACTGCCGTGTTCGCGGTCAAACCAGATGGCGGTGATGGGGCCTGAGGTTCTATCTTTCAGTTCCAGGGTATAACCCATATTCGACAGCCGGTCACGCACCCAGACCGGTACATCCTGGCGTATCCACATCTTGCCCGGTTCGGAGGGATGATCCATGAAAGAGCCGCGCATCTGGAAACTGTTTATATTGGCGGCTTCGGCAGCCTCCTGCGGGTTCATTTCCCATTCCACCATGTTGAGAAAAAACTGCAGCAGGTTCTGGTCCTGCGTATCGCCGCCCTGCACGGAGAAAGCAAGCCAGGGTTGGCCGTCTTTCATGGCGATGCCCGGTGTCAGGGTGGCGCGGGGCCGTTTCCCCGGCTCCACGACATTAAAAGGATTCTCGCCTGGGTCCAGGACAAAACTCTGCATGCGCTGCGACAGCCCGATGCCGCTCCTGCCGGCGATAACTGCCGGTATCCAGCCGCCGCTGGGAGTGATTGAAATTACCCAGCCGTCGGCGTCAGCGGCCTGTATGGAAGTCGTACCGGACAAAAAAGCCTGTTCCCGGTGAAACTCATCGATAAGCGCCACAGGGCCGTCATCACCCGTGCGTTTTCTCTCATGCCAGCGTTCGATATAGTGTTTATAAGGATTTTCCTCTCCCTGGAAAGGGTAGGGATCGCCGGGGCCTGCATCGGCATCATTCCTTTCCGGGTTTATTTGCTCAAACCGTTGTTTCGCGTATTTTTTGGAAAGTAAACCCTTGATTGGTTCTTTCGGTTCGAAATAGGGATCGCCGTAATAAAAATCACGATCGGCAAACGCCAGGTTCATCGCCTGGTAGAGGGTATGGATATATTGTGCACTGTTGTAACCCATACCGGGCAGGTCCGCGTTTTCAAGTATGTTGAGGGTCTGCAGCAATACCGGTCCCTGTACCCATGAAGTCAGTTTATAGACATCGATCCCCTTGTAACGGGTTGTTACCGGTTCCTCGATATAAACCTGCCACCTGTCAAGGTCTTCCAGGGTGAGCAGGCCACCCATCCTGCGGCTGCCGGTTACGATCTCCCCGGCGATGTCGCCGCGGTAGAAACGATCGTAGGCGGCGTAAATTGCCTGCTTGCGGTCCTTGCCGGCGGCCAGCGCCCCGGCCTCTGCCTTTACCAGTTTGCGCAAGGTGCTCGCCAGGTCGGCCTGTCGGAAAATTTCGCCGGGCCGGGGGGCCGGGTTATCCTTGTCCTCCGGATGGGTAAAAAAAACAGCGCGCGATGCAGGCCACTTGCTGATATCAGCGGCAAATTTATTGACACGCTCGCCCAGGTAGTCTTCTGCCGGATAACCGTCTGCCATCTCTATAGCCGGCGCCAGCACTTCGGCAAGCGACAGGCGGCCCCATTCTGCGAGCATGGTCATCAGTCCACCGGGCGTACCGGGTGTTACTGCCGCCAGTGGTCCTTTGTCGGGCGGATACCGGTAGTCCCTGTCTTTGAAAAAGGCGGCAGTGGCGCCGCTGGGGGCGGCGCCAAGCGCGTTGATGCCGAGAAGCTTTTTCCGTGCCGGATCATAAATAATGGCCTGGGTTTCACCCCCCCACGAAAGTCCGTCCCACATGGTGCAGGTGGTTGCCAGCATGGCCATGGCGGCGTCAACTGCATTGCCGCCCTGTTGAAATATCATGGCGCCGCTTGTTGCCGCCAGCGGTTTACCGGTAACCGCTACCCAGTGTTGCCCGTGAAGTACGGGTTTTTGGGTTCGGGCGATAACAGATTCCGGCAACAAAGCCAGGAGTGCGGTGAAAACAAATAAACCCTGTGTATACAACTTCAAATGTATGTGCCATGGTTGTCTCACCGCGGAACTCCCAGAGGAAATTTATTATTACTATAGCAAAACAGCTGGCATTAATTGGACGGGTACACCTGGCGACCCGCTTCTCGCACCATGCAGGACATGATCGCGGACAGCATGATTTTGCATTGCTGATGCAATACCGGCGCAGTTACTGGACCAGGCGTCTGCGCACCAGTACCGTTGCCCAATAAAAGCTTACCAGCGCAAAGCCCAGCAGCACGCTGGCGTGCATGAGAATCTGGGATGGTTCCTGTCCGGTGGCCAGCGGCCTGATCAAAGCGATGGCATGGCTGAGCGGCAACACCTGTACCAGGGACTGCGCGAAATCCGGCATTGAAGTCACGGGGTAGAAGACGCCGCAGAAGATGAACATGGGAGTCAGGACCAGCGTGACGTAGTAATTGAAGAAATCGTATGAGCGGGAGAACGAGGCGACCATAATGGCCGGTCCTGCAAAGCACAGACCCGTGAGAAATGACAGTGGTATGCACAACAGAGCCTGCCAGTGAGAAATGGCGCCGAGCAGGAAGGAAACCAGCAGGATGGCCGAACTGCTGAACAGTCCCTTGGTAGCGCACCACAACATCTCGCCGGCGACGATGTCATCGACTTCCAGCGGCGTGGCCAGCATGCCTTCATAGGTCTGCTGCGGGACCATGCGCGTGTAGACTGAAAACAGGCCTTCGAACGTGGCCGTGTTCATGGAAGAGGAAGCGATGAGGCCGCTGGCAAGGAAAGTCAGGTACGGCAATCCACCCAGTTCGCCGACAAACCTCCCCAGTCCTAAACCCAGTCCCAGCAGGTACAAAAACGGTTCGCCGAAGTTCAGCAACAGGCTGGGCACCAGCAGTTTCCGCCACACCAGCAGGTTACGCCGCCAGACGTGGATCATACCATGCCGCATCCGCGGCGCTCGCCAGTCGAGCATCAGGCCTCCCTCAACTCCCGGCCAGTCAGGCGCAGGAACACGTCTTCGAGATTGGCGGGACGATGCAGGTAGTGCACATCCGGCTTGTTTTCCACCCGCCGGATTATGTCATCGGGAGCGTTGGTAAAATAGTAAATCGTCTCTCCCACTATCTCCACCCTGTGTATGTCATGCTCGGTCAGGATGCCGGGCAGCGCATCCATTTCGCCGTGAATTTCCACGACCTCGGGCTCGACGTGCTGTTTTATCAACTCTTTCGGATGGCCCTTGCTGAGAATGACGCCGTGGTCCATGATGACGATATCGTCACACAGGCGTTCTGCCTCTTCCATGAAATGCGTGGTCAGCAACAGGGTCGTGCCGGATTGCTTCAATTCCCGCAACCTGCCCCAGATCAAGTGCCTGACCTGGGGATCGAGCCCGGTAGTCGGCTCATCCAGCACCAGCAACCTGGGGTTGTTCACCAGGGCGCGCGCTATGCTGAGGCGGCGCTTCATTCCTCCCGACAGTTGATTGATGCGTACATTCGCTTTTTCAGTCAACTCAACGAACTTCAGCAACTCTCCAATCCGTTCCTGCAACCCGCCACCGCTGAGGTTGAAAAACCCGGCATAAACTTTCAGGTTTTCCATCACGGTGAAATCAGGGTCGAGATTGTCCAGTTGCGGGACCACGCCGATGTCCCTGCGTATGCGGGAGGCATGGGTCGGCACATCCAGTCCCAGGACCTCCAGGTTGCCTTCCGAAAGGGGGGACTGGCCCAGTATCATTCTCAGGGTGGTTGTCTTGCCTGCGCCGTTGGGGCCCAGCAGGCCGAAACAGCCGCCGAACGGCACCTGTAAATCCACGCCCTTCACGACAAATTCGCCGTTAAAGGACTTCTTCAGGTTCTCGGCCCTTATTATGTAGTCACTCATCAGTCCGTTCCGTTCAACCTTCACCATCTTGATAAATAACCGGACAACTCGCAAGCGGTTTCAAAACAGGACACCCAAGTAACACAAACAGGACACCCATATAAATTACAGGACACCCAATAAACTTATTTGGGTGTCCTGTAATTTATATGGGTGTCCTGTAATTGCTTTTATCTATGCTAATCTGTGTAACCTGTGGATATAAGCAAACAGGGGCCATGAACATAAGAAGCAGCCGATCTGCGGTCATCGCCGGTAACGGCATGATCGCTACCAGCCAGCCCATCGCTACTGACGTCGGTCTGGGCGTACTGAAAAAAGGCGGCAGCGCGGTGGATGCGGCCATCGCGGCCAATGCGGCCCTGGGGCTGATGGAACCCCACATGTGCGGCATTGGCGGCGATTTGTTTGCCGTCGTCTGGGATGAGAAAGAGAAACAACTTCACGGTCTCAATGCCAGTGGTCGCTCGCCAGGAGCACTCGATTACGGAGAAATGTCCGGACTGTTACGAAACCTGGGCACGCGCATTATTCCGCACAACAGCATCCTGTCGGTATCCGCTCCGGGCGCGGTACATGGCTGGACCACGCTGCACGACAGGTTCGGCAAGCTGCCGTTTGCCGAATTGCTGGCCCCGGCGATTCATTATGCGGAAACCGGATTTCCGGTTTCCCCGATCATAGCCGCTCAGTGGCAGTGGGCGGCGGCTGAAATATCGGGGACCGTGCCGGGTGCGTTTGATACCGTGTATGCCCCGGGGGGTCAGGGGCCTGCCGTCGGTGATATTTTTACAAACCGGGACCTGGCCCGTTCCTACCGGCTGATAGCAGATTCCGGCAATAAAGCCTTCTACCAGGACGAACTGGCCGATCGGCTGGTTGCATTCATGAAGGAAAATGGCGGTTATATCGACCACGCCGACCTGCAATCACATCGCTCGGACTGGGTAGCGCCGCTGGCGGTGAATTACCGGGGCTTCGACGTGTTTGAATTGCCGCCCAGCGGCCAGGGCATCGCCGCCCTGCAGATGTTGCAGATGCTTGAAGGCGATGACCTCTCCGCCATGGGCTTTATGAACGTGGATTGCCTGCACCTGATGCTGGAGGCGAAAAAACTGGTGTTCGAAGATCGGGCTAAATATTATGCAGACCCGGAATTTTCCAAAGTACGGACAGATCGCCTGCTGAGCGCGCAATACAGCAGGAAAAGACGATCCCTGATTAAAGACAGCGCCGCGCTCAGAGTCAGGGCCGGAGAGGGAATACTGCGGGATGGCGACACCATCTATTTAACGGCGGCGGATTCAGCCGGGAACATGGTGTCGTTGATTCAGAGCGTCTATCACTATTTCGGCTCCGGCATCGTCGTTCCCGGAACGGGATTTGCCTTGCAGAACCGTGGATTGATGTTTTCCATGGACCCGTCCCACGCCAACGTCTATGCGCCCGGGAAACGGCCATTCCACACAATCATTCCCGCATTCGTAATGAAAGACGGCAAGCCCTTCATGAGTTTTGGTGTCATGGGCGGCGACATGCAGCCCCAGGGCCACATGCAGGTATTGACCAATATCATCGATTTCGGCATGGACATACAGTTGGCGGGAGATGCGCCGCGCTGGCGTCATGACGGTTCCACCATGCCCATGGCTGACGCGGATGAATACCTCACGGACGGCGGAGTGGTGCTGCTGGAGAGAGGCTTCCCGGATCAGGTAGTCAAGGAACTGGCCAAGCGCGGCCACCATGTGCAACGGGCGCAAGACGGTTTCGGTGGATACCAGGCAATTATGAGAGCGGGCAACGGCGTATACCACGGCGCCTCGGAATCCCGCAAGGACGGGCAAGCGGCGGGTTACTGACCCCGGATTATCCCGCCGGAAGTTCCCGGCGCAGCTTCTCGATACGCGCCCGGTTCACTCCAAAATCGTAGACAGCATGCCAGGTCCGCGCCGCGGATCGTACATGAATCACCTTGCCGGCAGCGCACAGACGGCACTCCAGGTCGTCAATGTACCCACGCCGGCTGCGGCAGGCAGCATGCACATAATCATCCGTTGCGGTGACGATAACTGTTCGCTCCGTATGCTCCAGCAGGTTCTTCAGGCGCTCGAAGGCGGCGGCAGCATCCCCGTGTACGGGGAGTGGCTCGATACGGTGATAAAATGCCGCATCGCCCCGGCTGCAGACACAGGTGTGGGTCCAGGGGCAGGGCGCGAGTGGTTCGCACATAACTAATGTCGTCAAGCAGTGTATATTGTGTGTTGATACTGCATGTAACTACCGGGATATTACGACATCGTAATGACTTATAAAACCCTGATCGAGGCAGATCGATCCCTGCTCTGGCACCCATATACATCCATGGTGGATCCGCCGCCGGTATTTCCGGTTGTTTCAGCCACCGGAGTAAGGCTGAAGCTTGCGGACGGTCGCGAGTTGATTGACGGCATGGCGTCCTGGTGGTGCGCCATACACGGATACAATCACCCGGCGCTGAATGAAGCCGTCACCACACAACTGAAGGATATGGCCCATGTCATGTTCGGCGGCCTCACCCACGAGCCGGCGGTCACTCTGGCGCAGAAACTGGCGGACATTACCCCGCGAGAATTGCAGACCGTATTCTTTGCCGATTCCGGTTCGGTGTCGGTGGAAGTCGCCATCAAGATGGCTATACAGTACTGGGCGGCCAAAGGTCGTCCCGGCAAACAGAAGCTCCTGACCATACGCCAGGGTTACCATGGCGATACCTTCGGCGCCATGGCGGTTTGCGACCCCGTCACCGGCATGCACTCCCTGTTCAGGGACGTGCTGCCTGGGCATTACTTCGCTGATACGCCCCGGGTCCGCTTCGGAGACGAATGGAGCGACGATGATATCGAGTCTCTCAGAGCACTGGCTGAAAATCACCACGATGAAATCGCCGCCGTCATCCTGGAACCGGTGGTGCAGGGCGCCGGGGGCATGTGGTTTTATAACCCCGCGTACCTGGACAAGGTCAGGCAGCTCTGTGATCAGTATGACCTGCTTCTGGTTTTCGACGAGATTGCCACCGGGTTCGGCAGGACCGGCAAACTGTTTGCCTGTGAACACAGCCGGGTCAGCCCTGATATCATGTGCCTGGGCAAGGCGCTGACCGGGGGCTACGTGACCCTGGCGGCTACGCTGACATCTGCCGGGGTTGCCGATACCATCTCCGCGGGAGGCAAAGGCGTCTTCATGCACGGGCCTACCTTCATGGCGAACCCGCTGGCCTGCTCAACGGCACTGGCCAGTATCAACCTGCTGGAGCAGACCGGCTGGCAGCAGCGGGTGGAAAACATACAGAGCCAGCTTCAGGCTGAACTTGCCCCGTGCAGGCAACTGGATAACGTGGTCGATGTCAGAGTGCTTGGCGCCATCGGCGTGGTGGAGGTTGACCGGCCCGTGGACATGCACGTCGTGCCGCACTGGTTCGTGGAGCGGGGAGTGTGGGTCAGGCCGTTCGGCAGGCTGATTTATATTATGCCGCCTTATATTATAGATCCCGGTGAGTTAACAGAATTAACTGATGCAATATATCACGTTGCTAGTAAACTATCTGATGAGAAACAATAATGACTGAGAATTTCATCATCGCAGGGGCCAGCCATGCCGCATCCATGCTGGCCCCGACTCTGCGCCAGCAGGGCTGGCAGGGGCGGATTATCGTCATCGGCGCCGAGGCTTCCATTCCTTATCACCGCCCGCCCCTGTCGAAAGATTACCTGGCCGGCGAGAAAACCCTGGATGAAATACTCATTCGCCCGGCAAAAGTGTATGAGAAATCAGAGGTCGAATTCATTCTCAATACCGGCGTGGAGTCCATTCACAGAGACAACAGGACAGTGCGGCTCAGCAATAACGAAACCCTGCCCTATGACAAGCTGGCATTGACCGTCGGATCGAAAGTCAGGAAGGTGAACCTGCCGGGAGTAGAGCTTGACGGTGTGTTCTACCTGCGCGACCTCAGGGACGTCGAACGCATAACGTCATACATCAACCCGGGGGCAAACGCCGTCATCGTAGGCGGCGGATACATCGGCCTCGAGACCGCGGCGGTCCTGAACAAAAAAGGCATGAACGTCACGGTGCTGGAGATGATGGAACGGGTATTGCAGCGGGTGACCGCCCCGGTAGTATCGGAATTCTATACCCGCATACACGAGGAAGAGGGCGTCAGTATCCGTTGCGGAGTCGGGGTGAGCGGTTTCAGGGGTAACGGCAGGGTAGCGAAAGTCCTGTGCAGTGACGGCAGCGAGTTTGCGGCTGATCTCGTTATCATCGGCGTCGGCATTTTGCCGAACACGGCGCTGGCGGAGGCGGCGGGCCTTGAAGTCGATAACGGCATCGTGGTCAACGACCGGGCGCAGACGTCGGACCCGGATATTTTCGCAGCCGGGGATTGCACCAACCACCACAACCCGATCTATGATCGCCGCATCCGGCTGGAGTCGGTGCAGAACGCCACGGACCAGTCCAGGGTTGCCGCCGGCGCTGCCTGCGGCAAGGAGGTCAGTTACAACGCGGTGCCCTGGTTCTGGTCCGAACAATACGACCTGATGTTGCAGATCGCCGGCCTGTCCCAGGGTTACGATGAAATCGTCACTCGCGGCGACCCGGATGACAGTCGCAGCTTTGCCGCGTTTTACCTGAAATCCGGCAGGGTGATTGCCGTTGACGCAATCAACAAACCACAGGAGTTCATGGCTACCAAGAAGCTGGTTGCCCTGAAACAGGAAATAGATAGAGTAAAATTGGCCGACGCACAGGTGCCGGTCAAGGAATTGTTGTAAATGCTCGAGTTATGAATAGTTACACGAATAAAACAGGTAACCGGCAACGGCTGGGTGTGACTGTACTCCTGACGGGCCTGTTCCTGATTTTGCCTCTGGGCCTGGGCGCGCAGAGCAGTATCCCCGTGAAGGCGGCCCGCCTTGCGGATATCGCCATCCATCCCGGCAAATTCGCGCCGGCAACCGTTGTCAGCCTGAACAACACCGCTGTTTCGACGCAGGTGGGCGCGCGTATCGATGAGATCTCGGTCCGGGTCGCCGATATCGTCGAACCGGGCAGCGTGCTTGCCAGGCTGGATTGCACGGATTTTGAGCTGGCGAGGAAACAGGCAGAGGCGGATATTGCATCCCTCCGGGCCCGCATCGAACTGGCGCAACGGCGCCTGGCGAGAACGGAGACACTGGTGGAAAAACAAACCGTATCGGAAGAGTTGCTGGACCAGCGAGAAGCCGCCCTGGCCGTATTGAGGGCCGATTACCAGGGCGCGTCAGCGCGGTTGGACGTATCCAGACTCGACATTTCCCGCTGTACGATAGTCAGTCCGTTCAAGGCTGTCATCACTGCAAGAACAGGTTCGGTGGGAGAATTTGCGCAAAAAGGGACGAAGTTGCTTGAAATTGTGGATATCGGGCAACTGGAGATCTCTGCGCAGGTGCCGGCCACGGACATCGCCCAGGTTGTAACCGTCAAGGACCTGTATTTCGAAGATTCAACGGACCGTTATGATGTCGAATTACGCGCAGTGGCGCCGACAGTCGATACCCGGACCCGCAACCGGGAAGCAAGACTGCTGTTCAGTAACGCAGCGGCCTTGCCGGGCGCGGCAGGCAAACTCGTCTGGCAGGACAACCGGCCGCATATTTCCGCCAGGTTACTGGTGCGGCGCCAGGACAGCCTCGGCGTCTTTATAGTCGATAAGGGTAGAGCCAGGTTTCATGCCCTTCCCGGCGCGCAACAGGGCAGGGCAGCGCCAACGGCGTTGCCGCCGGATACCCGGGTGGTAACGGAAGGGCAATACGGTTTGCAGGACGGGGAGGCGATAGAGGTTATTCGCTGATGAATTTCCTCAGGCGGTTTTTATCCAATCACGTATTGGCCAACCTGGCGTTCGGTCTGGTGATCGTCCTGGGGACGCTCTCCTATCTGCAGATGCCCAGGGCCAAGGACCCGGAGATTAACTTCAACTGGGTAAACATCATCAGTATTTATCCCGGCGCCTCTGCGGCAGATATAGAAAAACGCATTACCGACCCCATCGAAGACGCGTTGCGCAGCACTGTCAGGGATATGAAGTATGTGCTCAGCACCAGCCGGGACAACATCTCCAATATCCTGGTCTGGTTCAAACAGGTTGATGACGCCACGTTCAGCCAACGCCTGGTTGACCTGAGACGGGAAGTGCAGAACACATACTTCGATCATTTTCCCGAGGAGGCTGAAGAACCGGTTGTCCAGGAACTGAGCACTTCAAACTCGTTCCCAAGCGCCATAGTGGTGGTCACCAGCCCCGGCGACGATGAAAACCTGAGAAGGCAGGCCAACAGCGTAAAAAAAGACCTGGAGCGGCTCAGTGGTGTAGATGGCGTTACCGCGACAGGGTTGGCTGACCCGGAATTGCATATCAGGTTTATTCCCGAACGCCTGGAAGGGCTGGGCATTACGCCTGTGGATATTTCAGAGACTATCCGCGCCTATTTTCGCGATACCACCGCAGGCGATCTGGAAACCTCCGACGGCACATGGATCGTACGCCTGACGGGCACCAGCCCGGATCCGGCAGTCATGCAGGACTTCCCCGTCGTCACGGCATCGGGGGTGGTGCCGCTCGGAGAGATCGCCGAGTTGATCAGGACCAGGGAGGAGCGCTCGTCGCTCGTCACCTTTCGCGGCAATCCTGCGGTGACCCTGAATATAGCCAAGCACGCCGACACGAACATACTGGAACTGATTGACAGGCTGAACGATTACCTGGAACAGCGCAACCGCCTGAAGGCCGCGACCGGCGTGGAGTTGTTCCTGGCGGACGACCAGACCGACAGTACCCGGCAGGCGCTGGCGCTGATGCACACCAATGCGCTGCTCGGCCTTTTCCTGGTCATGCTGGTCACCTGGGTATTCCTGGGCACGCGCATCGCCTTCATGACCAGTATCGGTATCCTGTTCACCCTCGCCGGCACTTTCCTGGTTCTCAACGCCAGTAATTTTACCCTGAATAATTCCGTGCTCCTCGGTGTAGTGGTTGTCCTGGGGATGATAGTCGATGATGCGGTCGTAGTGGTCGAAGCCGTGTATTACCGTCTGCAACGGGGACTGGACGGCATGGCTTCCGTCATCGGATCCTTCCGGGAAGTGTTCGCGCCCGTTACCACCTCGGTGATGACGACTATTGCCGTGTTTCTTCCGCTTGCGCTGCTGCCTGGCGTCGTCGGGGATTTTATGCGGGTCGTGCCGATGGTGGTAACCATAGCCTTACTCATCAGCCTGGTTGAGGCATACTGGATATTGCCGTCTCACGTGCTGGGGATGAAACTGGATTTTGCCAATGCCGGCAACATTCAGAGAAAAAGGGAAGCAGCGAACCATCGGCTCCGGCTGATTTACACCCGGGTCCTGGTCAAATCCCTGCGGCGCCCTGTTATTACCCTGTTATTGGTTGTCCTGCTTATCGCGCTGGCGCTGGGCGCCCTGGCCAGCGGGCGGATTCAATACAACTTTCTTCAGTTTGATCCTGTGAGGATGTTCAACCTGAATATAGAACTTCCCCAGGGCGCATCAGTGGAAGATACCAGCCGCTTCCTGGTAGAGACCGAGGTGGAAGTATTAAAGGAATTTCTCCCGGGCGAACTACGCTCCTCCGTCAGCTTTGCCGGCATACAGTTGACCGAGACGCAGCCATTTTACGGCGATACCCTCGGCCAGATCATGTTCAGTCTGCATCCGCGCGCCCATGGTGGCCGCGCGGTTTCCGATATTGCCCATGCTGTGTTGCAGCGCGTGGAAAACATGCCCGGGCCGATTGCCGTCTCACTCCTGGAGATGACGGGCGGCCTGCCCGCGAGCAAGGCCGTCAGCGTCAAGGTGCTGGGCAGTGAATACCCGGCCATGCTGCAGGCTGCCGGTGAACTGCGTGACTTTCTTGAACGGCAGCAGGTGTATGAAAACATCACCCTGGATTACCGGCCTGGAAACCCCGAACTGGCCTTGCGCCTTGACGGTGAAGCCGTACAGCGGGCCGGCCTCAACCCTGCAACCGTGGCGCGCACCGTGCAGACTTACGTGGATGGTGAAATCGTGGCCGTGTTTCAGGATGCAGGGGAGGAAATCAAAGTCAGGGTGGTATCGAAAAAGGACGATGACAGCAATATAGGTAACCTGATGCGGCAGACCATCTCATTGCCGGACGGCGGGTCCATTGCGCTGGAAGAACTGGTCGTGAGTACGCCGGGGAGAGGCGCGCAAAACATTCTCCACTACAATTTCCGCCGGGCGATTACCCTGGAAAGCGATATCGATACGGAGAAAATCAATACCTTGCAGGCAAACAGCCTGATCAGGGATAAGTGGCGCGAAATACAGGCCGGTTACCCGGATGTCTCTATCGATTTTTCCGGCGAACTGGATGATATCACTGAAAGCCTGGATGCCATCGGGCTGTTGCTGCTGCTTGGCCTGGGCGCCATTTATGTAATTCTGGGAACGCAATTCCGCAGCTATTTTCAACCGTTCCTGGTGATTACCACGGTGCCGCTGGCATTTACCGGTGTCACGCTGGGGCTGCTGGCAACCGGGAATCCCCTGAGCCTGTTTACCCTGTACGGAGTGGTGGCGTTGTCGGGCATTGCGGTCAACGCCGCAATCGTTCTGATCTCGGCAGCCAACTCCCGCCTGGAACAGGGTATGAGCCTGTTGCATGCGACGGTATATGCCGCCCGGAGACGGGTTGTCCCCGTTTTTATCACCTCGTTGACCACTATTGCGGGATTATTTTCGCTGGCCGCCGGACTGGCCGGAAAATCACTGGTATGGGGTCCCGTAGCTACTGCAATTGTATGGGGGCTGGCGATTTCAACGATCCTGACATTACTGGTTATCCCCCTGCTGTATCGTACTTTTATGACGTACAGCACAAGGGCCGGGATTGATGGAGTAAATCCCGTATGGTCAGAGTAAAACCCCGTAATCCCAATGTTGGATAGTGTCGTGTGATATACTTCGTCTGGGATGAAGCCAAATATTGAACATCTTAGTGCGGCCTTGCGACAAGTCGGCGTTGTCGTTACGGCCACGGGCCTGGTCACTGGTGTGTTTAATTCAGACCAGGGACCGCTCAGTCTGGGGATCACACTGGGCGGCCTGGCCTTGATCTGGGCTGCCAGTCTGGAGGAGTAACATGAATACGGCTCTTGCTGTTGCCGCGCTTGCGGCGGTACTGGGTGGCCTGGCTATGCTTTGGCTAGCCCGGTTTCTCGCCCGGCGCAATCGTACTGACTAGCTTTAACTGGGGAGAAACTCCGGGGTCAGAGTAAGAAATTCGCAGAATTTTTACTCTGACCCCAAACGTCCAAGCTTGAATTTTTACTCTGACCCCATGTGTCCTTACGCTCACCCCACCAGCGGCCCCTCCCCGGCAAAGAACAGGAAGTCGGTCTCTGCGAGGGCGTCTGCGCTGATACCGTCCAGGGTGACCGTCCCCCCGCCGTGGCCGCTGAGGTCGATGACGAGGCCGTCCGCGTGTGGTTGCAGGGTGAGGTCTTCAAGTGCGCGCACCTCGGTGAACTTCGTCAGGTCCACCTTGTCCATACCCGGCCCGAAGTCCGTCACGGTACCGTCCCCGGTGTTGGGGGCAAAGACAAAGGTATCATTCCCGCTGCCCCCGGTCAGGGTATCGTTGCCGCGCCCGCCCACCAGCAGGTCATTGCCCGGTCCCCCGTCAAGGGTATCCTCCCCCTTGCCCCCGTAGAGCCGGTCGTTGCCGGCCCCGCCGCGTAAGGTATCGTCCCCCCCGTCCGGCCCGCCGTAGAGCGTATCGTTGCCGCTACCGCCGGTGAGGACGTTGTCGCGGATATCCCCGGCCAGGGTGTCGTTATAGTCAGAGCCGCGCAGGTGTTCGATGTCGGGGACGGTGGCGGTCAGGGGGTTGCCGCTGGCATCCTCTGCAGTGATACTCTCCAGGCGGGCAAAGCTGTCCCCCTCGGCGTGGCCGCCCCGGGCCGTGGCGTTGTGCAGGCGCACGGTGACGCCACTGTCGGAATAGC
>CAYOEQ010000013.1:0-29081 GCA_964402775.1 uncultured Enterobacteriaceae bacterium
GCGGTAATCGCCGTAATACTGCCGGCCGTGTCCTGTAGTGAAACAGCGCCGCGTTTATTGGCGGTGACGACGATTTCTTCCAGAGCGTTGTCGCCTTGCGCAAAGGAAGGGCAGGTGAAAGCCGTTGCCAGGAGTAATATCTGCAATTGATACAGGCAAGATTTAGTATTTTTCACAATGTATCCCCGGGGAGGTCATGATCATTGTAAATAAATAGCAATAAATGCGAGTTGCATCCAATACAATAATTTGCCAACACTATCAATTAATAGAATGCTCTGGTGCTGTCGCGCGGCGCGCATTCGTTATTCTGATAGCTGCATGATAATAAAGTATTGTACGACGCCCCCATGACTCAGTTATAACTCATGATGGGACAATCTTACTCTGGCGGGCAAAAATAAATGGAGTCGGCTTTATCGAATCTTCAGAACAGGCGCTTTGATGTAATTGTTATCGGGGGTGGCATCAATGGCGCCAGCGCCGCACAGAACCTGGCGGCAGCAGGGTACAACTGCCTTGTTGTCGACAAAAGTGACTTCGGATCGGGCGCCAGTGAGAAATCCGCCCGCATGCTCCATATCGGACTTCGATTCTTCGAAGCAGAGAACCCGGTAAAGTATTTCATACGCCATCCGGGACTTTTCCTGAACGCATTGCGCGGCGGACGCCAGGCCATGCTGGGAGTAAGTGAACACATGGTCAATCCGGGCCGGCGAATATTACCCTACAGGATGTGTTTCCCGGTTTATCGCGATAGCGGCTTCAAGACCTGGCACTTGCGCGCAGGACTTGGACTCCTGAGCCTGCTGGGAGACGGAAGTTTCTCCCTGGACCATGAAATTATCCGGCGGGACTATACTGAGAAAATACCTTTCTTTGCCGATTTACGGGACCCGGGCAAGCTGGTGTCAATTGCCTGTTACAACGAATTCAAGTTTGACTGGCCGGAACGCTTCTGTGTCGATATGTTACTGGACGCGCAAAGAAACGGCGCATGTATTCTCAACTACTGCAAGGCCGAAATTAAAGAGAAGGACGCCAATGGCGCCTGGATGGTATCTCTCCGGGATACTTCAAATGGGCATTGCTCTCCGGTCGATGTGAGTGCGCCCGTAGTTTTGAACCTGGCGGGCACCTGGGCGGACAAGGTCCTTCCGCCGGACCCCGCCAGAAAACCGATTGTTCATATGAGCAAAGGTTCCCACATCATGGTGGAAATGCCCGATACCTACAAGGGTTTCGGCATTGCCGGCGTAAACCGCTATGGATTACCGTTCTATGTCCTGCCGTTTCATAAGAACCTGTTTTCGGTTGGAGTGACCGAGCTGCCCTTTGATGGAGACGCAACTAACGTGTCATGCAGTGATGAGGAAATAGACTTCCTCATTGAAGAATGCAATGCCATGTTGCCGGGGCGCCGACTCCGTAAAGAGGACGTGGTGAGCACCTGGTCCGGCGTGCGTCCTCTCACCTACAGTGAAGATCCGTTAGGGACGCGTGTGCGCAAGATCCATGATCTGGCTTCAGTGGGATGTCCCGGCATCATTACCATGACCGGCGGGCCGATTATGAGTCACAGAAGCACGGGACGGCTGATTCTGGATATTGTGCTGGAAAAACTGAAGCCTTCCGGCAGGAAGGGACATATGAACCATGAACCGTTCGAGTTTTCCGGTAACGAAAACTCCGAAGCATTTCTTGCCGACCAACCGGAGGTGCGCGTTGCAGACCTGGAGAACAGTGTCAGGCGGGAATATGCAAAAACACTCACCGATGTTTTGCTCCGCCGGACAAGCCTTGCCTGGCGCCGCAGGATTACGATATCCGAGGCCCGGAGGGCCGCGCAAATTGTCGGGCCGCTCCTGCACTGGTCGGATGAGGACCGGCGCCGGCAGGTGGAGCAGTTCATGGCGTTTCAGGAAGATGTTTTCCGCATCCCCGGCAGCGGCTGCAAGGCAGGATGAGAAATAAAATGATTGAGGACTGCAAGTCGGTGCTTGACAATTCCCGGGGACTGCCCGGCGACTTCTACACTTCGGATGAAATATTCACAGCCGAATTAATTCATTTTATTTCAAAAAACTGGGCATGTGCGGGCCTGGCCCGTGATGTAGGCGAAACCGGCGACATAAGCCCTGTTACATTAGCCGGTCAGCCACTGGTCATGACGCGCGCGGAGGACGGGAACATACGGACCTTCCACAATATCTGCCGGCACCGCGGCACTGTCCTCTGCAGTGAAGCAAAACATGGACAGAAGCGCATCACCTGTCCCTATCACGCATGGTCTTATGCGCTGGATGGCATGCTTTTGGCGACTCCCCATGCCGGCGGCGCAGGCAGGCATAATTGTGAAAGCACGGATGGAAAGAACCTTAACCTGGTAGAAATACCGACGGTAGTGTGGGGTCCGTTGGTCATGGTAAACCTGAACGGCGGCGCAGGCCGCCCGGAAGATGCCATGGGTCCGATAGAAGACCGTCTCGGTAATCCGGACCTGGGATTATTGCGCACCGGCCCTGATTATGATGTTACGTTAGACGTCGATGCAAACTGGAAACTCGCAGTTGAAAACTTCATCGAAAGCTACCATGTTCCGATGGTTCATCCGGAGCTGCAGCGTGTGAACCCCATGGAGGATCATTACCAGATCCTGGGTGGCGATCATTACATTGGCCTGGGCGGGCGCGCCGATGGCGTGGCCGGGTCTTTTGACCCCCCCCTTCCGATTTTCCCGCATTGTGCCGATACGAAAAAATATGAAGCGCTCTATATTTCTCCCAACCTGATGATTACGTGTTTGCCGAACCTGTTCAAAGCGATTATCTTGAACCCCCTGGGACCCGGGCACACGCGGGAAAGGCTGGTTGTTTTTTTCATCGGCGATGGAGCAATGCACGAAGATTTGAGTGAAGCGCGTACCACGGTCATGAAAGACTGGTCCCTGAATATCAACGACCAGGACATCGGCATCATCGAAAAAATGCAGAAAGGCCGTTCTTCCACAGCTTTCGATGGGGGACGCTTCATGCCGAAGCAGGAAGCGACTTCGCTTCACTTTCAGAAAATGCTGGCAAAAAGAATGTTGGGCGAGCTTGAGCCATCTTATCAGCCGCCGGCTGACTTGCCTGTCGCGAATATTTATCATGATTGAATGCACATGATGCGGGCAGGCGTGATACTGCGCTTCTGGGCAGGTTTGCTGCTTTCAGTACTGTCAGCCATGCCGGCCCGGGCAGAACAGGTATGGCATTTTCCGACTCCCATATCGTCCAACGCATTCGTTACCAGACATCATATTGAATTTGCAGAGAGGGTTGAACGGGAAACGCAGGGGGCACTCAAAATTGTCGTTCATGCCGGGGGTTCCCTGTTCAAGGCTGCCGATATCTTTCGCGCAGTGCGGACCGGACAGGTGCATATCGGTTCCACAGGGCTGTTTTTACACCCGAGTGAACATCCATTATTTGCGCTGGGCAACCTGCCATTCCTGGTCAGGGACCTGGAAGAAGCAGAAAAGCTCATCACAATATCCAGACCTGCGCTTGAGGAAGTTCTCAGGAGGAAAAACCTGAGACTTGTCTACAGGGCATTATGGAACCCGCAAGGACTGTTCTCCGCGAGGCGTCTGGAAAGTCCCGGGGACTTCAGAGGCATGAAGATACGGACTTATAACCATACGACGACCAGGATAGTTCAACTCGCCAAAGCCATCCCGACAAAAACCGAACCCTCGGAAATTGCCCTTGCATTCTCGACATCCGTTATCGACGGCTCGTTTGCTTCGGGAGTAACCGGCGTGTCCCAGAAATTGTGGGATTACATCGATTACTATTACACAATGAACTCTGCATTTCCGACTTCTTCCGTTATCGCAAACCTTGATGCCTGGAACAGCCTCGATGCCGGGACGCAGGCCACGGTGCTTCAAATTGCCGCTGAAACAGAGCGGGCGATCCGGTCGGATGTTGTCGTCATGGAGAATTCATATAACGCGACCATGCGCGGAGCAGGAATGAGCGTTCAGGAGCTGTCCCCGGAGTTGACCGGTTATTTTGAAAAAATTGGCCAACAGATGGCCTCTGAATGGATGCGGCGCGCCGGCGCTGAAGGCGCGGCAATTCTCCGGAACCTGCGCAGACCCTAGCCCGTGGGTGAATCCGTGACCGGGAATATTGAAAAGGGCCTTAATGCCGTTTGCCGCGCATGCGGCTACCTGGCGTCCCTGTTTGTGGTGATGACGCTTGTCGCGGTGCTTGTCAACATAGTCGACAGAATATTCGGGAGTTACACCGCCGGGACCAACGAGTTTGCAAGCTACTGCGTCGGCGCGGCCGGCGCCCTGGGCCTGGCTTACTGTTTTGGAGAGGGCAAGCACATCAGGATGACATTGCTGCTTAACCGGACACAGGGCGCTGTCCGCAAGACGATGGAGGTGCTCAGCTTGTTGATTGCCGCGGGGCTCAGTTCCTTCATGAGTTACTACCTGGTCAAAATGGTCGTTGTCTCGGCGCTCCTGGATGACCGGAGCACAGGCTCGGATGAAATCCTTCTCTGGATACCGCAGGCGCCGATGGCGTTCGGTTTCCTTGTTTTATCGCTTTCCCTCATACACAGGCTGTTACGGGAACTGAAGCCTGCCGGCCGCACCGGTGAGCAGGCGCCCTGTCCCTGAATTTTGTATCGGCGGCTTCCATGGAACAGATGATTGCGGTAAGTTTCCTGATTTTCGCGCTGCTCGCTTTACTCGGGCTCGGGGTCTGGGTCGGCCTGTCGCTACTGGCGACCGGCATGGTGGCCATGCTGCTGTTTACGGACATGAACTTCGGGGACGCAATGGCGACTACAATATGGTCCCATTCGGCGACCTGGAGCCTTACCTCACTGCCTCTTTTCATCTGGATGGGCGAGATCCTGTTCCGTTCAAAACTGTCGGAGAACCTGTTTTCTGGCCTTTCGCCATGGTTGCGGCGCCTGCCGGGAGGCCTGTTGCACGTGAATATCCTGGGATGCGCCACCTTCGCGGCCCTGTCGGGGTCCAGCGCCGCAACCCTGACAACGGTCGGCAAAATGACCATTCCCGAGCTGAAAAAACACGGCTATCCGGCTTCATTGGCGTTGGGAAGCCTGGCCGGGGCAGGGACAGTGGGCCTGCTGATCCCGCCGTCGATAACGCTGATTGTCTATGGCGTGACGGTGGAAGAATCCATCGGACGCCTGTTTATCGCCGGCGTTATCCCCGGATTGATGTTGTCGCTCATGTTCTCCAGCTATGTATTCGGCTGGGGGCTGCTCACGCCTGAGGGGCGCTCATTGCGCGAGGCCCGCGCAACCATGGCTGAAAAGATCAGGGGACTTGCGCACCTGCTGCCGGTGATGATCCTGATCGGCTCTGTCATAGGCTCCATTTTTTTCGGCATAGCCTCGCCCATAGAGGCCGCTGCAGTAGGTGTGGTCGGCGCGCTGGTCCTGTCTTATTTCCAGGGCAGCCTGTCCGTCAAGACCCTTGTCCGGTCGCTGGACGGCACCGTCCAGGTCATGTCCATGATAATGCTGTTGATTGCCGGAAGCTCTTTCCTGGCGCTTTCCATGGCGTTTACGGGCCTGCCGGCCGAGCTTGCCGGGTGGATAGGCGGCATGAACCTGTCACCGACAATGCTGATCGCCGTGCTGACGTTGTTCTTTTTGTTCCTGGGTATGTTTCTGGATGGTTTTTCCATGATATTGCTGACCATGGCCATTCTGGAACCTGTGGTGCGCAGCGCCGGCATAGACATGATCTGGTTTGGAGTATTCATCGTTCTCATCAGTGAAATGGCTTTGCTTACCCCGCCAATCGGGTTCAATTTATTCCTGGTGGACGCCATGAGCGGGGCCGGTATCGCCAGGGTTTCAAAGGCCGCGTTCCCGATGTTCCTGATCATGCTGCTGGCAGTGGTTTTACTTGTTTTATTCCCCTGGCTGGCGCTCTGGCTGCCGCAGTTGATGACCGGATAGGTCAATCTCTGAAAATGCTGTCCGCCTTTTTTACGGAAGGTTTTTTCCAGCCGGGAAAATGTTGTTCGAACGGTTCGTTTTTATCGCCGTACATCAGCACTGCTTTAGCCGTTCCCCCTTTCCATACGTTGTATTCCGGATCTGCATAGGCCTCAAAAAATCCGGTTAACCTCCGGTCCAGGGCGGCGACTGTGTCCCTGTAATCCGGATCGGAGACAAGGTTACGGTTTTCATCGGGGTCGGCTTCCAGGTTATACAGTTCATCAGGTCTGCGGAGAAACCGTTTCACGTATTTCCATTCCGGCGTTCGGATCGCGCGGGTCAGTATATATTCAAAGAAGACCTCATTTTTCCATTCGACATCATTTCCGAGAAGCGCGTCATAAAAGCTGGTTCCCGGCGTATTCCCGACCGGCAGGTTACCCAGACCCGCATAGTCCAGTAACGTCGGCAGGACATCATACAGGCTGATCATGTCGTCCGCCCTGCGCCCGGCTTCGATTTTTCCGGGGTGCCTGGCGATAAAAGGAATATGCATGTTTTCATCATAGGCAACCACGGGTCTTGCCTGCGAACTGTTTCCCCAGAGACCGTGCTGCCCATACGCCGCGCCCTGGTCCGAAGTGAATATCACCAGCGTCTCCTGCGCCAGTCCCAGGTCTTCAAGCGTGTCCAGGATCCTGCCGACCCCGTCATCCACCATGGACACTTCGGAGCCGACATTGAGCATTGCGGTCCTGTTATTCAGGGACTCGGCCACCTGCCAGACAAGGTCGGCCCACACAAGTTTCCGCCCTTCACGCCCTCCTGTTCCTTCATCAATGCGCCAGCCTTTCAATGCTTCCCGATTATCCAGCGTCGCATCGATGATCAGGTTTTTTAAAAAAGGATGCAGCGGTTCCTGCGGGCTGCCTGGGACGTGTTTTTCGTAATATGGGACATGACGGTTATCAGGCGGGTTCAGCACGACCGGCGCCAGGTTATAGGGGCCGTTGTAGGAGAGAAACAGGAAAAAAGGTTGGGGTCCCGTAGCGCTCCTGCGCATGAATTCTTCCGCCTTTGCCGTCCAGAAATCCGTTAAATGGGTATCCTCCTCCCAGTAGGATTGCCCATTATCGATAATCGTAGCCCCATAAAAACTGTTGGTATGACCGCTGGGGAAGGTAACCCAGTAATCGAATCCCAGTTGTGCATTATCCGGCTGTCCAAGATGGTATTTGCCGACCAGTCCCGTTGCATATCCCGCGTCACTCAATGTCTGTGGGAGATTGCGAAACTCCTCGATTGCCGACCAGTTTTCCACCCTGAAACCTGATGGCAACGCGTTGTGTACACCCGTCTGGGAGGGTAACAACCCGGTCAACAAGGTGGCCCTGGCCGGAGAACAAACTCCGCTGACGGAGAATGCGCGCTCGAAAGTGAGGCCATCCTGTGCCATTCTATCCAGGTTCGGCGTCCTTATTTCCGTATTCCCGTAAGGCCCCAGCAAGTCGGGGTTCAGGTTATCCGTGAGGATCAGGACAATATTGGGGGGCTTTCCCTCCGCGCCGGAACCACACACGCTGAATGTGACTATGAGCGCCATAATGTATACGGAACAGCTGCGTGTCTTCATGTGAGAACCTGTATTCGCATAATGCCGCAAGCAAAATGATATGGCTGATTCAATACCAGCGTAGACGAATCTGCCGGGATTGGCTATATATTGTGTGAAGACCAGGCCGACCGGAACAGGAATGAAGCTGAATATTAAACAGATAGAGGTATTCGCTGCCGTCATGGAGCATGGCTCGACGACCACCGCAGCTCTTCATCTGAGGATCTCGCAGCCGTCCGTGAGTAAACACCTGAAATTGCTGGAGGCGAGCAGCGGCGTTAATTTGTTCATACGCAACAACAACCGTTTGCTGCCGACGGCCGAAGCCCTGGCACTGTATGATGAGATCAAACGTACCTACGTGGGTATTACCCATCTTGAGAACTTTGTCAAAAACCTGTCGGGCGAGGTGAAATACGAGATTGGTATTGGTTCCATGCCCAGCCTGTCCTACAAGTGGCTGCCGCAAGTTGTTACCGGATTTCTTCGCAAGTACGACCACTATTCCGTGTCCATATTGATCAGTACAACCCAGACCATTGGCGCCTGGGTTGCATCCGGACGGGTTGATCTGGGTTTCTGTATGGAGATGGGAGACAACGTCGGCGTGAAACAGGAACTGTTGATGCAGTTGCCGCTGGTATGCGTGCTGCCGTCAGGCCACAGCAAAGCCGGGCAGTCGTTGATCCATTCCGGCGACCTGAATGGGGAAACTCTGATAACGCTGACACAGGTTGATGACTGGAAATCGGAAAAGGAAGATTGGCGTCTAGCGGTAAAAAACAAGCTCGACTCCGACAAGGTCAAGCCTAGAAATGTGATCAGTGTATCAACCAGCCATGTTGCCTGCGAATTCGTGAGCTGCGGTTCGGGCGTGGCGCTGGTGCCGGCGCTGGAAGCGCTTGACTACGAACAGCGAGGATTGAAGTGGCTCCCGTTCGATCTGGATTATAAATTCGATATTTACCTGGTTCAGCCGAAAGCAAGCAGGGAGACCCGCCTGATTTCCAGCTTTCTGGATGAACTGCGGCAGGAAGCAGGAAAGCTGGATGCTGAGATCAGAAGCCGGTATCTTGCGTTCGATTAAACGAAAACTATATCAGCCGGATTACATCAGAACATATATCTCAGCCTGACATACCATTCCAGGGGGCGGGACGGAGATGCTGCCGTGATGCCGGTGCCGTCGTAGTCCAGTCCGCTGACGATATACACCTCGTCAAGCAGGTTGGTGCCGCCCACGGTGGCCAGCCAGCGCTCGTCCACACTCTCCCAGCTCAAACTCATGTTGAGTATGTCATAAGCATCCTGGCGCAACAGGATTTCATTATTGGGCACCTTGAACTGCTTGCCCTTATGGGACCAGTCGATACGCAGGTAAGCGTGCCCCTGCTCATTATTCATGAGGTCGGCGGTGGCGCCCAGGTTGAAATTCCACTCCGGCGCATTCGCCAGATCACTGTCTTCAAAGATGCCGGTTTCATTCGGCGAGATATTCAGGTACTTGTGATCCAGCCACCCCAGGCTACCATTCAGGCGCAGCCGTTCGTTGACAATCAGTTGTGCCTCGGCCTCAATGCCCCACAAACGCGCATCCCCGGCGTTCTCAATGACAGGCACGCCGATAATACCGGCCGAACCCAGTATCTGCAGGTCGTCATAATTGGTGATAAACCCGGCCAGGTTTAAACGCATGCGCCGGTTAAACAACTCGCTCTTTAGGCCGATTTCAAACATTTCCACTTCTTCCGGGCCAAACGTCGGAATAACTTCTTTCGGTTCCGTGATGGGTGTTGTGACACCGGGAATTATCGGCGGGAAGGCGCGCATGGTGAACCCGCCTGCCTTGTAACCCTGCGAATAGGTAAAATAACCCATGTAGTCGTCGTTGAAGTCATAACTCAATGTCACCGCGGGAGAGAAATTATTATCAGTGCCCTGTGCCCATACCCGGGGGAAGATAGGCGTGCCGGGAGCGAGCAGTCGTAATGGTGGATCGGTAGGTACTGTAAAGAAACCGTCAAAAAGCTGGCCTGAGTTCCCGATCAACTGGTCTATAGTCTGCTCCGGACGGAAGCGGATTTTATCGTGGGTATAACGCGCGCCGAAGGTCAGGGTCAATTGGTCAGTGATATCGAACGTGCCCTGGGCAAAACCCGCGGTGCTGGTGTTGTCGATGGAACCACCGCTGGTAAACCAGACAAACGGAAAACGCACGTTGAAGTCCTGGCTGCCCGTCTCGTTCATCCAGAAAAAGCCTGCCAGGTAGCTCAGACGATCATTGAGGGCGGTGCCGCTGAGCTGCAGTTCCTGGGTCACGGTCTCCATCTCGATATCCTGGTCCACCCAGTCAATAAACAAGGTGGGATTACCGGCCAGGTCCTGGCCGATATCCACCTGTGAATCACGGAAGGCGGTAATAGACCTGATTTCAAAAGGGCCGACATCCCAGTCCAGTGTCAGGTTAAGACCCAGGATGCTTATATCCGATTGGTTCGGACCGCGGCTGTAGTTCTCCAGGTCATCCAGTTCGGTTGCCCATTGCGAGTTGAAACAGTGGGGATTGCTGAAGCGGGCAGGGTCTCCACCAGACGGATTACACACGGGGGGCGCATCAAGAACATTAAAAAAATTCGCAAAAAGTGATGCTTCATGAGTGACCAACATGACCCGCCCGGCTGCCTCTTCATTGGTTTCGGTGATATCGATACTGGCGGTGGCCTGAAAATTCTCCGCCAGGTCCACTTCCGCAACCAGCCGGCCGAATATGGCCTGCTTGCTTCCCTCCCGTTCACCAGTGACCAGGCGTTTGACATGACCGTCCCGGTTCTGGCTGGCAGCCGTCAGGCGCAGTCGCATACGCTCACTGACGGGACCGCTTAACGACAGTTTGCCATCGATACGGTCATAGTTGCCGCCGGTCACTTCCGCGTAGCCCTCGAACTCTTCACTGGGC
This sequence comes from uncultured Enterobacteriaceae bacterium, assembly GCA_964402775.1. Classification (GTDB taxonomy): domain Bacteria; phylum Pseudomonadota; class Gammaproteobacteria; order Eutrophobiales; family Eutrophobiaceae; genus JAAXHV01. Next base: position 10,554 of record CAYOEQ010000013.1, read on the forward strand.
CGCTTCGATATGATTGAGACGGCGCCGCCGATGGTGTTTCTGCCGAACAGAGTGCCCTGCGGGCCCCGCATCACCTCAACCCGCTCCAGGTCGATATTATCCATGAGCGAACCCATGGATTTACTGATATAAACGCCGTCCAGGTATGTGGCCACACCCGGTTCAACCGTCAGGACGTAGTCTGTCTGGCCTATGCCGCGGATGAATATCTGGCTGGAATTACCGCCGCCGGCTTCCGATGCCACGTTGTCGTACTGGACATTTGGTATGTATTGGGATATCTCATTTACCGAAACGATATTGCGATGTTCCAGTTCTGCCGTATTGAAGGCGCTGACCGCCAGCGGGGTGTCCTGCAGACTCTCTTCGCGTTTCCGTGCGGTTACGACGATTTCCTCCAATATTGCCGATGATCCGCTATCGGTTTGAGCAAACAGAGGAGTTGGAGAATACAGGAAGACGAGACACAAAACGGCTGTGGCTGCGTGGTTTACGGAGCTGGATGGCAACATGATAATTCCCCCCGGACTTCGTTAAGTGTGAGTAATACAACTGGCATTTTGTCTGTTCAGGCGGTTGCCTGCTATCCTGTTTGCGCAATATTCAGCCTGTAAATGCATAGCCGCAGGAAAAAATGCCTTCAGACACTGAATATCAGGAGAAATCCGGCTCGCAACAGGAATAATAGTTCGCCGGCGCCATCAGCGCTGTTGCATGAATAATACGTGTTCGGGATGGTCAGGCCGATTCCTGAAATCGAGATAAAGAAAACCGGGGGTCCGGCATGCCGCGACCAAGGACGTATCCCGCCATGTCCTGACCGCGGGCGGGTCCGGCGTGAAAACCTGTCCCGGAACCGCCGCCGTAGATCCATGCGTTCTCAGCCTCCGGATGGCGGTCCATGATATAGTCCCCATCCGGAGTATTCGTATACTGGCAAACCCGGCCTGTAAGATAAGCGGCCCCTTTCATCCCCGGGAAGCGTGCGCCCACTTGTGCGCGCGCCGCTTCCTTTCCGGAGTCCGAGACTCGCCGGTCGCCTGAAGCAGGGTCGAAATGCGGCCCGAGTCGATGGTCCGCAACCGCAAACCCCCACTTTTGGTGAGCGGGGACGCCCCACCAGATCTCCCGCCCCCAGTCGACCCAGTGCGGCAGCTTGCTTTTGTGGAAACGATCGTCTCCATCGGGAGTCTGCAGGTAATATATTTCCTGCCGCGTCACCGCCAGGTGTTTCCCGACTACCTCCGGGAACAACTTGCCGAGCCAGGGACCGCAGGCAAAGACGTAACTGTCGGCCTCGATTTTTGATCCGTCACTCAGTGTGACTCCCTGCATTTCACCATCTTTGGTCCGGGTAGAGACCACGCCGGCCTGACGGTAGTCTCCTCCCTCCGCCAGGAATCCGTCAATGACGGCGTAACAGGCGCGACGGGCAAACAGGATGCCGGCCTCTTTCTCGTATAAGGTCGTCCGGATGCCATCCATGCTGATTTGAGGAAAACGTGAACTAGCCTCGTCAGGCGTCAGTTTTTCCGCACCCTCGACGTCCTCATCCATCCAGCGCGTGTAATCTGCCGTTCTATCGGTTGCCGTGTCCCCGAGCGCCAGGTTTTCGCGAGCCATCCACAGGGCGCCGATGGGATCATAGAGCGGTAGCTGCCAGCGCTCCTGGTGTTCCAGCCAGAGCCGCATCGAACGTTGCGCCCATTCCCGGTAGACTTCGGGTGTCCCGTATGCGCCGGTCAGGTTGCGGGTCCGGCCGCCCGAGCTTGAACGGGGATTGCCTGGCCCCCATGGATCGACCAGCGTGACGCGGGCGCCCTGGCGAAGTAAATAGAGCGCGGCCCAACCGCCGAAGGCGCCTGCGCCGGCAACCAGGACATGGGCTTTTGCATTGTTCCGGGCAAATACTCGTCCGGCCGTGCCGAGGCCGATAAGACCGAAAAGTCCCGTCTTCAGAAATTGACGTTTGGAACTGTGAAAACCCATTTGCTGAAACTATCCGGAAATCCGGTTATAAGTCCTCTTCTTTATATGCAAAATAGCCTCTCTCGTAAATCCTTCCGTTCTGAATAACCAGGTCAATATCCCGAATATTTCCAATGTCGTCAAGCGGATTGCTTCCCAGGATCAGCAGATCGGCAAATTTCCCGGGCTCAATCGTGCCCAGGACGTTTTCAACTCCAATTACCTCTGCGCCGTTCCTGGTGCCGGCGACCAGCGCCTCCATCGGTGTGAGGCCGCATTCCACGAATAATTTCAGTTCCCATGGGGTATTGTAGCCCTGGAAGTTATACCCCACATGCCCCCCTGCATCCGTCCCGGCGGCCAGTTTGATTCCGGCCTGGTGCATCAGTGTTGTATTTTCCATAAACAAGGGTAATTTCTCTTCGACCCACTGGTACGAATCTATTTTGGTGTAGTCATTCAGTAACCTGCGCTCGCGTTCCATGTACTGTTGATCCTTTGCATATTCCTGCATGAAGCCGGGGACACTGTTTCGGAGAATGGTTGAGTCAAGAGAGCCGTCATGGGTTACGAACGATTGGAACAGACTCAGGGTAGGAACGACGTATATATTATGTTGTTTCAGTCTTGCCGGCAGGGTGCTGTGTTCCGGTATGGGGTCTTCGAGTCCGTGTATGATAGCCTTTGGTTCCGCCGCTATCGCTCTTTCATACTCTTCGATGTTAATCGCGTGAATATACAGGGGTATATCATGTTCTCTGCCGACCGCGATAATTGAATTCAACATCTTGTCCGGCATTTCCGTGAATTTCCCGCTACGGCCAAGCCCATCCTCCAGGACTATCTTGAAGCCATCCGTCTTTTTTGAGACATAATGTTTTGCCTTTTCAACCGCCGAGTGTGAATCCGGCAGGCCTGACGCATAGCCCCAACCGCCTTTCGGGGAAAACATGCTTCCCATCGCGTAGATCCTTGGAGCAATCACTTCTCCCGCCCTTTGCGCGCGCCTGAGTTCCCAGATCCATTCTTCCTCGGAAGATACGTTCAAAACGGTGGTTACGCCGTTATATAAAAAAGCACGCGGGTTATGGCGAATTACCTCTGTTCGTTCAGCTTCCGTTAATTGCGCGAATACCGCAGTATCCAGGTGGACATGGGCATCGATAAGGCCCGGTATGACGAAACGACTGTTTCCCTCGATGATCTGCGCTTTACCATTCAATTGAAGGGTTTGTCCGACCTGCGCGATCTTTCCATCATGAATAACGATATCGACAGCGAACCGGATATCGCTGCCGGTGCCATTGATCAGGTTCACGTCGCGGATGATTATTCCTGCTTCATCGGTCTCGGCGAAACAGGATAAATTCAGGATAACCGATAACAACAAACCAGAGACGGCTGATTTGCAACACTGTGCGCTCATTTTGTCAGTATCGGTTCCAGCGGCAGACTTTCGCGATCCACAATTTGCCCGTTCTTGATTACCATTGAAATGCTTCTGCTATTCTCAATGTCCGTTAGCGGGTTTTTCTCAAGCACAACCAGATCCGCCAGTTTGCCGCTTTCTACCGTGCCTATTTCATCCAGTTTGCCGTATGCGTCAGCATTGTTTCTCGTCGCGGAAAGGATGCACTGCATCGGAGTCATTCCCTTTTCTATCATTGCGCGAAACCATATGAAATGCGCCTCACCAATCATTTCCGGATGTTCAACCTCAAACTGGTCCTTATCGGCTTCCACTTCTGTCTTGATAGGATTGGCAACCCCGGCATCGGTGGCCAGCAATAGGGGGGCGCCGGACTTTATCAGCCTGACCTGGTTCTCATGCCTGGTTTTCTGACTTTTTGGTGAGCGGAGGAAGATATCCGCGTTATTACTCTCTGTTTCGATCCGCTTCAGGGTCCGTGGCTGAACGGCGCAGTGAATATTCTTTTCCAGCATCAGTTGTATCAACGAATCCGGAATAGGATGCTCCCCGGTAAGCGCACAATGCTGCATCAGGTCCACCCCGGCTTCCACTGCCTGACGCAGGGCAACTACCGTATTCGTATGCGTTTGCACGGTGATATTTGCCCTGTGTGATTCGTCCACTATTACCTTTTGGGCCTCCGGCGTGAATAGCAGGAGCCAGGCCAGGTTCAATTTCTCCGGCAACCCGGAACAACCTTTGCAATCGTGTCCGTTCACGGCATATTTCAGGAAGTCTATGCCCCGATCAACGTATATTTTAATTTCACCGCGTAATTGCTCAGGGCTCAGCAGGGACAGTTGCGGCCCCGTATTTTCCTCGAACATGGCGTTGATGCGCTGTACGAACCGTTTCGGGGCAACCCAGCTTGCGCGTGTATTGAAATCCCTGCCGAACGGGCCGCTTAACCCGACAATATTCCCCGCAACGAACAATCGACTCCCCGGGATCTCGTTCCTGTTTATACGATCCCTGACATTCATAAGCGGTTGCAGCGGGCCCCAGGTATCGAATACGGTTGTCAGACCGTACTTCAGGGAAATTTGCGCAGCTTCTGCTATCAGCAGTTCCAGTCTGTCTTCGTACCTGGCAATGAATTCTATCGAAACATCCCGGAACAGGTGTATGTTCGCATCCATCATGCCCGGAATAATGTATTTTCCTTGTGCATCGATAATGTTGGCGCCTTCAGGGATGTTTATGTCTTTTTCGGAACCTACCAGGGAAAATTTATTTCCCTCTATTACGATGACTGAATTTTCCAGGGGAGGCGCACCGGTTCCATCGATCAATGTCGCTCCTCTCAGGACAATACTCTCAGTGGCATTGACAATACCGGAGAACAGCAGCAAAAAAGTGCAAACAATGATGGAACAAAAAGCAGCGGTAATTTTGATGTTGTGTTCTTTCATTGGGAAGTCTCCAGAAGGAAATGCCGGATATTACCGAAGCAGTGGAATGACGCTGTTTGCAAAGGTGTGCATGGTTTCCAGTTGCCGTTCCCTGGTCATGCCAGGCCAGTACAAGCGGGCTATAAAATGAAACTCGCTGCCGGCCACCGCTGCAAAACTCCGTATTTTCTCTGCCACGGCTTCAGGAGCACCGATAATACCGTTTTTCCGCAGGAAAGTTTCCCTTTCGCGAGAGAGGGGCGGCGGCTCTATTGAAGCTTCCGTGCGGCTGCGGGCATACGCCATATCTTCATATTTCCAGTAGGTATAGTGCACATAATCACGAACCTGGTTCCAGGGATCGGACCCGGTGGAAGCATAGGTCGGAAGAAACATGCAAGGTGTGAATATCCCCGCATCATCCAGGGTCTTACGTTCCTCATTTATCCACGTTAACTGTCGCTGGAATTCCTCCGGGGTGTAAGGTTCCTCAAGGCCGCCGCCGGCAATAAATCCGTCTGCTATTCTCCCTGTGCGCCGAATTGAACGTTCGACCGTTGCGCCAAACCAGATCGGTATTCCATCTGCAGACACAGGCTTGGGTCTTACTGCCACGTTCGGGTAACTGAACACGCCCCCGCCCGTTACAGTCCTTACCGACCATGCCTGGCGCAAGGCTGTAACCGAATCCTCCAGCAACCGGGCCCGGTTCTGCGGTGAGACCTTGAACGCTTCGAATTCTTCCGGCCGCCAGCCCTGGCCCAAACCGAGTATAAATCGTCCACCTGAGATCAGATCGACCGTTGCGGCATCTTCGGCAAGTCGCAGGGGTTCGTAAAACGGCACCAGTACGACGGCTGTTCCAACCGTTATCCGGCTGGTTTTTGCCGCAATCGCCGCGCACATGGGCAAAACTGACGGCATATAACCATCATCGACAAAATGATGTTCAGAGACCCATACAGAATCGAAGCCCAGCCGCTCTGCTTCTACAGCCTGCTCAATGGCGTCACGGTACCGCTCAGCCTCGCTTCTTGAGTCATCGGGATGGGCCTGGCAGGTTATGAGACCATATCCTGTCTTCACCGGTTTCTCAATTTGCGTTGATCAGACATGATGAATATAAATATTTGCCATATTACGTTTTGCGATGATGCGTGCTGTTAATATCACTTCCCTGGATAGCTTTCATTACTCTTGACGGTTTAAGAGGCATGTCACATATCGCAGTCCCCAAAGCGCGATTCACAGCGATCGCCACCGCAGCCATCGGGGCGCATATAGGCGTTTCACCTACACCCCGTACGCCATAAGGGTGTTCCGGATTTGGCACTTCAACTATCACGGTATCTATCATCGGCAGGTCGTTGGAGACAGGAATGCGGTAATCAAGAAAGCCGGGGTTGACCATTCTGCCCGCTTCGTCATATATATACTCTTCATTCAAGGCCCAGCCTATGCCCTGGGCCACACCACCTTGCATCTGGCCTTCGACATAGTCGGGATGGATTGCGATACCTGCATCCTGGAACGTTGTAAATCTCTCTATATTGACTTTACCCGTCTCCTTATCCACGTTTATATCGGCAAGATCGACTGAACAACTGGGCGCCGCGCCACTCGTATTTTCAGATGCACTGGTACTGATTGCGCCACCGGTCTTATAGGCTGTCCGGGCGAGTTCCGCTATCCCCAGTCCGGGCCGGTCTGAATTACGCGCATGGGCTGCGCCTTCCTGCCAATAGACGTCGTCAACATCGAGATCCCATATAGTCGCGGCCCGTTTACATAATTCCTGCTTGACCTGTTCTGCTGCCTGCACCACCACCTTGCCCGTCGCCAGGGTCACGCGACTGCCGCCGGTGACGTCAGAAAACCCGACGCTCTCGGTATCAGCTACCAGCGGCGTTATCGATGACACCGGCACATCCAGCGTTTCAGCTGCCATCAAGGCCATAGAGGCGCGGGAACCGCCAATGTCCGGTGTGCCTACCAGCAGGTTGATATTTCCGCTTTCCGTCAGGTGGATGGTCGCACTGGAATGACAAGTGCCGCCGAGGTAAAACGCACAGGCAACCCCGCGCCCATGGCCGGGCGGGAGTTTCGCCAGGTAGTGCGGGTGGTTCCTGGCGCGCAACAGGGATTCTTCCAATCCAAGCGGCCCCAGTTTTAATCCGAACAGGTTCCTGTCACCCTCCCTGCTCACGTTTGCCAATCGAAAATCGATGGGGTCCAGTTGCAGTCCGCGCGCCAGTTCGTCAACCACACTTTCACAGGCCAGTAACGCCTGCGGTAAACCGGGGGCGCGATAAGGCGTCACATTGAGCTTGTTTACCAGCACGTCAATGCCTTCCACACGCATGGCAGGTGCGTTATAGCAGGAAAAGATATTCATTTGCGCCTCGTACATGGAGCCCCCCCGGAACGCCCCGGCCTCGTATTCCAGGTAGGCATCCAGCGCTGTTATTTTCCCGGATTTAACAGCGCCCGCCTTTAACCTGATGCGGGTGGCAGGCGCATGACCGGTTGCCGTGAAGACCTCTTCCCTTGTCATGGTCATCTTGACCGGTCTGCCCGATTTGCGCGACAGAACCGCGGCAAGCGGTTCCAGGTAAGGCATCAGTTTCCCTCCAAATCCACCGCCGATTTCGCTGGATGTGACCTTGATGTCGGCCGTGTCCATCCCGAGAATATAAGCGGTATAGGCGCGTACGGCAAAGCCTCCCTGTGTAGAGCACCATATATCGACCTTGCCCTCTTCATTGACACTGACCACACATCCATGAGGCTCTATATATCCCTGGTGCACGGCCGGCGTCGTAAACGTCCTTTCAACAACCAGGTCGGCCTCTGCGAAACCGCCTTCAATATCACCACGCTCAATAACGCTGCGCGTGCCAAGGTTGGGTGGTTCGGCCTGCTTCTGCGTTGAATTTTCCACGGCTAATTGCTCATCAATAACCGGTGCATCAGGAGACAATGCCGCATCAATCGTTAAGACATGGGGCAATACCTCGTAGTCGACGTCGATCAGTTTCAATGCATGTTCAGCGATTTCAACAGTGGTGGCGGCAACGGCTGCAACGGCGTGACCGTGATAAAGCGCCTTGTCCCGCGCCACGACATTTTTCGACTGGGTAATGACATCTATCGGCAGAATAACGCCCTCAACCTTTATGTCGGTCAAGGTCGGAAAATCATCCCGGCAGGCAACGGCAAGCACGCCATCGAGCGCCAGAGCCCTGCTTATATCTATGGATTTAATGCAGGCATGAGCATATGGGCTGCGCAACACCTTGCCGTGGATCATCCCCGGCAGAAATAAATCCGCGCCGTAATCCGCGCGTCCGGTTACTTTATCGAGACCGTCCGGGCGAACGGGACGCGTGCCGATATACTTATATTTCATAATATGCGTGCGGAAGCTTAATTACTGTTTTCATTTCGTAATTCCCTGGCTGCGTCCAGCACTGCACGGACGATCTTGTCATAGCCCGTACAACGGCAGAGGTTACCCGCCAGCCAGAACCTTACCTGCTCTTCATCAGGTTCCGGGTTGCTGTCGAGCAATGCTTTGGCGGCAACCACAATGCCGGGGGTGCAGATGCCGCATTGCAACGCCCCGTGCTCCAGTATTTTTTTTTGCACGGGATGCAGGTTATTTCCCCGGGCAATCCCCTCCACGGTATGCACGGATTGTCCGTCAAGTTCGGCCGCAAGCACCAGACAGGCGCACACCACCCGATCATTCAGGATGACGGAGCACGAACCGCAATCTCCCGTATTACACCCTTCTTTTGTGCCGGTCAGATGCAACCGGTCGCGCAATGCCTGCAATGCAGTTTCGTACGGCTCACACAAAAACTGTGCAGCTTCATCATTAATGCGGGTCTTTACGTGCAGAGCCATATTTTATAACGTCGGATCAAGCCGGTAACTTATTCGGTGTGACGTCCGTAATTGAGGATCACTTACAGTTTCGCAGTTCTTCCGTCAGTACGCCCAACTGCGCGAGTAAAGGAGTCAGGTCCCAATAATCGGTGTTTCGGCTGATTTTGCCGTTTTTAAATTCAAACAACGTCACGCCGCTGAAACTCACTTTTTTCCCGGTGCAATCTACTCCATGAAAACTACCGTTCCAGGTATTGCTGATCGTCCACAGGGCGGCGCCATGCGTATCCGTTGCAAAACAGTGTTGATACTCAAGATGGAAATCAGGTTGCATTTCAAATATGTCACTTATAAATTCCAGCAGCCCATCCTTGCCTTGTTTCTGCACGCCCAGCGTAGGATCTTCATAAATGCAATCCTCGTTAAAAAAGGATTTTATTTTTTCAATGTCATGCGCCGACCATGCCGCCGGATATTCAGCCAGCAGTTTTTCATTGTCATTTACCATCAGTGTCCTCCTGTATCGTGCACAGTCATGTTTCGGAACGAAAACGGGGGAGCACTTTTTCGCCCAGCAAGCGGATGGATTCTTCGAAATCCGGCCCCAGTGGCGGCCCGAATGCGATATGTGTTGCACCCGCATCCACCAATGCCTCGATTTGCGGTATGACATCATCCGGTGTTCCCGTCAATGAAAATGCGTGTACGGCTTCATCGGGCACGAATGATTCCGCCTTTGAATGGTCCCCCTCAAGATAGGCAGCATTCGCCATCCTGATACAGTCATCATCTATACCGTGGGCTTCTTTCATGGGTGAAGTGAAAGGCAGAAAGATGGCAAGGAGTTGCTTCATCATGCTGACGGCCGCACTCCGGTCCATGGAGATGGAGCATAACGGACCGATGATGATTTCGGATTCGGACGGGTCACGGCCGGCCCGTTCAGCCCCGATATGGACGTTGTCACGCAGTATCTTCAAATATTCCGGATCCGCGACACAATCGGCCTTGATGCCGATGGCGATCTCACCGCCGAGTTGCGAAATTTTCGGCCCCCAGGTGCCTATGAACAGGGGTATTTCACTTCGCACAGGTTGTTGGTGCAGTAGCAGTTCACCGGTTGTCGAGAAAAATTCACCCGTGAAAGGCGTGGCGTCACGGGCAATTACCTTGCGCATTACCGTAACGGCTTCACGCAGCATTTGCGTGGTTTTATACGGTTTTTCAATGCCGATCAGCGTGTTCAAACCGCCGCGTCCTACTCCGCATACCGCTCGTCCCCCAGTGAGTTCATCCAGCGCGACCAGGTTTGTTGCGTGGTAGACAGGATGGGCAATTTTCGGGGTTACGATGGCAGGTCCCAGTGTTATCCGCTCAGTATGATGTCCGATAAGTGTAAGAATGGGCCAGGCGGGGCGCATGATTAAATCATCAGCGATATGTAATTCATCAAAGCCATAGCCTTCAATCTGTCTCGCCATCCAGATATAGTCATGCATGGGAAAGGACCCGGTAAGCATGACACTGATTTTTAAGGCCATCGGTATTATTCTTAAATTCGCGCTTGGTTACGCCATTTCCAACTCATTTGTCTGGTGTCCGACACTCAGTGTATTTCTGAGTTCTTTTGTTTTTCCGAAGTTGATTTTGCCGCTCGAATCAACATCCACACCGTACACGGCGCGCGCCCGGTCTATACTGACAAATCCTTCCCTGACATCCCTGGCAACACGTTCCGGGTCTCTTTCCACCGGTCTGCCGTAGCCGCCCGCACCGGTGCAAATGGATATGATCGACTCTCCGGGTTCCAACAGGACGCGGGCGCACAAGTCCAGTTCTTCAAGCCGGCCATCCCGCCTGCGTATGAACTGCTGTGATTTTGCGCCGGCATGGCCGCCCCGGACACCGAGCGGGGCATTGATTGTACCATCACTGGTAAACAGTGCCTCAATGGTGGTATCTACGGGCTCATACTCCACGTAAGCGCTCGGCGAACCCGTGTGTCGTCCGGCGCCTTCGGTATCCTGGAGCAGATACTGTGAGCGTACCAGAATCGGGTATTTCATCTCGTCCACCTCTATGGAATCGTGGTGTTGCAGTCCGGCAACGCCAATACCTATTATGGTCAGCCAGCCGTCGGCTTTGGGGGCGCCCGGGCCGTTACATACCAGCAGGCACAGGAAGTTCTGGAAGTGACCCCTGCCTTCCCTGGGGTCGATACCGGAGATCACAGCCATTGCCGGCGGCATGTGCCGGCCTATCTCGGCCAGACCAAAACCCTCGCCAAGCCGGGCAAAACCCACTGCGACGGCTTTCCCCGCCAGTTCCGACAGGTTGGTTGTCGCAACGGAACAACTGTAAGGGTGGCGGGGAATACCGATTGCGCAGTTTTCACGCAATCGCACGTCGATGCAGCGGAAGCTTCCGGAGTTCAAAGGCACCTGCTGGCGCATGCTGGAAAATACCCCGGCCATTGCTGCTGAAGATATTGTCGATTCGGACAAGTTCATGCCGAATGGCTGGCAGTCAATATTATCTCTCAGGTCAACTTCCACCCTGGCTTCAGACGGATGCACGGTCAGATCGACATTGATGGGTACGCCGTCCTCTGCGCCGGGCACCGGATCATGGTGAATGGTCACCCGGGTTTTACCCTCCGGCAGTTCGCTTAATGCCAGGGCCATGCGCCGCTCCGAGTAGTTCATCCAGTCTTTGGCAAAGGCCTCGAATGTGCCTTCCTCCACGCTGTCCAGGAACTCCAGCAGGCGCTTCTCACCGATGCGGCAAGCGCCCAGCATGGCAAGAAAGTCACCGTACCACATATCCGGTACCCTGATGCGCAGACGGCACAGGCGGATAAAATCGTCATCCAGTTGATAATCACGCTGGATTTTTACACAGGGAAATATCAGTGCGCCTTCTTCAAACACGTCTTTGGCAGCGGCAAAGAATGTCGTGGGTATGGAGTTACCGCAATCCGCCATATGCGCCTTGGCATATACCGTCGCGCGATGCCTGCCCTGTTGATCGACCACCGGCATCAGGATTGTCCAGTCGGCAGGGTGGGTATTACCGTGGTAGGGTGAGTTATGCACAAAGGCATCGCCCCGGTAGAGCACCGGATGGCACTCTTTCATGTAACGGGACTGCAGGTCCGGTCCGCACAATGTCATGCACGGCAGGCCTTCACACACGGTCAGGATATCGTCATCTGCAGTGATTATCCCGCAGGCGAAGTCACGGGCCATATTCATGATCGCCGAACGGGATGTGCGGAGCAACGTATTCCGCATCGCCAGGACAACGGATTCCAGGCGGCTGTTCAGCAGGGCCAGTTCATGGCCACTCATTTTCGAGCCGGTCTTGACGGTTTCCTCGATAATGTTCCTCAACAGTGATTGCCCCGGTTCCACCATAAATGAAGCCCCGCTCGTCTTTACGGCGTTGCCGCCCGGCGGGACAATAATGGTTGTTACCGGCGATTCAAGAAATGCAGGACCATGGAGTTTTTCTCCCGGCTCTAATGTTTCCGCACGGTGCACTTCAGCGGTAGTCCAGCCTGTGCCCTGGAAATAAGCCCGCCGTTCTGTTCCGGCATCACTGACGCCGGTGCTGTATTCGGCGCCGGTGACCACGTCCTTGTGCAGTTTGCAGGATACCTCTGCGCGCCAGGCGATCACTTCAATAGGTGAGGCGGTATCCTCAATTGCGAACAGGTCGAGATGCACCTTGTGAAAGTCGCCGACCAAATCCTGGATGTCTGCTTCATTGTCAAACCTGTCACAGCGCAGGGGAACCTCGATCTCCCATACCTGGTCGGGGTAACGCGCCTCAACGCTGAAGTTGATGGTGACGTCATCCGTACCGGAATTCGCGGCAAATGCCTCACAACGCCGGCGCAGGTCCTGCAGTATCCGGTTTGCCGCAGCGCGGTCAAAGACCGTGCTGAGCATGAAGTGTGTCGTGGAAAAATCGCGTTTGAGTTCGGAGAGAAGCGCGCCAGCAGCGCTTAAAGCCGCTGACACGGAGGGAATTAATATCTGCTTGACGCCCAGTTGAGCGGCAATGCTTGCCGAATACAGACCACCGCCGCCACCGCCGCCGACCAGCAGTGCATCGACCGGATCAATCCCCCGTTCGAGGGTAATCTCTTCTATGGCTACCACCATGTTCTGGCAGGCCAGTTCGAAGATTGCCGCTGCCGCATCCTCAAGCTCCAGGCCCAGGCGCTTGCCTACCCCGGACATGATCGCCTGTTCTGCGAGGGAGACATCTATCTGTATATTTCCGCCAAGATAAAACTCCGGGTCGAGATAGCCAAGTACGATACATGCATCAGTAAGAGTGGGTTGTTTACCTCCCTTGTTCCAGCACGCAGGTCCGGGGTCGGCGCCGGCGCTTTGCGGACCGACATGTAACAGGCCACCATCATCGACCCAGGCAATAGAACCTCCACCGGCGCCGATGCTGCGCACGTCGACCGAGGCAAAACCGGTCATGAACCCCTGCTTCTGGTCGCCTACCATGGCTTCACGGGTCCAGGGTATCTGGCCGTTTTGCACCAGTCCGACATCGTAAGTGGTGCCACCGGCATCGGTTACTATCGCAAGTCCGGAGTTGCAGTCATGTCTGGCGTAGTGGCGCCCAGCCACCGGAGCTGCCGCCGGACCGCTACCTATGGTATGGATGGGCCTGTTCCATACATCATCCGCATCAAGCATCCCCCCTGACGCCGTCAATATCAGCAGGCGACCGGAGAATCCCTCTGCCCGCAGTGAAGTTTCGAGATGGCGTAAATAGGAGCCCATTAACGGTTTCAGCGACGCATCGATAGCCGCTGATGAGGCGCGCCGATATTCGCGGATTGTCGGGTTCAGTTGATGGGAAAGCGTGTAAGGAACACCTGGCAGGTATTCGTCAAGCAATTTACCCAGTTCCAGTTCATGGGTCGGATTTACCACCGACCAGAGCAGGCAGACGGCAACCGCTTCAATGTCGTCCTGCCTGATCTTCCTTATTGTCTCAATCGCTGCCGCACGGTCGATATCTTTCACAACACGGCCGTCGGCGTAGACACGTTCCGCTATTTCATAAGACAGGGACCGGGGAATGTACGGGTCGGGATATTCCTGGGAGTAATCCATGGGCTCATGCCTGCCGCCACCTTCCCTGACCAGCAGCATATCCTTATGGCCTTGCGTCGTAATAAAAGCAGTACGCGCAGTCTTGTGTTCAACAATGGCATTGGTTGCCCTGGTCGTGCCGTATACCAGGACATCTCCCAGTTCCAGGAGACGCTGTGTGCTTAATTCAAGTTCCCGCGCGGCAAAACTGATTACATCAAGCAGTCCCCTGGTCGGATCATCCAGTGTTGTCGGGCGTTTAAACAGATGTAATTTATCGTCCAGTCCTTCAATAATGAGGTCAGTGAATGTGCCGCCTGTATCAACACCGAAGCGCAGCTTTCTACTATCTTCAAGTCCCATATCAACTGGTTGCCTGTTTTGTTTTTTCAGTATCGAAATAATCCCTTACCCAGTCAATTTTCCCCTCTTTGATATCGGTGATAAATACCCCCTTACTTGAAAATGACCTGCCGTTCTTCAAGCTGAAATCGCCACGCCATTCGGCAATGACGGCATTCTTCTCCTGATCCTCAAAAACGTTGTACGTGTCGAAATGAATGCTGGTAAATTTTGCAAGTACGCGATCCCGCATGTATTTTAAGAAATCATCCCGCCCTTCGATGTCGGCGCCGAATGCGCTCCCACCGGCCGTATGTTTTACCTCATCCGTAATGATAGGGGAAAGTCCATCAGCATCAAGATTATTGAAGCAATGCACCATCCTCTGCATCAATTCTTTATTTTCACCCATCATTCTACCCCAGTGAATTGAGTCTGAATGGAAATTATGGTTCCTCACGTCAGGCAATTGCTAGCCCATTGCTGCAAGGCTTATCCTCTAAGCGTATCGGTGTGTCTCCGAATTCCTTAGAGTTGATATCATTATGGTTTATAATTACGTATTGTTCACGGCAGATGGTAGAAAAACGAATGGCTGATTACAACAGTACTAGTTCGCTGCCAATCAGTGTTGATACATTCAGCACAACAGAGGCCGAAGCGGCAAACGAATATATTAACGCTCATATCGCCTTGCATCGCCTGGATGTGGTTGATGTACGTTCCAGGGTGGAGTTCGATTGCCGGCGCTGGAAAATAGGTGATTTTCAAGTGTGTGATTTTTCATACGGGGAATGTGAGGTTGAAGTCACTGTAGTTCCATGCGATGAGCGTGGTTTTTTTATCGTCATTCCGGTCACTGGCCATGTTGATGTATCGTCAAAGGACGCTCAATTTGCCCTGCAACCCGGTTCGGCAATGGCTTTCACCACGCCGGATGTAGCAAATACGTCATTTCATGATTCCCGCAGTTTTCGCAACATTAATATCTGCACCTCTTACAAGGCATTGCGGAATTTTCTTGCCAACGAGTTTGATTTGCCTATTACCCGGGGCATCAGTTTTGCGAAACACCCGGTATTTATCAGTCATGACTTCCGTTTTTTGCTGGACTATATCGAATGGTTTTCAAACCGGGCCGATGCAGATGTGGTATCGATGTTCAACAACAGTTCACATCTGCCGGAACACCTGCATAATATGTTAATGGGCTTGCTCGTTTCTACGTTTGACAATAACTACCAGGAACTGTATTGCTCACGCGCCACAAAAAGCGTAGCGCCTGTCTATGTGCGCCTGGCGGAGGAATATATAAAAAGCAATGCCGGTAAGGCGATGACTGTCAATGATATTGCCCGGGAAGTGGGCGTTGCCATGCGAACTCTGCACAAGGGGTTCCAGAGGTATCGCAATTACAGCGTCTCGGAATTTTTAAGAAACCAACGACTGTCCCTTGCCCGTCAGGAACTTGCCGTGGCGAAGCAAAGAAACCTGTCAGTGACCGATATTGCTTATGAATGTGGTTTTGTGCATCTCAGCAAATTCGCCGAGGCATACCGGAAAAAATACGGGGAGAAGCCATCCGAGACTCTCAGGAAAGGGAATTAAGGAAGCTCTGATAAAGCCCGCCCGGGAATTGTGAGAGCACGCGCTCAATTGATAAACATCTGAACAACCTCGGGCAGGTTCGAGACAGACAGGCCAAGTGACAGCAGCAGGCATAGCGCCAGGACCGTGTTTCTTGTCACGCCTGCCCTGTATTCACCCATTACGGCCTTTTTATTCAGCAGGAACAGCAAAACAATAAAAGCAAGTGGAATAACGATGGTGTTTACGCCCATAAGTAATAAATTCTTGGCCAAAGCGGGAAATTCCCAGAATGGGGCTGATATTGCCGGCGCAATGATAAAAAAGACCAGGGCGCGTTTGAATGTCCTGTTGTCGTCAGTATAGTGCCAGTTAAGCCGCAAGATATCTACGCATGCATAGCTGGTTACTTCCACAATTACGATATAAGTCGTGACGGCCGCCACCAGCATCCCCAGGGAAAAAATCACAGGACCTAAAAAGCTGATTGCTTCCGGAAAAGCCCTGACGAGTATTTTCCCGGCCTCGTTGACGGAATCGATTTCCGCATGGTTTGCTAACGGATAAAGAGCAAATCCCCCGGCAATGATGATAAAGAGGGAATACCCGCCGAACATCACTCCCAGGTTAATGACGGATTTCCTGAATTCCTTCTGCAAGTCGTGAACACCGGCCTGGCTGTCGGCAGCGAGATACGAAATTCCAAACAAGGCGCCGGGGGCCAGCATGCTGCCAATGATGGCCATCATGGAAATGCTGCTGTCACGAGAGATTCCCTGCCCGGGAACCGGCAGGTTTTCAGGAATATCGGGTACAAGCCCTGCCAGGATGGCGCCTATTTCCTGGAAGCCGCGCAATGCCACGATCATGAAACAGATAAACATCATCAGCATACAGGCAGTCATTACCCTCTGCATGCGTTCGTAACCTTCCGCCGCAAGCAGCCAGACAATGGCAGCAGCAAACCCAAGGGACAGGATGATTTCTGCGATACGGTATGAATTGGCAGCGGCCTCAGGCCCGCCGGCATCTACGGGATAATAGCCGAATAACGCCAGAGAGGCCGACGTCATGATGGACATGTGTCCCATACCGACCAGGACGTGCACCGGCACATGAATCAGGATGATCAACCAGGCTATGCCCGGGTGAATATGATCGCGGATCAACGAAAACATGCCCTGGTCCTTGTTCACCAGTCCCAGGCGTGCGGCTGAATCTACTGACACGACAAACAAGGGCAGGATTAATACGACAAGCCAGATTAAATCATAGCGGAACCAGGCGCCTGCCAGAACGAGAGTTGACGTGGTGCCGGCGCCCATGGCCCCTGCAGTTATGACTGCGGCAGGCCCGATTATTGCCACGAAGCAGGTGAGCAGTTTACGCATATTGCATATCCCGATTTTTCCGGTTCCACATCCGGGCATTATCCAAGCAGCGTACGCACAAACTCAGGCATCTTGATAACCGATATCGTCAACGACAGAATCAGCGCCGCCAGCAGTATCAGGTTGCGGGAAATACTGCCGGTATGTTCTCCCATGACGGACTTCCTGTTGATCAGGATGAGCACGATAAGGTAAACCAGTGGCACCACTATCGCATTGATCCCCATCAGCAGCAGCAGCTTGAACAGGGCAGGGAAGGTCCACAGGGGGGCCAGCACCGCGGGCAGGATAATGCAGACGGCCACCGTGCGATTGAAACGCCTGTTGTCGCGGGTGTGGTGCCAGGGAAAGCCGAACATATCGAGAATGAAATAGGTGATGACTTCCACCGTGACCACGAAAGTGGTCAGCGCGGCGATGATCATCCCGGCGGAGAACACCATTGGCCCCAGGTATTCAAGCCCTTGTGGAAACGCCCGCAGCAGTACTCTGCTCGCCTCGTGGACCGAATCGATCCCTGCATGGTGGGCCAGCGGGTAAAGGGCAAAACCGCCGGCGATGATGATGCTCAGGGAGCAGGCGCAATAAATGACACCCAGGTTGATGACGGATTTGCGGAATTCCTGCCGGAGATCCACTGCCCCCTCCTGCCGGTTGTCCGCGCCCATGTACGGCATGCCCAGCATTGCCGCCGGCGCCAGCACGCTGCCGACTATGCCCATGATGACGATGCCGCTGCTGCGCACCATGTCAGTGCCCGGAACGGGCAGGTCTTCAGGCACGCCGGGCGCCATTCCGGACAGGATGGCGGACAGTTCCGTAAAACCGCGCAGCGCGACGACCAGGAAACAGGCCAGCATCAACAGCAGAAATGCGGTCATGAAGCGTTGCATGCGCTGGTAGCCTTCCGAGGTCAGCAGCCAGACAATGCCGGCGGCGAACACCAGGGATACGATCAACTCCACGGTCCGGTAGTTGTTGCCGGCCAGTTCCGTAGCCGTTTCAGGCGGGTAAATTCCGAACAGCGACAGCGCCGCGGAAGTCATGACCGACATCTGTCCCATGCCGATGAGCAGGTGTACCGGGACATTGATCGCCAGCAGCAGCCAGCCTATGCCGGGATGCAGGTGTTCGCAGATCAGGGAGAACATCCCCTTGTTTTTATTGAGCAGGCCGATGCGCGCGGCGCTGTCGACCGTAATTACCAGCAGGGGAACGGTCAACAGGACCACCCAGAGCAGTTGGTAACCGAACCAGGCGCCACTGAGTATCAGCGAAGAAGCTGAACCGGCCCCGATGGAGGCAGCGGCCATCACCGCGGCGGGTCCGGCGATCTTCCTGAATTGTTCCGAAAAGTTTTTCAT
>CAYOEQ010000014.1:0-29005 GCA_964402775.1 uncultured Enterobacteriaceae bacterium
TGGCTACGCCCCAGCCCTTCAAAATGACTTTTACTCGACAGTATCCGGGCAAGACATAACGATATCGACGCCGGTCGGGAACTTATTTTTTAAGTTCACATCTTCCACTCGTTTCAGTGAGACTGAAGGAGGGGTAACTTATGCGGGCGGGTATACCTATGAGAAAAAAGGGGCGAATGAGGCAAGGCTCGAATTGTACTATGATGACGGTGACCGCTATTCGGCTGACCTGACTTACCAATCGGCGACGTCGGTCTCTGTCTCCATCCATACTCCGGACGGGACCCTGGTAATAACGGGGAGTATCCAACTTGCGGGCAGCACCAACGTAACTCCGACGCCTGTCGATGCCCCTGTCAATGGCACAACAGGCGCCGATAATCTCGACGGCTCGGCGAACGCTGACACGATCAACGGGTTAGCCGGGAACGACACCTTACGTGGTTTGGCCGGTAACGACATGCTCAGTGGTGGCGCCGGCAATGACAACCTTTATGGTGGCGCCGGAGCAGATACGCTTAGCGGGGGCTCCGGCGATGACCACCTTCAGGGCGGTACAGGAGGTGATACGCTCAACGGCGGCGCCGGTGGGGACACTGCGTCTTACCAGGACTCCGCCAGAGGCGTGCTGGTGCGCCTGCACGATGCCGGAGCAGTCAGGTTCGGCGATGCCGAAGGCGATACGTTGACCGGTATTGAGCATCTTGTCGGCAGCTAATACAACGACACGCTGGCCGGGGATGGTGGGGATAATATCCTGAGAGGGGGAAACGGTAACGATACCTTGTACGGTGGACCGGCAGGCGGTGATGATATGATGTACGGCGATAACGGCGACGACCAGCTCTTTGGCGGCAGGGGTGACGACGTCCTGACCGGCGGCGCCGGCAATGACGTGATGAAAGGGGGACCGGGGGAGGACATTCTGGTTGCTGATGGCGACTACATGGATATCCTGTACGGCGGCCCCGATAAAGACAGGTTTCAGTTTTTCCCGAGCGACCTTGGCGGCGGAATTATACGGGATTTTGCCAACGGCGAGGACGTGATCGACCTGAGCGGATTTTCCGGCATCAGCAGCATGAGCGACCTGGACATCGTAAGTTTCGGGAATAACGTGCGTATAGAATTGGAAGGCGCTGATTATTTAACCACTATCATCCTGCCGGATTTCAACAGCTCCAACCTGGATAATTCCGATTTCATGTTTTGACCGTCACGTCACAATTGTCGGGTGAACCACTCCTGAACCCTCATGAGCAGGTATCTGCACAATAAAATGTAAACCGGGCTGGGGACAGACTTAAGTCTGTCCCCGAAATTTGCACAGCAAACAAGGATAAGTCCCCGTCAGGAGATTCCCCAGGTCCGTCAGTTCCCGGCAATTACCTCATTCAACGTGTTTTCCGCATCCCTGAACATTTTTTCCAGCAACATCTTGCGGTGGATTTTCAAACGCTCAATCTCCTCCCACAACACCTTTTTAATCCTGGAGGTTGCGGCTTGACGTACTTCTGCAGAGAGAACCGTGTCATTACTGAACTCGTATTTTTCAATGGTAAAGTTAGTAATATCCTCTATGTTGTCCCCCACGACAACATAATCAACTGCCTCTTTTACTTCGATACTGGCTTTTTCAGGTTTTTTCTCCTGCGCATCGCCCTGTTCAATCTCGGCTATCGCTTCAGTTCGGGTTCCACGAATCGTCATGGCCTGATCCAGGCCGGTCATTGTGAACAGCTTCTTGATCGGATCACTGAGGGCGCAAATGACAAGCTTCCTGTACGGCCCCTTGAATTTTTTGGCCATTATCACCACGACCCGAAGTCCCGCGCTGCTGATGTAGGAAACCTGCTCAAAGTCCATAATCAACGCCTTGTCTTCAGGAACAATTTCGGCTTCCATCATCTTTTGAAATTCATTGGCATTATTGCTGTCCACGCGACCGATGAGCGCCGCTATCAGAACTGCTTCTTTTCGTTGGCAGTCAATGCTTATTCTCATTTGTAATCACTCCCGCATCTCTATCTCTGATGATGCGTCTCATTTATCGTAGATTTACCCCTGGATAATCTTCTCAAATCTATCCAGGGCAACCTGCATTTTATCCACCAGGAAATCGATTTCCGGCTCGTTGATAATTAACGGTGGGCACAGCATGATCGTTGAGCCTATCGGGCGCACGATGATGCCCTGTTCAAGACACAGGTCGCGAAATGCTTCGGTGTATCGTTCAATGTCCTCCATATTGTCCGCTATCGGCTCCATGGTTTCGTTGTCCCTGACCAGTTCGACAGCGGCTATCATGCCGCCACTGCGCACTTCGCCTACCAGTGGCGATTCCGACAACACCTTCATGCGCTGATTAAGGTACGGCCCTGTCACCCCGGCGACTTGCCGGATTATTCCTTCTTCATCAAGGATGCGGATATTTTCCAGGGCTACGGCGCAACTGACCGGATGCCCGGAATAGGTAAATCCATGAAAGAATTCGCCGCCTTTCTCGACCAGGGTATCCGCGACCCGGTCACCGACCATGACCGCAGACAGCGGCACGTAACCGGACGTGATTCCCTTGGCGATACACATCAGGTCCACCTGTTCTATCTGCATGAGGTCGCTGGCGAACCATTGCCCGGTCCGGCCGAACCCGGTAATCACCTCATCGATAACCAGCAGGACATCGTATTTCCTGCAGATCTTCCCGATCTCGGCGAAATAATTGCGCGGCGGAATCTTGCCGCCGCCGGCTCCTTGTACCGGCTCGGCAAAAAATGCCGCCACCTTCTCAGGACCGGTTTCCAGAATCCTGTCTTCGAGCCAGCCGGCAGCGAGCACCCCGAACTCTTCCTCGCCCATATCCCGCCCGTACTGGAACTGGTAAGGACACTGAATATGCTGAACATCAGGTACTACGGCGGCCTGTTCGTGCATCCACGGCATGCCCGACAAGGCGCCGGAGGCCACGGTACTGCCGTGATAGGCCATTTCCCTGGCGATGACTGTCTGCTTTTCCGGCTGACCTTCCAGCATCCAGTACTGTCTTACCATGCGCAACGCGGTATCGTTTGCTTCGGAACCGGAGTTGGCGTAGAAGACGTGGTTCAATCCAACCGGCGTTATGTCAACCAGTTTCTCGGCCAGCCTTATGGCTGGTGGATTCGTTGACTTGAAAAAACTGTTGAAGTAGCTCAACTCCGCGATTTGTGCGGCGGCAGCCCGCCCGAGTTCGGCCCGGCCGTAACCGATATTGACACAGGCAAGGCCGGCCAGGCCGTCCAGGTACCGGTTACCGTCACTGTCCCAGACGTAACAACCTTTCCCGCGCGTGACGACCAGCACTTTTTCGTCCAGCAGCGCCTTGTAATCGGTAAACGGGTGGAGGTAATTGTCCCGGTCCGCCTGTTGCCAATCATCTGTGCTTCTGGCAATCTCTGTCATATAAGGCTCCCCATATTAAACGTTATCGCTATAATTCATATTATAGGTACATAACACACGACATGTCATATTCCTGATTTCCCGAATAACCCGCACCGTCATGACAAAATCACATAATGCCGACATCCAGAAATGAAAAGAAACTAGGCATGGAAATGCCCATCACGCGCCGCGATTTCATTGGTTCAACACTGGTGGGAGCAGGCAGCACCTTGATGGCAACCCGTTCACCCGGTCTTTCGGCCGCAGAAAGGCCGGAATTCGGCGTACAGTTCGGCAGTGAATGGACCGGTCCCGGCGGCATAGGCGACTATGCTGCCAGCAACGGAAATACCGCCGAGGTTGTCAATGCAGCCCATGCGATAAGAACAGGGCAGTTCATCGACGCTGTGGCCGAAGCGAAAGATACCGGTGAAACCTTCGACCTGGTCGTGGTAGGCGGTGGTTTTTCCGGCCTGAGCGCGGCATATACCTTCAAAAAACATACCGGCGATAACAAGAACTGCCTGATACTGGACAACCACCCGATTTTTGGGGGAGAGGCAAAACAGAATGAGTTTGAAGTGGACGGTTATCATCTCTACGGACCACAGGGCTCCAACGGCAACCTGTGGCCTGTTTCCGTCACCAGGCAGATGGGTTTCTACCATGAATACTGGCCTGAGCTGGGGTTGCCGGATGAGTTTGTCTGGCAGGAATTAAGCGGTAGCGATAAAGACCTGCGTGTGGCCAAGGACATCTATTTTCCGATGTTACAGACCTGGGAAGCGGCTGATTCAGGTTATTTTTACGGCAGGGACTCAACACCCAATGGTGGCTGGGCGATAAATCCCTGGAACAACGGTTTTCGTGACGCTCCCATCCCGGACAGCTTGAAACTTGACTATATGACCCTGGAGTCCTATCGCATGCCGCCGCGCCGTGATGACTGGGAGCAATGGCTCGACAGCATGACTTACCTGGATTTCCTTACCAAGGTGCTTGGTGTCTCGCCCGAATACGCAAAGCTGGTTGACCCGTTCGGCGCCACTGTCGGACACGGCCTGGGGTCTGATGTCACCTCAGCTTACGCAGCGTTTGAATTTGCGCTGCCCGGCCCGGCAGGTTATTTTCGCTATATCACGGATAACACGGACCCGACCGACCTGCTCCATCTTGCCGCCTTTCCCGGCGGTAATGCAGGCATAGCGCGGTACTTTCTGAAACATCTCATTCCGGGGTCAATCAAGGGCGATCTCTCCATGAGCGCCATTTTGTTTAACCCGATTAACTGGCAGGAACTGGACCGCGCAGGTAACCCTGCCCGCTTTCGGGGTGGTTGCACTGTGGTTGCCGTAGAGAATATCGGCGGCGAAAAGAATGAACGGGTGAACGTAACCTATTATAAAAACGGTTCCCTGCATAAACTGACTGCTAAATCGGTTGTAATGG
Source organism: uncultured Enterobacteriaceae bacterium (assembly GCA_964402775.1). Lineage (GTDB taxonomy): Bacteria > Pseudomonadota > Gammaproteobacteria > Eutrophobiales > Eutrophobiaceae > JAAXHV01. The sequence continues at coordinate 4,873 of CAYOEQ010000014.1, forward strand.
CTGCCAACCAGGCCGTAAACAAGAAAATTGTGAAAGGACTGACGCCTGAATTGTATGACGCCATGGACAGTTTCATGCACGGCCCGGTATTAACGGTAAACGTCGCGGTAAGAAACTGGAAATTCATGGAAAAGCTGGGCATCACTGCGGCCCGCTGGTTCGAAGGCTTCGGCTGGTTTACCTGTATCAGGAGACAAATGTTGATCGACGGCCGGGAACCCATGCCGCTGGACCCGAACAAACCTACTGTCCTGACGATGTACGTACCTTTTCTGTATCCCGGCATGCCCGTACGAGAACAGGCGGTTGCCGCACGCTACTCGCTGCTGGGACCGGGATTCAGCGATTTCGAACTGCAAATCCGCGATCAGTTGCAAACCCTGTTCGGCCCCAGCGGCTTTGATGCGAAGCGGGACATAGCCGGAATCGTACTTAATCGCTGGGGGCATGCATATGTCGTACAACCTCCGGGGTTTTATTTCGGCAAGGACGGCAAACCCGCGGCCAAGGATATAATCCGCAATACGGTTCATGGCCGCATCGCTTTTGCGCATTCGGAACTGGCCGGAGCCCAGGTGTGGCAGACTGCCGCGGCTGAAGGTAAGCGTGCAGTTGAGAATTTACTTTAATATTAAGTATTAGTTCATTGTTAGTAAAAGTTATTATATAATAAAATTACATAGGCCTTATGAATTGAAATCAATGTGTCCGGGGGAATCATGAAACAAAGAATCTTGATGTTTACGCTGTTGTATCTCAGTCTGACCCTGCCGGCTGGGGCGGTGGCAGCGGATGACCCGCCGACACTGGCCATAAGCGGCGGCACCCTTGTTGACGGCTACGGTGGAATACCGGTGCAAAATGCGGTAGTCCTGGTTGCCGGCGACCGTATTATGAAGGTCGGTGACGTGAATTCCGTGGCCATTCCTGACGGGGTGAAAACCCTGGATGTCAACGGTATGACCGTCCTGCCGGGATTGTGGGAATCCCATGGGCATTTATACCATATCGGCGAAGGAGACCCGGCGACTTTTCCTGATAAATTCAGATCCCAGGTGGATTCGATCATAGCTGCCGTAGCCAGGACGACGCTGATGGCGGGAATTACGACATTCCGCGACACGGGTGGCCCGATTCACGAACAACTGGCTCTTAGAGCAGATATTGAAGCGGGCCGATTGCCCGGGCCCAGGCTGTTCCTGGCCGGGCCCGTGCTGCATCAGCGAAATCCTGTAATAACCGCCACCAGCAATATAGAGTATCTCATCGGATCTCCTGCCGAAGCCAGGGAAGTAACTGAGAGAGTCATCGGCCTGGGAGTTGACCAGATCAAAGTGGCCAGGTTCTGGGACCTGGACATACTGAAGGCAATCGTGGATACGGCGCATCAGGCAGGTCTCGGTGTAGAGGCCGACGTGCGCCACATGAATGCCTACCGCACCGCTATAGAAGCCGGCGTTGACCGTCTGCACCACGTCTTTACCGCCGACCCGTTATCGGATTACAGCGCTGAGGATATCCGTTTCCTGGTGCGCGGCATAAAGCCGCCTCCCGCAGGACCGATGGCCAACATCCTGCGCGGACCGTATATCCTACCGACTATAGAAATGCGCCAAGCCTACGCGCGCGTGTTTGCATTCCCGGAATTCGTCGATCATCCCCGCTTCAGGGAACAATATTCCCCGGACGTGTACGCACACCTGCGCGAGTCCTGGAAAAACCCGAACGCGGTGCCCTGGGGCATCGGTGCGCCGGAACGCATCAAGGTTGTCAAGCGGAAACTGAAGACTTTTATAGCGGCCGGCGGCCGCGAGCAGGTCGTTGCCGGGACAGACGCCGGCTCCCCATTCAACATGCACAGCGCGTTGACCAGGGAGATGCAGCACTATGTTGAGGCAGGATTAACCCCCATGGAAGTGATACAGAGCGCCACGTTAAGACCTGCACAGATGCAGGGCGTGGAAAAAGACCTGGGTACGGTCACCGAGGGAAAATATGCCGACATGGTGATCGTGGACGGCGACCCGCTCCAGGACATCACCCTGCTGCAACACAAGATCGTACTGATCATCAAAGGCGGGGAAGTGTATGTACCATAATAGCTGGGGTCAGAGATTCCCTTAATCTTCCAGGCTGAATATCATCCGGTCTTCCGCATGGATTTTGCTGCTCAGGGCTTTCCAAAGCCCCCTCCTCCGGGTGTTTCCATCACCAGCAGGTCGCCGCTGTCCATTTCAATTTCATCGTTGCCCTTAAGCCGTACGATATCACCACCGGCGCGCACTGCGTAGTTGCTGCCGCATTCACCCGGCCCGCCTCCTTCCAGCCCGAAAGGCCGTATGACCCGGTGGGAACTCAGCATGGTCGCGGTCATGGGTTCAAGGAAGCGCAATTTCCGCACCACCCCGTTGCCACCGCGGTATTTACCGGCGCCGCCGGAACCCCGGCGGATGGAAAATTCCTCCAGACGCACGGGAAATCGTAATTCCAGCACTTCAGGGTCGGTCATGCGGGTATTGGTCATGTGACTGTGCACGGCGTCAGCGCCCGGATGATCCGGGCCGGCGCCCGTGCCGCCGCATACGGTATCGTAATTCTGGTATCGGTCATTGCCGTAGAACACGTTGTTCATGGTGCCCTGTGATGCGGCCAGCGTCCCCAGGGCGCCGTACAGCGCATTGGTAAGCGCCTGGGAAACCTCGATATTGCCGGCCATGACCGCAGCAGGATATTGCGGCGAGATCATGGAGCGCTCCGGCAGGATCAGCCTGACGGGTTTGAGGCAACCTTCGTTCAGCGGGATGTCATCGCCGACCAGTGTACGGAACACGTAGAGGATCGCTGCCTTGCAGACCGCGGTGGGGGCATTATAGTTGTTCGGGTTCTGCCTGGAGGTGCCGGTAAAATCGATGATTGCCTCACGGTTTTCGCGGTCGACAGACAGCCTGACCCTGATCACGCTGCCCTGGTCCATGGGATATTCGAATTCCCCGTCCTGCAACACTTCCATGACCCGGCGCACCGACTCCTCGGCATTATCCTGGACGTGTTTCATATAGGCATCAACCACGTCGATGCCGTAATGCCCCACCATTTTCCGCAACTCGTTAAGGCCGGTCTCATTGGCGGCGATCTGCGCCGACAGGTCGGCCAGGTTCTGATCGATATCGCGGCAGGGGTACTTGCCGGAACCCAGCAATTCCCGGATCTCTTTCTCACGCAACCGGCCACTTTCCACCAGCAGGAAATTGTCGATGAGTACGCCTTCCTCATCGATATGGCTGCTGTCAGGCGGGGCGGAACCGGGCGTGCGACCGCCGATATCGGCGTGGTGCCCCCGGGAAGCCAGGTAGAACAGGATGTTGTCGCCTTTGTCATCAAAAGCCGGCGTAATCACGGTCACATCGGGCAGGTGGGTGCCGCCCGCATACGGGGCATTGAGCACGTATACACTGCCGGGCCTGATATTACCCTTATTGGCGTTGATGACGGACTTCACGGATTCGCCCATGGAGCCCAGGTGCACCGGTATATGGGGCGCATTGGCCACCAGGTTGCCCCCGGCGTTGAACAGCGCACAGGAAAAATCCAGCCGCTCCTTGATATTGACGGAATACGCGGTGTTCTGCAAGGTAACGCCCATCTGTTCGGCGATGGACATGAAGAGGTTATTGAATACCTCGAGCATGACCGGGTCGGCGCCGGTTCCGACTGTTTCCCTGTCGTCACGTTTGACGTGCCGCTCCAGCAAAAGGTGGCCGCGGCGGTTCAGCGCGCCGCGCCAGCCCTGTTCCACCACGATTGTCCCCGTAGGTTCGATGATGATGGCGGGCCCCGCCAGTACCTGGCCTGGGAGCAGATCCTCGCGCAGATACAGGGGTATGTCCTTCCATTCTCCTCCTGAGTACATGCCGACAAGTTCCTGTGCAGGCGGGTCCTGTTTCTTTATAGGTGCTTCCATCTCAGGGTCGATCTCCGAACCAGTCTCGCCAATGGCCTCTACCGACAGGGACTCAACGACCAGGCCCCGTTCCCGCGCAATAAAGCCGAAACGGCGGCGGTGCGCGGCTTCAAAATCGGACAACATCTGCGCGGCGCTGCCCGCGTCAACCTCCAGGCTGGTATCTGTGCCCTGGTAGCGCATGTGAACCCTGGTGATGGTGGAGATATTTTGTTCCTCCACACCCTGCTCCTGCACCGCGGCGCGGGCTGAGACGGCCAATGGACGGCTCTGCGCCGCAATCTCCCTTTCCACGGAAGCCTCGACAAAATCAATACCCATCTGCGCCTCGCGCAGCACCCGTATTTCGGCGAGTCCCATACCGTATGCGGACAACACCCCGGCCAGCGGATGCAGGAAAATGCGCGCCATGCCCAGCGAGTCCGCCACCGCGCAAGCGTGCTGGCCGGCAGCGCTGCCGAAGCAATTCAGCGTGTATCCGGTGACGTCATAACCGCGCTGCAGGGAAATTTTCTTGATGGCATTGGACATGTTCTCAACAGCGATACGCAGGAAGCCCTGCGCCACATCCTCGGCGCTGACAGTTTTATGCTGCACGGTGGACACCTGTTCCGCCAGGCCGGCAAACTTGCGCGCCACGGTTTCCCGATCAAGTTTTTCATTACCGGCGGCGCCGAAAATGGCAGGGAAATAGTCCGGCTGGATTTTCCCGAGCATTACATTGCAATCGGTCACGGTCAGCGGACCGCCGCGCCGGTAACAGGCCGGGCCGGGGTCGGCGCCGGCGGACTCCGGCCCCACCCTGAAACGGGCGCCGTCGAACCGGAGTATGGAACCCCCGCCCGCCGCCACCGTATGAATGTGCATCATCGGCGCGCGCATACGCACGCCGGCGACCAGCGTCTCGAAACTGCGCTCATACTCGCCGTCATAGTGGCTGACGTCCGTTGAGGTGCCACCCATATCGAAACCGATCAACCTGTGCCTGCCACTCATCGCGGCAGTGCGCGTCATGCCCACCACACCGCCCGCAGGACCGGAAAAGATGGCGTCCTTGCCCTGGAACAGGCGGGCGTCAGTGAGCCCGCCGTTGGACTGCATGAACATCAAGCGCGGACCATGACCGTCCCTGATGCCCAGTTCTTCGGCGACCTGCTCCACGTAGCGGCGCAGGATGGGCGACAGGTAGGCGTCGACGACAGTGGTATCGGCGCGGGAAACCAGCTTGACCAGGGGACTGACTGCGTGGCTCAGGGAAACGCCGGTAAAACCGATCTGCCTGCAGATTTCACCCACCCTGAGTTCATGGCCGCGATGGCGATAACCGTGCATAAAGGCAACGGCGACCGATCGGATTCCCGTATCGAATGCCGACTGCAGGTCTGCCCTGACCCGGTCTTCATCTAGGGGACGCAGCACCACGCCCCGGGCATCGACGCGCTCATCCACTTCGATAACGCGTTCATACAGCAAGCTTGGCAGCACGATATTGAGATCGAACAGGCGCGGACGGTTCTGGTAACCGATGCGCAGGGCATCGGCAAAACCCCTGGTGGTAACAAACAGGGTACGCTCGCCCTTGCGCTCCAGCAGCGCATTGGTCGCGACGGTAGTCCCCATCTTGACGTGTTCAATGGCATTCGTGGGTATGGCAGCTCCCGGCGCCAGGCCAAGCACATCGCAAATACCCTGAACTGCCGCGTCCTTATAGCGTCCCGGATTCTCGGAAAGCAGCTTATGGCTGATTAACCGCCCATCGGGAGATTTGGCGACCACGTCCGTGAAAGTGCCGCCGCGGTCGATCCAGAATTGCCACATGATTGAATGTCCTTGTTCTGAAGTGATTTTCTTGATTTTATCCGATTTAGCCCCGCAAGGGGTGAGACCTCGGGGGAAATATGGGTTATTCTTGTTTCTGGCATTGTTCCGGGGGCGATTATGAAACGCACATCTTCCTTATTGGCATGGTTGTATCTCATTCTGTTCATATTTACCTGCCCGGCAGCGGCACAGGATACGCCGACACTGGCAATAAGCGGCGGCCAGCTCGTCAATGGCTATGGAGGTCTGCCTGTGCAGGATGCAGTGGTGCTGGTGACAGGTGACCGTATCAGCAAAACTGGCGACGTGAATTCGGTAACCATCCCTGATGGAGTGCAAACCCTGGATGCCAACGGCATGACCATCCTGCCGGGATTGTGGGAATCCCACGGCCATTTATTCCATATCGGCGAAGGCGACCCGGCGTCGTTTCCGCTTAAATTCAAAGCCCAGGCCGGCGATATCATGGCGGACGCAGCCAGGATATCCCTGCTGGCCGGGATTACTACATTCCGCGACACGGGTGGGCCGATACAGGAACAACTGGCCCTGAGAGCGGATATTGAAGCGGGTAAGCTGCCCGGGCCCAGGCTGTTCCTGGCCGGACCTATCCTGCACCAGCGCGACCCGGACAAGCCCAACATCAGGAGAGACTACCTGGTCGGTTCACCCGAGGAGGCAAAGCAGGTTACGCTGGATGTCATAAAACTTGGTGTAGACCAGGTCAAGGTTTACGGCTTCTGGGACCTGGATATCCTCAAAGTTATCGTAGATACGGCGCACAAGGCCGGTCTCGGCGTGGATGCCGACGTGCGCCACATCAACGCCTACCGCACGGCGATTGTGGCCGGCGTCGACCGCTTGCACCACGTGTTTACCGCCGATCCCTTATCGGACTACAAGGACGAGGACATCCGCCTCATGGTGCGGGGCATCAAGCCCGCCCCGACCGGACCGCGCGCCAATATCCTGCGCGGCCCGTTCATCGTACCGACTATCGAAATGCGCAACGCCTACGTGCGCGTGTTTGCATTCCCGGAATTTACCGACCACCCCCGTTTCAGGAAACAATATTCTGAGGAAGTTTACGCCCACCTGCGCTGGTCCTGGAGTGACCCGAACGCGGTGCCCTGGGGCATCGGCGCGCCGGAACGCATCAAGGTGGCCAAACGCAAACTGAAAACGTTCATCGCAGCCGGCGGCCGCGAGCAGATCGTGGCCGGAACGGATGCCGGCGCGCCGTTCAACGTGCACAGCCCCCTGACCCGGGAGATGCAGCATTACCTCGAGGCCGGACTGACCCCTATGGAGGTGATCCAGAGCGCCACATTGCGGGCTGCGCAGTTGCAGGGGGTTGAAAAGGACCTGGGCACGGTGACCGAAGGCAAGTATGCCGACATGATAATCGTGGATGGCGACCCGCTACAGGACATAACCCTGCTGCAACACAAAATCGTCCTGGTAATCAAGGGTGGAGAAGTGTATGTTCCGGATAGCGCTCCGGACTTCTGAAAGAGGAGAGAAACTTATGTTGAAGATAAAGCTGCCTGCGTTTGCTGTTTTACTGACACTTTTTTCAAGCGTCATAAACGCCCAGGACATGTCCCAGTATTACACGGTACAAAACCCTGATGATTTTACTATTGACTGGACCGGTTTCTATCACCGGATGAATAACCACACGGCCAGGGTCAGGGAACAATACCCGCATCATCTGGATCTGGCCTATGGCCCTGATCCGAAACAGGTACTTGACCTTTACCTGCCCCAAGGTGAAGTATCGAACGCCCCGGTGTTCCTGTTCCTGCACGGCGGCGGGTTCCGGGAGGGTGACAAGGCGCACTACGGCTCGGTTGCCGAGCCTTTCGTCCAGGCGGGGGTAATCACTGCGGTCGCCAGTTACCGGCTGACCGGCAGCGGCGCCCACTACCCTGACCAGCCCGATGATGTCAAGAGTACTGTTAAATGGTTATTCGAAAACATCAAACAATACGGCGGCAACCCGGAAGCCCTCTACGTGGGCGGCCATTCGGCCGGCGCCATCCTGTCTGCCGACATCGGCGTTGACCGCGCCTGGCTGGTCGAGATGGGCATGCCGAAAGATATCCTGAAGGGCATCATCCCCGTGAGCGGGCCTTACGACGTGCGCGCCAGGGGGCAACGGCCCGGTGAAGTATACACCTACGCCCCGACCCCGGAACTCAGGGAGCAGGCCAGCCCGATCCTGCATGTAAATGATCCGGTGCCGATCGCCCTGGTCGCAGTCGGTTCTGAAGAGGGGTACCAGGAGTCATCCACAGCATTTAGCGGGGCATTAAAAGCAGCCGGCGTTGACGCCCACTACCTCCTGCTGGAAGGAGAAGACCATGCCGATACGGCACTGTCCCTGGCGAACGGGGAAAGCGAACTGTTCAGACAAACACTGACAATTATTCTTGGAACTGAATAACTGAATGCTATTCAGGCCAGAAAGAATATTTTGATCACCAGGGCAAGAATAAACGGATACATGCTGAAAACCGCAAACTTCAGGACTTTCATATCAGCGCGTAGTTCAGCGCGCACCTCAGCAAGCCGTTTATCAATATCCTGTTTGGTGCATAAGAGATCTTGTTTGGTACACAAGTCCTTTCCATGAGGCACCACTGCCGCGGCTGCCTTGGCCTTTGTCTCAGAAGCGCCGGCGCTCACAAGCGCATCGTATAACTCCATTAACATACTGGTCATATTCCATACTCCTTAATCTATTTGTTTAACCGCACCTGTATTCCAGGCTCCTGTGAAGTGTAGCACATCCTCACCTGAACTCAACCCCGAACATTGACAGAACAGATAACACCCGATGTGACAGGATACCGGCAAATCCATGGCCGGTATCCTGTAAAGCTTATGCTTTAAAAGTCAAATGATTTGCGGACTGTCAGCGACACCATGCGCGGCCAGGGGCGGACCATACCGGGAGGCACCCACCCGGGCAGGTTAAACCGGGATGGCTGGTTACCGCCGTTAAAGATATAGGCCAACGTCTCATCCTCGTCCAGCACGTTGTCCAGGCTCACTACCGCAGACCAGCCGTTACCGTCGACCCCTGCTCTCAGGTTGAGAATTGAGTAATCGTCCATTTCACGGTACGTGATAAAGGTCGGCCTCAATTGATTAACCTGGTCATCCACCCAGGAGAAGTCACCGCTGATAAACCCGGTCCAGCCGTTCCAGCCCAGGGGCCGTTCATAACGGCCATTCAGGCTGAATGTGACTTCCGGCACGTGAGGAATCCTGTCCCCATCCATACCGTTAGCCGGTATGGGAGCATCCGCGGTCAGTTCCGCATCGCTGTAGTTAAAGACAGCCCCAAATTGCAGTCCTTCCGCCGGATAGGCCTGGGCCTGCAGTTCCACCCCGAGGACTTCCGCGGTGCCTCCATTCCCCCTGTAGGAGAAGGTCAGGCCGCCCGGCGCGGTTGCCTGCTGCCGGGCCTGTATATCCGTCCAGTCGAGATAGAAAAAGGACCCGTTGAAAATAAACTTGCCATCCGCCCAGGCAGTTTTGATGCCCGCTTCATAACTATCCACCGAGTCGGAACCGAAACCTGCCGGTATGGTCACCCCGGCGATACTGGCTGCCGTTTGGTCATTCGGTCCGCCGGAACGGAAGCCCTGGGCAAACTGGAAGTACGCCAGAACGTCGTCTGTCACGTCGAGGGAGACGTTTGCCTTGAAGATAATGTCCTTTTCACCGAACGCGAGTTGTGGTCCGGGACCGCTCCCGGGCCTGCCCGGAAAACCGGTAACCGCCGCAGCGTTTTCCACCAGTTCAAAGTCAAACCAGCGGAAACCGCCCGTCACGTTCAACGCCTCGGTCACATCCCAGGACAGTTCGCCAAACAGCGCCTTTTCGTCAACCGAAGTATCGACTGTGCGGTCCAGCAGGGAAATGGAGTCCGGCGTAACCTTGCCGGTCACCGCGTCCACTGTGATTACCTTGCTCCTGAAAAAACGTTCCTCCGACTGGCGAAACCCTCCGATCAACATCTGAAACGGGCTGTCCCAATTGGATGCAAAACGAATCTCGTTGGTAAATACCTCCCGGTTCTGTGGCTGAACGATAAACGATTGACCGGTGCCGTCCGCGGGAAATGAGAAGCGGGTGATGATCTCAATCTCGGCGGAGGCGTCCCTGTCAAGATCCGTGTCCCGCTGCAGCAGGGATGACGTAAAAATCACGTTGCCCCAGTCCGGTTCGTACTCGAACTTGACGTTGTACATGTTGGTCTTGTCATAAAACCCCGCCGCGGAAAGGTCCGTATTGTAGAATTTGGTGGGCGTGGGGCCGCCGTTCAGCGACGGGCTGAAGGGGAGATCAATCAACTGATCCATCCACCCTGCCCGGCCATGGGTCTTTGAGTCCTGGTGCATGCCCAGGACCGAAAATTTCAACGTATCCGTCACCTGCACGGCCAGGATGCCGCGCAGGGCTTCGCTGTCGTCGTCATTACCGTCATCCCGGAACTGATTGTCGATATAACCCTCATTGTCGATCTTGATCCCCGCGAAACGCAGCGCTACCCTGTCTTCAACAATCGGCACGTTGACCATTGCATCGACCGTGTAACCCAGTCCGTCCGAGTGGCGTGTCGAACTGAAGCCGGCGCCGACGTCCATGGATGCCTGGCTCATATCGGGGTAAGCAGGTATCCACCTGATCGCCCCGGAAAGTGAACTGGACCCGAAGGTCGTTCCCTGGGGCCCTTTCAGCACCTCGATACGATCCATATCGAACAGCTTGATATCTATCGAGCGCCCGCCATCCGTGGTCAGCATGTTGCCGGTGACAACAATTTCATCGAAATAGAGGCCTACGGTCCCGGCGCCTGCCGACGTAATGCCGCGAATTATGTAGCGCTTGTCACCGGGGCCCTGGTCGACGACGCTCAACCCCGGAATCTGGCGGTAATAATCGTTGAAATCCAGCGCACCGCTTTCTCGCAGACTGTCCCCGCTGATGGCCTGCACGGACAGGGGTATATCCTGGATCAACGTGTCGCCGCGCTTGGTGGCAGTCACCACGATCTCTTCTATCTGGGACTGCGCTACCGGTGCAATTCCAAACAGCAAAACGAGCAGGCTGCCGGGTAAAACATTCTGGATATTGTTGAGTGAACGACGTTCTTGAATTTTCATTTTTCTCCTCTCTCTTTTGGGGCTTGGTAGGCAAACTCATGACGCGGGTAGGCCTTGCCTTTGTAGATGATGGTTTCTATCTGGCGAATGTTATCAATATCTTCAAGCGGGTTAGCGGTCAGTACCAGGAGATCAGCCAGTTTCCCGGCTTCCACGGTACCCAGTTGATCCTCAACGCCGATTACTTTTGCGCCGTTGCGCGTGGCCGCGACCAGGGCGTCCATCGGGGTCATCCCGGCCTGCACGAACAACTTGACTTCCCAAGGTAGATTGTAGCCCTGGAAGTTGAACCCCACCGGCCCTCCCGCGTCGGTTCCGGTAGCGACAATCACACCGGCCTGGTGCGCTTTGAGGATATTCTCGCTGAATATCGGTATCTTGTCCTCGGCCCACTGGTAAACCGGCATGTTGGCGACTGCCAGGAAGCGGCGGGTCTCTTCGGCACGGTAATCCGGGTCCTGCATATAGTCCAAGAGAAAATGGGGGACGCTGCCGCGCAGTATCGGATCATTCAGGTCGGCAGCCGCCTCGTCGTGGCGCAGGAAGGCCTCCCACAGGCTGTGGGTGGGAACAAACATCACGTTATTCTCGACCATGTCCTGCAGAATGGTATCGTCCGGCGGGATGGGGTCTTCGAGCCCATGGACAATCGCCGTTGACGACATGGCCACGGCCGAATGGAACTCGTCAAGGTTTATGGCATGCGTGTATATCGGGACATCGTTCTCCCGGGCGATCTTCGAGATGGCCATCATCATGTCTTCGCTCATCCTTTTATAGGTGCCGGAGGCGCCCAGGCCGTCCTCGATAATCACCTTGAAACCGTCCGTGCCCCGGCTGATGTAATCCTGTGCGCGGGCCACAGCCGCATCGGCATCCGCCAGGGCGCCGCCGTGACGGCTGCCCCAACCACCCTCAGGGGTGAACGAACGGCCCATTACGTAGAGCCTGGGCGAGAGCAGCCCGCCTTCCCGTTCGGCCTGGCGCTGCTCGAAGATCCAGTCCACGTCGGAGGAAACGTTCAATACGGTGGTAACGCCGTTATACAGAAAAGCCCTGGGGTTGTTCTCGATGACTTGGGCTTTCTCTTCTGGTGTAAGCTGGAAGACAATCGGGGCGTCCATGTGGACGTGAGCATCGATCAGGCCGGGGATGACATATTTCCCGCTGCCGTCAATAGTCTCTGCGTCAGGAGCAGCCGATAAATCAGGACCGATTTCGACAATCCGGCCATCGGCTATGCGGATGTCGACTCCAGCCTGCGGGTCGGACCCGGTGCCGTCGATCAGGGTGACGTCTGTAATAACGAGTTCGCTACCGGAACCTGTCCGGTCGCCCGAGCAACCCGACAAGCACAACAGCAGCGCAAGGATGATGCATGTGAGCTTCTTCATCGCTCCCCCCGTTTCCCCCAAGAATTAATTGGAAGCTACAAACAACTGTTTGGAATAATGACAGTAATCAGTTTATTTTTCAACTTATGATTCGATCAATATCTCGCGTGCGCGCCGGAGTTCGACGAGTGCGTCGCGGACATGACCGGATCGCGAGAAAGTCGCTTCCCGGGCACTGTGTATGAGTTCTTCCGCCCTGCGCAATCTTCCCACCGCCAGCGGATGGAGGTTCACGCCATCGAGAACGATGATGGCGTCTTCCGTCTCATAGGCTGCTCGTCGTATCAGTTCGCGCGCCCTTTCATTCTCAAGAATCCCCTTCTCCAGGCTTGTCTCCAGAAGCTCGGTAGTTTCGCGAATGTTGTCGAGTGCGTTGATGACTCTCAGGAACGCGCCGATCGCCAGGACCTCGCTGGCGGACAAATCAGTCTCAGTTCCAAAACGGCTGGCGAGCGCAACCCCTACCTCCGATTTTCTGAATGTCTCAAGATTGTAGATGTCCACCGCCTCTTCGACCGACTTCACGAAGCCGCTATGGAACAGCGGCCCTGCGTCCGCGGCCTCGACCACCGGCGGAGTATTGAACTGGTGCGTGTCCTTATAGCCGTCATCCAGCGGAATGAGCTCGGTCGGTTTTCCCGGCGCAAACTCCTCGCCGGTGGCATGGACTATGCTACCGAGATTCACGACGCGGCCCTGCGGCAACACGCTCGCCTGGAGCGAAGACGCGCCGCCATTGATATGGCAGACATTGCAACGCCCGTTCTTATTATCCCTGTCGATAAAGAGGTCCTGGCCACGCAGCGCCAGGTCTCCCTTCAATGGCAGGGGGAGCGACAGCTCCTCCTGACGCCCGAGGGTCAGCATGAACGCTTCAAGCGCGTCCAGTTCCTCGTCGGTGGGAAGACGAAAATCGACTCCCGGCTCCCGTGCAAGTGTCCTGGGCATATGCTGAATGATCGCTCCGATGGCAAAAGAGCGCAGGCTGCCGTCGCCGGGAGCGCCATCCCCTCCCCACCCGGTAAGCGGCTCCATGAAATCGAGCTGGTTCTCCATGCCTTCGTGGGGCATGCCCTCAATGCTGGTGCGGACGGAACGCAGGGAATTCACCGTGCGCATCACGAAATCATTCTCGAGATCGTCGAAACCATCGGGGTTCATCAGTACCAGGCCCCACTCCCGCAGGAGATCGGCTTTTTCAAAGTTCTCCCTGAACTCCGGCCTGAACTCGTGGACAAAGAGCGGGTCATCGTCGGGCAATGTGGCGATGAATGCCGGTGTGATGCGCCAGTTGTCCTCGGGGCGATGACAGGTAACGCAGGTCCGGCCGTTGCCGCCGAACGTCTCGTTGAAGAAGATATCCTCTCCCTTCGCCACGAGATCTGCCCCGGTGTTCGCGGGTAGACCCGGGAAAAGGGAGTATAAACACACAAACAGGATAACGAATGCCAGTATCGTTTTCACGTTTCCTCTCCTGGTGTCAGCAGAAAACAGGCATCCAGAAGTTCGCGATGGGTTTGGAGGATTTCCGCCACGGCGACAGGGTCAGTCAGACCCTCTTCTGCAGCCTGTACGAAGTTGCCAATGAGACCGGAGTACTCGGCTTCTTCCCGTATCCCGGGGCGCTCCCCCGAGAGAACAATTGAACGGGGTTGGTCTTCATCCGGCCATTCTACCGTAAGTTGAAGGCGATAATCTGCGTTTCCTCTCATATCCACCGAGATTCCGAGTTCCGTTTCTCCGAGCCTGCCAGTGAGTGAGGCCTCGATGGGGAATTCATTCTTTACGCTATCCGGCACGGCGAGGCCGGTCAGCGCCCTGCCCCGGGCACGGCAAATCCAACGCACCAGGTCATGGCAATGAACGCCCAATACAAAAAAGGCGCCCCCGCTACGCACCGGGTCACGAATCCAGCTTTTCCCGGCAGCCAGACGGTCAATCCCCAGTTGATAGCTGCAATGTATGCTGCGGGGAACAACCGGGTCGTCTTCAGGCCGGCACAAGCGCCGTATCTCGTCGTTGAAACGAAGGCGATAGCCGAGATGAACAGGGGCATCGGCTGACGGGAGGGCAAGTTCGAGTTGCCTCAGTTCGTCGCCTGAAATGCAGAGCGGCTTCTCAACCATCACTGCCTTGCCCGCCGATACCGCTTTCAGCGCCAATCCGGCGTGAAGATCATTGGGTGTGGCAATCGTGAGCGCATCGACCCTGGGCAAGAGGTCGTCCATACTGTGAAACCAGGGCACAGCCGAACCCGGCGGCCTGCGCGAGACCACGCCGACCAGGCGCGCGCCGTGCGCCTCCAGGTGTTTTGCATGAATCCTGCCGGCGTCTCCCCAGCCGGCGATACCCACCCGCAAGCTCACTGCAAAAGGACTTGTTTCATCCTTAATTCCTACAGCTTATTGCGGTACACCTTGCCGCCTTTCATCACCAGCAATATATTGCGCAATGCCTTGATGTCCTGTGTAGGGTCCCCGTCTACGGCAACGATATCTGCAAATTTACCCTGTTCCAGCGTGCCGATCTCATCCTGCGCCTCCAGCATCCTGGCGGTTTCTATGGTCGCGGAGCGCAACGCCTGCAAAGGCGTCATGCCTGCTTCCACGTAATATTGCGCCTCGCGTGCGGTTGCCGTAGTACCGTCATTGGGTTCAGCAGGCATCTGGTCGGTGCCAAGAGCGATATTCACGCCTTCCTCGATGGCCATCTCCAGCGCCCGCCAGTGGTCCTTGCCGGCGGATTCGCGCCGTTTCAGGTACCACGGGGGGGAACCGATACGCTCAAAAAACGGCGCCGAGGCCGGTTGGCTGACGACGATGGTCGGCACCAGCCAGGTGCCGTGTTCCTTCATCTTCTGCAGGGTTGGACGATCCAGGAAATAACCGTGTTCAACGCAATCAAGGCCGTAGTCTACTGCAATGCTTGTCGCAACCGGGGAGCCGGAGTGCGCCGTCACCTTGACGCCGAAACGGTGGGCCGCGTCGATCACGGCATTGATTTCCTCGGGCATCATCAATGCTTCGGCAAGTCCGCCGCCGTCGGTGGCTATTCCACCGGAAATCGCTATCTTGATCCATTTGGCCCCGGCGGCGATCTGGGTACGGGCTCCTTTTACCAGTTCGTCAGGCCCGCTGAATTTTTTTCTGCCCTCCTTTTTTGACCCATGACCTGCGACTATCGTAAGCGGTTGGCCGGCGCTGAAGATACGCGGACCGTGCGCCTGGCCCTTGTTAATCGCCCGCATCAGGGCCAGATCGGCATGATGCAGGTCTCCCGTCAAACGAATGGTTGTGACGCCGGCTTGTAAACTTTCGCGCGCGTTCTTAGCCATGCGCAACGCCAGCGCCGCCTCACTTTCGTTGTGCAGCTCGGCCTTCATCTTGCCGGGCAGGACGAGGCCGAGGTGGACGTGCATGTTCATCAGACCGGGGATGAGCCAGGCGCCACCGACATCAATTAGTTCGGCGCCGTCCGGAATTTCAACACTGCCGGCATCGCCGATTGCAGCTATCCGTTCCCCTTCCACGAGAATGACGGCATTCCCTATCGGCGCCTTGCCTTCCAGGTCAACCACCGTGCCGCCGACAATGGCGGTAACTGCATTCGTATCAACTGCCTGGACAGATAGCGCAAGGAATACCAGTAATAGTGCGCTGAACCTCAACCGAGTACTTCTCATTTCAATACCCCCCCTTCTTTACCCGGGGACGGATTTAAAATCCGTCCCCTTCTATGTATCATTACAATTTATTACGATAAACCTTCCCGCCTTTCATCACCAGCAGGATATTGCGCAATGCCTTGATGTCCTGTGTCGGGTCCCTGTCCACGGCGACGATATCGGCATATTTACCCTCTTCCAGCGTGCCTATTTCGTCTTCAGCCTCCAGCAGTCTGGCAGTTTCTACGGTGGCGGAGCGTAACGCCTGCAACGGCGTCATGCCTGCTTCCACGTAGTACTGCGCCTCGCGGGCGGTCGCCGTGGTGCCGTCATTGGGTTCGGCAGGCATCTGGTCGGTGCCCAAGGCGATATTCACCCCTTCCTCAATGGCCATCTCAAGGGCCCGCCAGTGGGCCTTGCCGGCGGAATTACGCCGCTCCAGGTACCACGGCGGGGAACCGATCTTCTCAAAGAACGGCTGGGTTGCAGGCGCGGTGACAACGATGGTCGGCACCAGCCAGGTACCGTGCTCTTTCATTTTCTTCAGGGTCGGACGATCAAGGAAATAACCGTGTTCGACGCAGTCAAGTCCGGCGTCCACGGCGACGCTTGTCGCTGCCGGCGAACCGGAGTGGGCCGTCACCTTGACACCGAAACGGTGGCCCGCGTCGATTACCGCACGGATTTCCTCGGGCGTCATCAATGCCTCGGCAAGACCGCCACCATCGGTGGCGATTCCGCCCGATATCAGTATCTTGAGCCATTTGGCCCCGGCGCTGATCTGCGTACGTGCTGCTTTGACCAGTTCGTCCGGTCCGTCATAATTGGTTTTGCCGGGCAATTTCGACCCGTGACCTGCAGTAATAGACAGTTCTTCGCCGGCACTGAAGATACGCGGGCCATGGGCCTGGCCCTTGTTTATCGCCCGCATCAGATCCAGGTCGGCATGACCGCGATCACCCGTCAAACGGATGGTAGTGACGCCGGCTTGCAGGCTCTCACGTGCGTTCGCTGCCATGCGCAACGCCAACGCTGCCTCGCTTTCACCCTGCAGTTCAGCCTTCATCTTGCCGGGCAGGACGAGGCCGAGGTGGACATGCATATTCATCAGGCCCGGGATGAGCCATGTACCGGTGGTGTCTATCTGTTCGGCGCCGTCAGGGATTGTTACCTCACCTGCCTTGCCGATTGCCGCAATCCGCTCTCCTTCCACGAGAATAACGGCATTCTCAATCGGCGCTTTGCCCTCCAGGTCGACCACCGTGCCGCCAATAATGGCTGTTGGTCCTGCTGCATGCGCCGCCAGGACAAATGCTGTGAGGAATATAAGAACGACAAGGATTGACAGTGGCCGGTTGATGATCATTTCAAGGCCTTCTGTTCGGGTATGGCCCCCTCTCCGTGCGATTCCGGATTGCCTACCATTCCGATGATGTATTAATCGTTTATTCTACAGGTTGTTACGGTAAACCTTGCCGCCCTTCATCACCATCAGGATATTGCGCAATGCCGTGATATCTTCCGTGGGGTCCTTGTCAACGGCAACGATATCGGCATATTTACCCTCTTCCAGGGAGCCGATCTCGTCTTCCGCTTCCAGTAATAGCGCTGGTTCGATGGTCGCAGAGCGTAATGCCTGGAGCGGGGTCATGCCGGCTTCCACGTAGTATTGCGCCTCGCGGACAGTCGCGGTAGTCCCGTCATTGGGTTCGTGCGGCAACTGGTCGGTGCCCAGGGCAATATTCACTCCCTCCTCAATAGCCATCTGCAGCGCCTTCCAGTGCGCCTTGCCGGCGGCATTGCGCCGTTCCAGGTACCACGGCGGAGACCCGATAGCCTTGAAAAACGGCTCTGTGGCCGGTTGGCTTACGACGATGGTCGGCACCAGCCAGGTGCCGTGTTCTTTCATTTTCTTCAGAGTGGGACGATCGAGAAAATAACCGTGTTCGACGCAGTCAAGTCCGGAGTCAACGGCAATGCTTGTCGCTGCCGGCGAACCCGAGTGCGCCGTCACCTTGACGCCGAACCGGTGGGCCGCGTCGATTACCGCGTGGATCTCCGCGGGCGTCATCAGTACTGCGTCAAGATCACCGCCGGCGGTGGCTATCCCGCCCGATATGAGGATCTTGATCCATTTCGCCCCGGCGCTGATCTGTGTGCGCGCCGCTTTTACCAGTTCGTCCGGACCGTCATAATTTCTCTTGGCGCCTTTTGACCCGTGTCCCGCGGTTATCGTAAGCGATTCACCGGAACTGAAAATACGCGGACCATTGGCCTGACCCTTGTTTATCGCCCGCATCAGGGCCAGGTCCGCGTGCGCCGTATCGCCCGTCAGACGTATGGTGGTAACGCCGGCCTGCAAAGTCTCGCGCGCTGACGCCGCCATGCGCAAAGCCAGCGCCGCTTCACTCTCGTTGGCCAGTTCTGCCGCCATCTTGCCGGGCAAGATCAGCCCCAGGTGAACATGCATGTTCATCAGGCCGGGGATCAGCCAGGTACCTTTGGCGTCTATCTGTTCGGCGCCGTCAGGGATTTCCACACTGCCGGCTGCGCCGATTGCCGTGATGCGTTCTCCTTCAACGAGAATAACGGCGTCTTCTATCGGTGCTTTGCCGTCCAGGTCTACCACGGTGCCGCCTATAATTACGGTGGCGGTCGCCGCACCTGCGGCTTGAACAGATATTGCAAGGAAAATCAGAAATACAATACTGGAGCGAACCCGGGACATGATCATTTCAGTTACCTCCCCCATTCAGAGTTTACCGTCTATCCTGGTTGACAGTGCACGTTAGTTTATCCGCCATTCCCGCGCAGTCCTGCCCCTGCAGGCCGTCATCAGGGCTGGATGCCAGTGAATAAAGGGTCGCTGCGGGCGACACAATATGCGACTGGATTCCGGCTATCGCCGGAATGACGAACTTTTGACGCCTTCCGTTACTCGCCGTAGGTATATCTCACGCGAACGCCATAAGTCCGGAAGGATGGCTCAACTGACATTCCGCTGGCCCATGCCTTGACGTAGGCATTCGGGTAGTAATTACTGTCAAACAGGTTCTCGGCATAACCTGTGATGGTGAAATTCTTATGCCGGATCCCTGCGCGCAGGTTGAAGAAATCGTAGCTGGGAGAATAATAGGGAAAGCCATCGTGTATCAGCCCGGCAACGTTGGTCTTGGTGCCATCCCTGTAAGTCCATTCAAGGCGGGCGAAACCATCGTATGTCGGACTGACGTTAAACGTATATTCAGCGTCAGCAGCCAGGGTCCACTCAGGGGCCAGGGGTGTCCTTACACCATCCAGTACATGATTCTGTCCTTCAATAAAGATCACGGCCTCGTCAAATTTTGCGCTCAGATAACCGACGTCAAAATTCACGATGAGATTTTCGACAGGCAAGGCGGTAAGCGATACCTCAACGCCTTTCGAGGTTGCGGATTCTGCGTTACTGACCACATCAAATCCCGCCAGCGCACCGTCTATCACGACGAATTGCAGGAAATCCGCCTGCATATCTGTCCATTTCATATAAAACACGGCAGCATTGACTCTAAGCCTGTCATCAAACAGGTCCGCCTTCACGCCAAGTTCATAATTCCACATTATCTCCGGCTCAAAGAACTGTGTCAGTTCCTCAGAACCGGTCTGGAGCACGACAATTGCGGCATCCGTGTTTATGCCGGCAGATTTGATGCCTTTCGAAATCGTACCGTAAAGGTTAATGTCCTCGGTAACGCCATAGTTGACCGCGAACCGGGGAGAAAAACTGGTGAATTTCTGCTCGACAGTAGCGATCTGACTTACAGTAGCGGCAATATAGCTGACATCCGCACCGATCGTCTCTTCGCTGTAGCGGCCGCCCAGGGAAAGTGTCAAATTGTCCGTGAAATCCGCGTCAAACTGCCCGAACAGGGCCCAGCTTTCAATCTCATCGAGATCGTCTGTAGTGCCGACGGGAATGCCTGCAGGTGCGCCAAATCCATTGTCCCTGCCGGTAAAAGTGGTGCTTTTGTAGTCACTTTCATCTTTGGCATACAGACCACCGACACTCCACTGGAAGCGGCCCTCGTTGGTATTCTGCAGTCGCACTTCCTGGCTGAAGCTCTGGCGTTCGATATTCCTGAATTCATTCCAGGCATCGATACTGGCGCCATCCACGTCGCCATTGAGATAAAAATCCGAGCTGATGTGACCGGAGATGCTCGTGAACAGCACGTTCCCCATTTCATAATCCACCCGCCCGGTTATCATCCGGTAATTGGTACCTACCTGTTGGGGGAAATTAAAATTTACTCTCGTTCTGTTTTCAGGATAGAAACCGACTCCATCCGGAATTGGCTCCCTGATACCATCATTATTGGCATCTGGAAACCTTATACTGTCTCTCTGGTAGAGAAAATTACCGAAATTCGAGAAGACTCCAGTCGGGACACCTTCGCGCATGCCTGCTGTCTCGGAGGCAAGCGTTCCGGTGATATCCACGGTCAGGTCATCAGTCGGAGTAAAACGGATTGTGGTCCTAGCGTATTTATATTCCGACTCATTGCCGCCACCGACAGGATTGATGTTTTTGATATTCCCATCCGATTCCGAGTATTTGATGTTGCCGCGCATGGCCAGTACGTCTTTCACGACCGGCAGGTTCACAATACCTTCGACATCTATGGTGTCGAAACGTGAATAATCCACCATCACCGACCCAGCCAACTCATTATGGGGTTTTTTCGAGGTGACACTGAGACCGCCCGCAAGAGCATTTCTGCCAAAGTAAGTCGCCTGTGGCCCGCGCAGGATTTCAATGCGTTCAACATCCATGAGGGGCGGGTTGCCGGTACTTCCGTTAACACTGAAATCATCCAGGTAAAAAGCAAACGTGGATGTCCTCAGACCGCGGTTGATATTCAGAAGGTTTGTCGCGCCCCGGATAGACAGTTCCCGCCTTGACTTGGAACCGACCGAGGTCCAGGCGGCGTTGGGAGTGCGGATAAGATAATCCGTCACGTCATTGAACATATATGCCTCGACGTTGTCAGCATTAAAGGCGGAGATGCTGATGGGCACGTCCTGCAAATTCTGCTCCCGTCGTTGCGCGGTGACCACCACTTCCTCAATTCCGACTTCGTCCTGAGCGACAATGGCACTCGACAGTCCCAGCAGGACGAGCCCGCAACACGTGATCAAAAATCGTCCAACATTACCCGAATTATTATTCGTGTTTCTGCTTATCATTACTCTCCCCTCCAAATGCTGAATGGCTACCCGGGATTCCGGTTTTTTGTTTACACGTAAGTTTAACCCACAGGTATTGTTGTTTCAATACATAACTCATCGATTTTTTTGTTGGCTGGAAACAACATAAGAACAATTAACGGATATTGCCGCCTGTGAACTTCCTGAGCGGTCGCGCCAGCAACAGCAGCAATAGCCCCGCGCCGATTGTCACCAGCACGATTTGCAGGTACAGGCCGGGCATATCGTTCAACGATTCAGGGTCGAACCGTCCCGCCAGTAACCCCGCAATCAGGTTGCCCAGTGCGGCCCCAAGAAACCAGACCCCCATCATCTGGCTCAGGTACCGCTTCGGTGACAGCTTGCTGATGGCGCTCAGGCCTACGGGGCTCAAGCATAATTCCCCGGTGGTGTGTAACAGGTAGGTGAAAAACAGCCAGGTGGGTAATACGCTTTCCCCCGCGGCAACAAGACCCGCGGCAAGGAACATGACAAGAAATCCCAGGCCGAGCTGGATCAGGCCCAATGCAAACTTGACCGGTATGGAAGGATCAAGGTTACGCCTGCCGAGGTTTACCCACAGGGCCGCCATGAACGGCGCGAGAATCAATATAAACAGGGGATTAAGACTCAGGAACCAGCCTGCGGGTATGTTGAAACCCAGCAGTTCCCGCTCTGTGTATCGATGGGCAAACAGGTTCAGGGATGAGCCGGCCTGCTCGAAACCCGACCAGAAAATGGCTTCAGCGATGACCAGGATGACAATGACCAGGATACACTTGCTCTCTGCCCCCGTCAGGTTGCCGCACATGAAAATATAGGCGAAATACAACGCCACGATGGCAGTGAGCAGGTAGGTGGAATTCTGCGCCAGGCGTAACGCATCAAAACTGACTACGCCCGCCAGGCCCAGCAATACGATGAAAATTACCAGGCCCAGGCCGATACCGACGATCAACCAGCCGAAACGCGGGGCGCTTTCAATCTCGGAATCAGGACGCAGGTGGGCAGGATACAGCCCTGCGTCCCGGAGCCGATAACGGCTGTAGCGGTACTGGATCAACCCCAGCAGCATGCCGATGCCGGCTGCGGCAAACCCGTAATGCCAGCCGAACCGGTCACTTTCGCCCAGGGTACTGCATACCAGCGGACCGAGCAACGCGCCCAGGTTGATGCCCATATAGAAAATGGTATAACCCGCGTCCCTGCCGGATCCGCCCTGCGGGTACAATTCGCCGACGATGGCGCTGATATTCGGTTTCAGCAGGCCGGTGCCCAGCACCACCAGCACCAGGCCGACGTAGAAAGTGGGGACCGCTGGGACGGCAAGGGTAAAATGGCCGAACATGATGACGATGCCCCCGTACCAGACGGCATCCTGGGCGCCGATCAAGCGATCTGCGATCCAGCCGCCCGGCAGCGCAGCCAGGTACACGGCTGCCGAGTACAGCCCGTAAATCGCGGTGGCGGTCACGTCATCCATGCCCAGGCCGCCTTCAGCGACCGCGGCGGTCATGAACAGTACCAGCAGTGCACGCATGCCGTAATAGCTGAACCGTTCCCACATCTCGGTGAAGAACAGGGTGCGCAGGCCGGGCGGATGGACTGGTTGCGCCCCGGCTGTTGCCGTTGAGTCTGTCATACTGATATTATTTTCGGACAGGTTGCATCCCTGCCATGATACCCCATGGCCGGAACAGGAACAGCAATTCTATATTCATGAACCTTGACGGACAAAACAGAATTGACGTAACCTGTGAAAATATCAGGAATTCCTGCAGATGAGCAAAATCGACTACAGCAGCGCCCCCTGGCCGGTGCGGGAGAGCTTCAGTGCATGCCATAACCGTTACTGGCAGCGCCTTGCCGCGCCGGGAACCTGGTTCACGGGGGCGGAACGGGTTGACATAGCCAGGGAAATCCGCCAGTCGCAATACTGCGACCTGTGCCGCCGGCGCAAGGAAGCGTTGTCGCCATACACGGTTGAAGGGACCCATGACACGGTCAGCGACCTCCCCAACGTCGTGGTTGAAGTAATCCACCGCGTCACCACCGACTCGGCGCGCCTCACGAAATCCTGGTTCGACGGGATCATGCAGCAGGGTCTCAGCGAGGAAAAATACGTTGAAATTATCGGCACCCTGGTAGCGTTGTTCTCCATAGACGAATTCTCCCGCTGCCTGGGCCTGCCTTTGAATGAACTGCCGGAACCGCAGCCGGGCGAGCCCAGCCGCTACCGTCCCGCCAATGCGTCGTACGACGGCGCCTGGGTTCCCATACTGCCCATGCGGGTCGATACCGGGCCCGATGCGGACCTCTGGGAAGGTGAAATGCGCGGCTACGTCATCCGCGCGCTCAGCCTGGTCCCGGACGAGGTGCGCAACCTGCTTGACGAGTCCGAGGCGCATTACCTCAAGGTCCATGAAGTCTGGAATATGACCAGGCCGCCCCAGGGAACCCTGACCCGTCCCCAGACCGAGATCGTGGCCGCGCGGGTATCCGCGCTCAACGGCTGTTTCTACTGAACTGCCTCACATGTGGTGATGCTCCGTGAGAGCGTCGAACTGACAGGGGGGTCCATCGACTTCGACGGCCTTACCGATCCGTCCTGCACGGAGATCAGTGGCGTGCCGAATTCCCGCGAACTGCTGCAGTTCGCCAATGCCTGCATGGGGGTTGAAGGCGCTGATCCTGAGACGGCGCGCCGGGCGCTGGCGGACAGCATGGGCGCAGCGGCAATGATCGACACGGCAGGGGTCATATCGAATTTTCAACGCATGGTGCGCATCGCCGACGCGACCGGCATCCCGACTGACGGCCCCATGCAGGTCCTGTCCGAGGACCTGCGCGAGCAACTGGGCATCAACCAGTATGTCTCCGCCGCCAA
>CAYOEQ010000015.1:0-28893 GCA_964402775.1 uncultured Enterobacteriaceae bacterium
GCACGCCGGCGCGCCAGGTGCGTAAACTGACCGACGCAGAGCTGGCCTACATAGACTATGCCGCGAATTTTTACGCGAACCTTAAATCGAAGCATAAGGGCACCTCTAAAAATTAGAGGTGCCCGTGCAGCATAGGGATATGCTGCCATTTTTAATCACGTAAGTGATTGAAAATGAAGGAAACGGAAAATCGCATTTTCCGTTTCCGTCTCCCAAAATGTCCAGGATGACATTTTTAGAGGTTACTATAAGGGTTCACAGTGATTAAGCTCAGAGCCGGTACGTCACGCTGAGGCTGAGGCCGAAGAAGCTGGTATCCGGATTGCGCGTGCGGTAGCTGACCGGTTCACTGCCGTCCAGCCGCAGGTTGGACGTGTGGCTGCGCAGGCTTTCGTACCCGCCCCCACCCTGCAGGGTATCAAATTCCGCCCAGCGGCCTCTGAGTCCGACCCTGAGCGATTCGCTGAAGCGGTAATCCGCGCCCAGAACGACCTGGAAGCCAAACAACTCGTCGCGCAGCCGGTCCTGCGCCACCGTTGCCGTGCCGGCAAGGTTTCGCCGCACCGATGCCTCGTTGGGCAGGCCCCTTGCCGTCTCTATGAGGGATGGGTCGGCGCTTCTCAGCCACAACGCGCCATAGTCCATGGCCGCAAAGGCCACGCCGACACCGACGCCCAGGTAAGGCGTCAGGCGGCTGTTGCTGGGGAAATCGAGGTAAACGTTGGCAAACAGGACGTGGTTCCTCAGGTCGCCGACGCTCTCTTCGGCACGCGGCAACTCGCGCCCGAATATTTCCGTGTAGGGCCGGCCGCCGGGACTGATTATGGCCGCAACCTCATCGTAGTCCGCCTCCAGGAACAGGTATTCCAGTTCCACCCGCCAGCGCGTGCCGAGCGTACGGCCCACTGCAGCGCCGAGCAGGATGCCCGTGGCGCCGGAGAAATCGCTGCCCCACTCATCCACCGCGTTGATAGTGCGGTCTGGGTCCGTGCAACCTTCAAGGCCGGCATAACCGGGGTTGACGAATTCGTCACAGCGGGAAGCCCGGTCGTCATCAATAGTATGTAAACCGATGCCCGGCGCAAAGTTCAGGCCGGCCTCAGCGCGCAGGTAGAAACCGGAACCACTGTCCGGGCTGGTTTGAGCGGCGGCGGGCAAGGCCGGCGCGAGGGCCGCCAGCAATATGAGCAGTCGCGTCGTGAATATCATTTAACTGCAAGCCGATACGGGTTAAGATTTGAATAACACCACCGCTACCGGGAGAACCATCGTGGAGCTGCGAAAACGCAACCTTATCGACCTGCAATCATACCTTGAATTCATGGAGAAGCATAACCATTTAATCCGGGTGAAAAGCCCGGTTGACCCCGTTTTCGAGCTGGCCGGGATTGCCCGGAAATTTGAGGGCGGCAAGGCCATGCTGTTCGAGCAGGTCAGGGGCAGCGCTTACCCGGTGTTGACCGGCCTGTACTGGAACCGGGACTTCCTGGCGAAGTTTTTCCAAACCACCCCTGCCCGTCTGCCTTTCGCGCTGGCCGAGGACATAAGGGCCTGGCGGCAGAACCCCATTGAACCGGTGATGGTGGAACAAGGCCCGGCCAACGAGGTGGTCGAGGCCGACCCGGACCTTTCCACCCTGCCGATACCGCGCCACGCCGAGGGCGACGGCGGGCGCTACCTGACCTCCAGCGTGGTCATCGCCAAGGACCCGGACACGGGGGTGCGCAACCTGTCCATCCACCGCATGATGGTCACCGGCAAAAACCGCTTTACCCTGTTGCTGGAGGAACTGGGCCACCTGATGCACTATTTCAAACGGGCCGAAGCAAAGGGACAGCCGCTGGAGCTCACCGTCAACAACGGCGCGGACTATGCCATGAGCATGGCGGCCGCGTCGCCGGCCTCCGCCGCGCCCATGGAAATGGATGAAATCGGCATCGCCTGCCAGATGCACGGCGCGCCGGTCAGGCTGATCGAGGCGCAGACCGTGGGCGTGGAAGCCTGGGCCGACGCCCAGTTCGTCATCGAAGGGAAAATACTGCCGCAGGTACGGGAACCGGAAGGCCCTTACGCGGAGGTAACGGGGTACTACGCCGGCGTCGATGACCGCTGGGTGTTTGAAGTCTCCGCCATCACCCGGCGGCGCCAACCGATCTTCCATTCCATACTCTCAGGCAAGGAGGTTTATAACGCCTACGGCCTCATCGCCAGCGCCGGCGCATTCGACAAGATCCACAGCCTGGTGCCGGAGGTGACGGCGGTGCATTTCTCCGACGGCAGCGTTCCATACCACCTGGTAGTGCAAGTGGACAAGAAGCACGAGGGCAGCCAGCGCAACGCCATCATGGCCGCCTTTGTCTCACTTGCCTTTGTGAAAACGGTCACTGTAGTGGACACGGACGTGGATATCTACAGCCTGGCGGACGTGGACTGGGCGGTGCAGACCCGCTGCCGCTTCGACCGGGACCTGTTGCCGATACCCGACGGCATCGGCCACCGCCTGAACCCCATGGTGGAAAACGACAAGTGGACCCGGCTGGGTATCGACGCCACCGTGCCGCTGCCCCGGGAGGACAAATACCGGCGGGTCACCATGCGCGAGGTGAACCTGGAGGATTTTGAGATGGAGGGGTATTGATCTTCTTTCGAGAATCCGGGCGCTTGTGCATTTTTAACAGAATAACCTGATGCACCTTTCCTGGAACGAAATACGCGTACGCGCCGCCGGCTTTGTACAGGAGTGGTGGAACACGGTACGCGAGCGTAGCGAAACCCAGAGTTTCTATAACGACTTCTTTGAGATATTCGGGGTCAAACGGCGCACAGTTGCCCGCTATGAACAACACGTAAAGAAACTGGATAACCGCTCCGGATTTATCGACCTGTTCTGGCCGGGTGTCCTGATCGTTGAACAAAAGAGTATTGGGCGTGATCTTACCAAGGCTTATGACCAGGCCGGAGAATATTTCGACGCCCTGAAAGAGAGCGAGCGTCCCCGTTACATCCTGGTCAGCGACTTCCAGAGTTTTGAACTGCACGATCTGGATGAACGCAAGACGTTAGCTTTTCCACTGAAAGACCTGCCTGAGCATGTGGAGGCATTCGGTTTTATCCTGGGAGTACAACGACGAACCTTCCGCGATCAGGACCCGGTTAACATACACGCCTCCGAACTGGTCGGTCGATTACATGATGCCCTGTTCGAATCGGGTTATCGCGGGCACGACCTGGAACGCTTCCTGGTGCGCATTGTGTTCTGCCTGTTCGCCGACGACACCGGCATCTTTGAGCCGCGCGATATCTTCCTCGAGTTCATCGAAACACGCACGGGGGAGGACGGTTCGGATACTGGCGCAAGGCTGATTGAACTGTTCCAGGTGCTGGACACACCTGAAACATACCGCCAGACAACCCGCGACGAAGACCTTGCCCGGTTTCCCTACATCAACGGCGAGTTATTCAACGGGCCGTTACGTATTCCCGCGTTTGACGCGGCCATGCGAAGGGCGCTGCTTGATGCCTGCCACTTCGACTGGTCAAACATATCACCCGCTATCTTCGGTGCACTGTTTCAATCGATCATGGACCCGGAGGAGCGCCGCGCATCAGGCGCACACTACACCACTGAGAAGAACATCCTGAAAGTGATTGAGCCGCTGTTCATGGACGACCTGCGGGCCGAGTTTGTCCGCCTGAAATCCCGCAAGGACAGCCGCCGTATTACTGAGTTACAACGGTTCCAGAAGAAGCTGGGGGAAATGCGCTTCTTCGACCCGGCCTGCGGCTGCGGCAACTTCCTTATCATCGCCTACCGGGAATTGCGCGCGTTGGAAATCGAGGTGCTGCAGGAAATCCGCCAGACCGGGCAACTGGACGCAATGGCGCAAGACCTGTCAGTAGTTGACGTGGACCAGTTCTACGGGATTGAACTGAACGAGTTTCCGGCCCGCATCGCGGAGACCGCGCTGTGGATGATGGACCACATCATGAACAACCGGCTAAGCCTGGAGTTCGGGCAGATTTACGCCCGCATCCCGTTGCAGACGGCACCGCATATTGTCAACGGCGACGCGCTGGAAATCGACTGGGAAGAATTGCTGTCCGCCCGGCAATGCGCTTTCGTTTTCGGCAACCCGCCCTTCGTGGGGGCCAAGTTCCAGACACAGGAACAGCGTGCGCTGGTGCGCCGGATTGCGTCACTGGGTAAAAGCGGCGGCACCCTTGACTACGTGACTGCCTGGTTTATCAAAGCGGGAGAGTATGTTAAAACCGGTGCAGCCCGTATCGGCTTTGTCTCCACCAATTCCATCACCCAGGGTGAGCAGGTGGGACAACTCTGGCCCGTCCTGTTCGACCGCTGCAAGCTGGAGATTGCCTTTGCCCACCGGACCTTTGCCTGGGGGTCGGACGCGCGGGGTAAGGCGCACGTCCATGTCGTCATTATCGGCCTGGACAGGCGGGAACAAGCACGGACGAATAAACGGATCTTCAGTTACCCTGACATTAACGGTGAACCGGAAGAAATCGGCCATGCCGTAATCTCGCCTTACCTGTTTGATACCGGCGGACTGGCTGACCCGCACCTGACGGTACAAACTGAACGCAGCCCGATTAACGGCATGGGGAAGCTGATTATCGGTTCCAAACCTATTGATGGTGGTTATTACATTTTCGACGCGGACGAACGGGCAGCGTTATCAGAAGCCGAACCGGAGTCCGCCTGTTACCTTCGTCCCTATGTCGGCGCGCAGGAATTTCTGCAAGGCGGCAAGCGCTGGATTCTCGCCCTGCACGATGCGCCCCCGGACAAGCTGGCGAAGCTGCCTCACTTACGGGAACGTATTGCCGCTGTCCGCGAGTATCGTCAGGCCAGCAATAGCGGCCCCACGTTGAAACTTGCGGAAACGCCGACGCTGTATCACGTAAACGTTCTCCCAACTGCTCCGTTTCTGGTCGTTCCAAAGGTTAGCTCTGAGCGTCGGAATTATGTGCCTATAGGCTGGCTCGAACCGCCTACGATTCCAAGCGATCTCGTCTTTGTACTTCAGAACGCCACCCTTCCAGATTTCGCCCTGCTGACGTCAAGCATGCACATGGCTTGGCTACGTTATATCGGCGGGAGGCTAAAGAGCGATTACCGCTATTCCATTGGCCTCGTTTACAACACCTACCCGACACCGCCTGGCTTTGGAAACGAAAGCGCAGGCTTCTCAAAACTGGAACCACTGGCGCAAGCCCTCCTGGACGCCCGCGCTGAGCATCCAAACGCGACACTGGCTGAACTTTATGACCCCGACCTCATGCCGCCGAACCTGCGCCGCGCGCACCAGGCCCTCGATCGCGCCGTAGACAAACTTTACTGAAAATCAGGTTTCGCTTCCGAGCGTGAACGTGTGGAACACTTGTTTATGCTTTACGAAAAGATGCGGGCGCCGCTGGAAGTCGGGATGCAGATGAGACAGAAACGCCGGTGAATACGGTGAACTACGGGTGCAATAAAGTAATGTTGATTACCTCTGTCTGAATTCTATATGTATTGATTAGATGAGTGAAACACTACATGGAATTATCCAGCAACCCCTTATCATGCAGGTTAATTGAAGGTAACGTCTGTGTCATGCCCTCGTAGCTTACTCGATAACATCTTCATATGAGAATAGTTCCGTGATGCCACAGCACCCATCAAGCATGATTGAAGCCGCTCTAGCCCAACTCGAAGATGATGAAAAGGTTATATCA
This sequence comes from uncultured Enterobacteriaceae bacterium, assembly GCA_964402775.1. GTDB lineage: Bacteria > Pseudomonadota > Gammaproteobacteria > Eutrophobiales > Eutrophobiaceae > JAAXHV01. The sequence continues at coordinate 5,740 of CAYOEQ010000015.1, forward strand.
GACCAGGGACGCCGCATGCTTGAAGCATCTAACCGTGGTCTTTACGGGTTTGATTTATTAGCGATCGCCGCTATTAATCGCTCACTTGCCTTATCCAATGGTTTTCGTACCCTGGTTCGCGATCAGAATCTCATCTGCGCTGGGGCGATTCTCCGCTTACAATTAGATACGGCGCTTCGAATTTTTGCTGGATTTATTGTCAACAACCCACATGATTTCGCCGTGGAAGTGATTGAAGGCAAACGCATCGACAAGATGAAAGATCAAAATAGTCATCGCATGACCGATAACTATTTGGTCACTCAGTTGGCACGAAAATTTCCAGAATATCAGTGGATAAAATCAGTCTACAAAAAAACATCGAATTACATCCATTTCTCAGACACTCATTTCTTCAGCACGTTAGATCGCGACAATCGTGAAGATCAGCCAGGGTATCGCATAGCGATTCAACCGCGCGATAATGACATTCCCGATAATATCTACCATGATGCGATCGCCACATTTCATAATTCAACAGAAATTCTTGTGCGTCTCATTGAGGGATGGATTTTTACAAAGGACAACCCTGAAAAGATTTCTGCAATGAAAACCCCACGCGACGACACATGATGTTCGAAGTAACAAGTCAAGGCACATCGCGTTGAACGCCGGCGGCTCATCCATTATCGGCGCATCTGTCTTGATCCTCGGCTAATTGCATCTGCCTTATATTTTTCTGTGTAATACGGGGTCAGGTCGCACAGTGCACATGTCTGCTAAGAATTGTGCATTATGCGACCTGACCCCGTGTTTTCCAGTGAAATATGCAGTTTTCCGCACTAACAGAATTAAACAATCAACGGTTATTTTGTTATGATTGTACCAACCGCTCCGCTTCCGCCCCAAGATGGTCAGGAGAAAGTTATGTTAAACATTGCACAACCCCAGGATCAGATACTGTCTCTGTCTGAAGCCGATTACGATCAGTTAAGGCAATGGTTTTATGATCGGGATTGGGATGTAGGACAGGCAAATCGAAGCGGATTCAGAAAACGGAAAACTGGATTTCCTGGTTGCAGATGTGATTGAAGCCAAAGAAAAAGGCATTCTCTCAAAACTTTAGATGCATCGGACCACCCCTCGCTTCTGGAAACATTTTGACCGATTACCTGAGGCTGCGCAAAGGAACGCAAGACGGAGTTTTCGCCAGCTTGTAGAAAATCCAGGCCAACCCGCTCTCCATTTCAAGAAAGTCGGCAAGTTCTGGTCGGTGCGCGCAGGTCTGGCCCATTGTGAAATCAGATAAAAGACCTTCCGGTTAACGTTTATTGGTCAGAAAACTTCGACCTTTACGGTTTCTTTCACCGGATCAAATTCGCACTTGTAATTCATATTTTGCCAAGCCCCGTAGCCGTTCTGAAACCTGATTTTGTCGCCCATGTACATCAGGGTACCGGCCTTCCTATCCTTCCAGCCGAATCGGGGAAACTTCGACTCTAACCACCCATCCGTCCATTCATAAGTGTATTTAGCCATACGCTCAATGAGTGGCTCACAGGCAAGCGTAGCGGATACCGCGTGCCTGTCACCCCAGCATTGCAAATCCCGCCGGCAAGCAATGCTTTTTCCGGCCTCGTTTTCTTCTTCGGTAGGCTTCCCCCAGCGCCTGAGATCGCCAGGCAATGCGCCGTGCATCAGGTCTGACCATAATGCCCCTGTGCAGTCTTCCCCTGTCCACGCGCATCCATCCGGCGCATAGGTAAGCCGATTCTTTGGCAGCTCGTCCCGACTGCCCGAACTATACAAAAACCCGGTCACAACCTGCGGCCATTCTTTCCTGTGAACCTCCACCAGCGCCAGCATCAGCGCTTCAATCACTTTCCTGTCTGTATCCGCATTCGGAGCCTCAACCTCAATTTTGAACCGGCTACGCCGTGCCGTTGATATGTCCTCCTCCTTAGCAATTTTGAAATCCTGGAATTTCGGTCCAGGCTTAGCCGGCGGGTTCTTTTTCGCGACTGGCTTTTTCGGCTCAGCCTCAGGCCTTTCCAGTGGAGCGGGACCCAGCTTGGCCTGCGCTGTTTTTTCTGGATATTTTGTGTTTGTACCTGCATCGTCATAATTTATTGCGACCAGGATGGCAACGATAATAATAATCCAGGTTACAGCACCGAGGTACAGCAGAAATTTCTTCATGCTTGGTATTCCTTATAAAATGCAGTTTTGCCTACTGGATTCCCATTAGCATGGGAATGGTATGTCGTAATCTTGATCGTTTTGCACAAGACTTTACTGGTAACGGACTATATCCTCCCGCTGTTTCTGACTTGGTTTATCGCGGTGCGGACGTCTGGGTTACATGTTCCTTGTTAGCCCTGCCATATCAATATCAGTGAATTAAGTACTCTATCTCCAGAAATCGCCATGCAACGCAAATCGCACTGTACTCGTGCCGCGAAGCCGTGATCGTACGTTCTCAAACTACTTGGGATAGGTCAAGAAGAACCTGAGCAAGCATCAATAAGCTCTTTCAAGGCATTATTTTCACTGGTAAGTGATACTGGAACGGCCAAAGTATTCTCAGGCTTGAATCCAGAACGATCGTCTAGACCATTGTGTCCTTGAATCTTGAGTACAAGGAACTTTGCCGTTGTTAGTTGTCTGATAAACGTATCATGCGGAAAGGCATCGGGCGGTAGAAGAAAACGGCGATTTTGATTCCATATGCTTCGCACGAAAGGTTCGCCATCAAATGCCCATTCCACAATAGCGTCACCCTCAGCGTTTGCAAGATCATAGGCGAGAATAGGGTCTAGAAAAAGACTTCCTTGATCACACCAAACCGAAAAAGTTATTTCACTCCTGCTTCCGGAACCATCAAGCACACGCCAACTGGGAATGACCCGCACCACTTCACTCATCTCAGGTCCCGTCACACCCTTTGTCCAATTTGTTTCTGTAGGCAGTTCGATCAGGGATTGCGGATCATTTCCCAAGTAATTCTCAATTTCCGCTTTTTCCGGATCAACCACACCAACGTCCCACACTGCCTGCAATAGAGTTAAGTTAAGACGTTGGTTTGACTGGGCACTGCATACCAATCCAATGAGCAGGCAAATGCCAAAAAGAGTTGTCCGAAGCATTTTAAAATGGCTAATTAGCCTTAGGCTTACCTATCCCGAAATACTATCATTCAGGCAGGGTGACGACAACGGGATTTGGCTCGACTCGGAGGCCAAAATACGGTAATTCTGCCTTGGAGTAGTTTGCATTAATTCAGGATGCCTACCTAATCCTGCAGCAATTATATCTGCTGATGGGGCCGATAGTATCAGGGCCTGCCTCGAGGGTCATGCGAGAGGACACGACGTCAGATCGGATTCGAACCTTCATAGGCGTTTCATGCCGCGGCGATGATGTTTGTTGGAGGGATTCGGCATAGGTGTGTGTGTGGTAGTAGTCCGGGTTTCTATTTGTGGATTTTTCTCATCACTTACGTCTATCTTCATCTTGATCGTGGTCAAATTTTCTTCGTGTTTTTCGCCAATCCAATAGGAAATTATCGCGTAAGTCGAAAGTCTGTAAACAGTTTCAATCAAGGAGAGAATGTTTTGTATGTATTCATCATTAACGGGGTCCTCGGAAGTACCATACAGCATCTCGAACATTCCATGTATCGAATGCTCGAATTCAGAAACGAACTCTCGAAATGCCGTTTCCACATCTTGCTTCTGCACGAATCGACGGCGTCCTATTTCGGTCATAAAAAATTTCCAAAGCACATCGCAATAGTCACACCATCGACATAACTGCTTGGACTCTTCCTCCCACCTTTCTCGGCCTTCGTCCCTGAGTCTTTCAATCGCACCTCGTGCAGACCGCAGATGAGTTTCGGCTGAGACAGCTTCGAAGCGGTGAATAATATCGAAGAACTCAAGGCGTCTATTCTGGAAACGCTTCTTGGGCATAGTCTTAAGAGATATATCGTCTCAGTTGGTTGTGCAGATCGCGAGAAAGAGCATCCGCATACTCACGCTATGATGAATGAACAGTGTCAATTATAAAATTGTACTTCTTCTATGCTCGTTGACAAGAGTACATGCGCAGAGTACATGCGCCGATTTGACCACATTTTGAATCACACCCTATTGCTCCTGGGTTAGACGATACAAATCCTGCACGTAATACGGGGTCAGATCGCACAATGCATATGTCTTCTAAGAATTGTGCATTGTGCGACTACTGGAGTTGATTTCAGGCTTGAGGTCCCCTATACTTAACCTTGCGATCAGGTGTTCGTTCCTTAAAGCGAACTTCTTAATGGAGGCTGGTCGTACCACTTCTCCAAGGCCGGCACTGGATTACTGCACCAGTGTAATAAGGGGTCAGGTGGAGTGTGTAATACGGGATAATCAATAAAACAGGTGAACATGTATGTCCGAAAAGAAAGACAAGGGAGTCCGGCAGCCCGGTCCACTACCCGCCGACAGGAAGGTATATTCTGAAACTGACAAAAAATCACGTGGTGATACAGTCAGTAACACACGCCCTCCCAGACCGCCAGTAGACAAAGGGGGCAAGAAGAAGTAGGTTGTATAGCCTATGTCCGCAACAAGCGTACAAGAAAACAGGGACGTTATTACAGAATACAACGAGTTGATGTTTGACGTGCGCCGCTCGGTGCGCTATCACTCGAAACGGCGGCACTTTTATGAAAGCTGTTATAAAACAGTGCTTTTTATCGGATTTTTGTCGGGTCCTGCCACTGTATTCATCAATGAAACGGATTGGCCGGACTTGACGATATTTCTCCCCTCCATGGTGGTAAGCATCCTGACCGGTCTCAGCCTCGTATTTAATTTATACCAGAAAGCCGCTTTGCATATCGAACTCATGCGCCAGTTTGTCGAACTTGAGCGCGAACTGGAGGCCGACAGGAGTCATCCGACGGAGGAGCTAATCGACAGGGTTACAGATAAACGACTTCAAATCGAGGCCAATGAACCCGCCATACTGCGGGTCCTCGATATTGTTTGTCATAACGAGCTGAGCAGGGCAATGGGGTATGAAAAGAAAGACCTGTATGAGGTTAAATTTCACCAACGATTATTAAAACATTTTTTTGACTGGAACCCGGATAGTATACAGCAGCCTCATTGACAGCAGGCATTCGCGTTATCAGGAGGTACGTTCATTTAATACTGATTGGACATCTAATACGTCTAATACGGGGTCAGGTCGCACAATGCACATGTCTGCGAAGAACTGGGTGCATTTCCCGACTTGACCCCATGCTTTCACATGTTTCTGGCTGAGAGCCCGGTCTGACCCGGATTAGCCATCATCGACGCATGTGTCTTGATCTTCGGCTAATCGCATCTGCCTTATATTTTTCTGGATAGCGTCGACGAAAGTGATTGCCATGGAGTATGACTCTTCCGCTTTTTCAATACTGCTCATGTCGAGCAGGTAGTCAGAAGCTATACGATTGTCCTCTAATTTGGATAAGAACGAACCTGTCGGTTTATCTACATGGCCATTTTTTACAATATGCAGATAGAATTGCTGGTTAAGGCCGTTGTGGGTTTTGGGAGGTCGAACGCCTGAGGCGATAAGCGCGGCGCGCGCGGCAACGTGCGCAGCATATTAAGCGCGGTTGCAGGCGGCGCCACAACAGTTGTTATCGAGCATGATTTTTATTTCGTTGATGCGACCATGGGCAATCTCTATGTGTTGTTCGGGCGTCATAGCAGCTTGCCGACATCAATGCCTTCTGCATTAATGTCGTGGAAGAAGTAAGGATTGTTCTGAGCTTCCGGGTGATGGACCTGCGTTTCCCATAAGGCAATGGCGGATACGGGTATGTCGGCCTGTAACATGGCCTCTGATCGTATCTCGGAAAGGCGCATTTGGAGTTTGTGGCGGACAGCTTCATCCGGGTTTGCGTGGTGAAATATAACCGCAATATCAATATCGCTGTCCGGACGGTGGTCGCCGCGCGCGCGGCTGCCATAGAGTATTACCTTGGACACATTATCCAGTTTCGCTTTTGACAGGTGTGACACGAAAAGGCGGATTGCATTGATGGTATCGCTTGACAGATTCCTGTGTATTCGGTGGTGAATCTTGGATTCAGTTGTGGCAGTTTTTGCTGTCATGGCCGGGTAGCGCTAGTAAAAAAATCAGACGTCAGATGGTCAAATTGTTTCAATATTATATCAGGGTGCAGGTTTGATTTCATTGGGTATAGGGTCAGATGGGTATAGGGTCAGACTGTCACATGAACTAACTTTTCCTTGAAATAATGAAAATGGGATATATACTTTCCTTACATCCTTACCAGAGATCGCCATGTTAGCTAAATTGACGTCCAAAAACCAGTTGACTTTGCCGAAAGCGGTGATGTCCGACTTGGAAAACGCGGAGTATTTCGATGTGACCAAGGAGAACGGCCGTATCGTGCTGACGCCTGTGCGTTTCACTCGTGCAGGCGCCGTGCGCGCGAAGCTGGCCGAGATGGGCGTGTCAGAGGCTGACATTGCCGATGCAGTATCCTGGGCGCGTCGCGCCTGATGAAGCATCCGCGCGTTGTCCTCGACACAAATGTGCTGCTTTCGGCCTTGCTGTTCCATACAGGGACACTCTCCTGGTTCCGCGAAGCCTGGCAGGCAGACGACATTCGACCGTTATCGAGCCGGGAAACAATAAGCGAGTTAATCCGGGTTCTGGGCTACCCGAAATTCAACCTGACCAAAGATGAACAGGAAGACCTTCTGGCAGATTATCTGCCTTGGTGCGAGACTGTTGTTGTATCAAGGCCACCTCCGATACCGCAGTGCCGCGATCCCTTTGATCTTCCCTTTCTTGCGCTTGCGCTTGCGTCCCAGGCTGATGCATTGGTAACCGGCGACAATGATCTTCTTGCCCTTGCGCCGGTCTTTTCCATTCCGATTCTTACCCCAGGCTCGTTCCGTAACACTTTCTTGCCGGCTATTTAAGGTAGCGTTGCGCCTCCGGGCGATGTTCTTTCCAGCGGAAGAACTCGACGATGTAGCCTTCCGGGTCGTACACGCTGAATGACTCGATCATCCCGTCGGCGCCGGCCCTGATGCCGTTTTTGATATTGATGCCTTCCATGTCCTTCAGCCTGTCCCACCAGGCTTCCAGTTCCGGTGTGTCGATGGAGAAAATTGCGCCCTTGTCCTCGGTCGGTTTCAACAGGCCGCTGCCGGCTTTAACCAGGCCGATACAGGATGATTCGTTGAGTTCGAAGATGACCACCCAATCTTCTTCAGTCAGCGGCTTGAGGCCAAGTTTGTTCCGGTACCAGTCCGCCGCTGCGGGCAGATCGTTGTAGTAAAAGAACGGGAGACTTCGTGTTACGACCGGGTGCCCGTCATCCGCGGCGAATACTGTTGTCAGGGATGCAGTACAGGTAACCAGGCCCGCAAGAAAAACACCGATGAATTGCATGGTTCTATTCATTCTTAAAAGTGGGTCGCGACCGGTGAATCGTACTGCCCCTGGAATTCATTCAGGGCGATTATACCAGCATATTCAGGTCGTTGCAGATATTCTGCAGAGCGGATATCAGGGATCAGAGCGCCTGGCGCGCGATCTTCTCCCTGGTTGCGCGCATATCGTCGCCACGCAGTTCCTGCAGCGCGTAAGCGGCAAGCCGGGCGACGGCGCGTTTGCGCCAGTGGGGAGAGAAATCCGTATTCTTGACCGGCTTTGCCGCCCTGGCGCACAGCGCCCCGACCTCCTCAATTACTTCATCAGTCAGTTGTCTGCCACTGAGAAATTCACCGGCGGAGTCGCACAGGATGGGTTGCGATGCGACCGCGCCCAGTACGATCCGGGCCTCATCGACCGCGCCGCCGGCGCCGAACCTGATCGCCGCGGCAACCGAGAGCACGGGAAAATCGAACGAACCGCGCCGCCGCAGTTTCCAGTAGACACTGCGCGTCCCGGCGCCGTCCGGCAGGATGATGCGGGTGAGGATCTCGTCGTTGCTGCGCGTCAGGTAATGAATGCCGTCGTCCCTGTACAAATCGTGCAGGGGGATCGTGCGCCGCCCGTCCGCGGATTCGAGTTCCACTTCGGCGCCCAGGGAAACCAGCGCCGGCGCGGTATCGGTAGACGAGGTTGCCAGGCATGTCTTGCTGCCGGTGGACACCCAGCAGATCGCGCCGTCCTTTTTCATGCAGAAATCGATGGCCTTGCGCCATTCATGGTTCTGGTCGTAATAATTGCAGCGGGTATCCAGGCAGATGTTGCCGCCCAGGGTGCCCATGTTGCGCAGGTGCGGTGTCGCCACCTGGGCCGCGGCCTGCCATAACCCCCGGTAAGCCGATTTGATTCCCCGGTCCTGAACCAGGTCCGTCAGGGTGACCCCGGCGCCGATAACCAGGCCGCTGCCGTTTGTTACGCGCCTCAGTTCATCCAGGTGGCGCAGGGCCACCAGGGTGCGCGGCGTCTGCTGGCGGCGCTTCATGTTGGGCAACAGGTCAGTGCCGCCGGCAATGACCATGGCGTTGTCCTCACCCGCCAGGACCCGGGCCGCTTCACGGATGTCCCGCGGCCGGTAGTAGTGAAACCGGGGCAGGCGCATCATGATGCGGTGACCTTCCTGAACCTGTCCATATCGTGCATCTTGGCGGCCCGTTTGCGTTGCGGTTTATTAACGGCGTTACCGTCTCCGCCCTCCCAGGGCGGCGGCACCCGGTACGGTTCCGGCCATTCCAGCTCCGGGAATTTTGCGGGTCCCACCCGGCCGCTCCCTCCCCTGGCCTTGCTGTCCAGGGCCTGCAATATCTTCTCCGCGGTGATGGGCACCTCGTCGATACGCACCCCCACCGCGTCGTACACCGCGTTGGCCAGCGCCGGAATAACGGGTAACAGCGGCCCCTGCCCCGCTTCCTTGGCGCCGAACGGGCCGTTGTCATCCGGGTATTCAATGAGATCCGTAATCACTTCCGGCATATCCGCAGAGGTGGGACTCTTGTATTCCAGCATGGAAGGCTCGCGATGGACCAGCGCCCCGGACAGGCGCGCCGGCAACCTGCGGAACGCGGATTCTTCCATCAGCGCCTCGCCCAGCCCCATGTAGACGCTGCCTTCCACCTGGCCGCGGGCAAGCACCGGGTTCATGGTGCGGCCCAGGTCATGGGCGATCCAGACCCTGGGGACGGTGATCCAGCCGCTGGCTGTATCGACTTCCACTTCCACCACCGCCGCAGTATAGGAATAAGCCGGTGACGGTCCTACGCCGCCGCCCTTGTACTTCCCCGGCGGGGGCGCCGGCGTGTATGAACCCGTCGTACCCAGGGAGCCGTAAATTTCCTCCGCGCAGACAACCGCCTCCTGAAACGGCATCTCCTGTTCGGGCCGATCAGTGTTGAATACCCGGCCCCCGGCAAATTCGATGACTTCGACGTCCGCGCCGAATTTCTGCGCCGCCGCCTGCGCAATCAAATCCCGCGCCCGTTCTGCCGCCTGGATGGCGGCGTTGCCCATCATCAGGGTCACGCGGGATGAATAGGATCCCAGGTCCACCGGCGTCAGGTCGGTGTCGCCGGTGACACAGCGGATATCCAGGGGATCTATGCCCAGGATCTCCGCGACGGTAGCCACCAGCACGTCGTCGGAACCCTGGCCGATCTCCGTGGCCCCGCAAAACACGGTAACCCTGCCGCTGCGGTCCAGTTTCAGTTGTACGCCGGAGTGGGGCATGGCGTTCCAGTAGATGGAGTTGCCGGCGCCGGTCAGGTAACTGGAACAGGCCAGGCCCACGCCCCTGCCCAACGGCAGTTTCCGGTATTTGTCCTTCCAGCCGGAACGTTCGGTCACCCTGTTGATGCACTCGGCCAGGCCGATACTGCCTATCTTCAGGTAATTGGCCGTCAGCGCCCCCGGCTTCTCGACCATGTTGAGACGCAGTTCGGCAGGGTCAATTTTTAACCTGTCCCCGATCTTGTCGAGCTGCACTTCCTGGCCGAAGCGGGGCTGAACGGTGCCGTGGCCGCGCTTCGGCCCGCAAGGGGGCTTGTTGGTAAACACCCGGCAGGCATCGAAGGCATAGCGCGGCAGGTGGTAGGTGACCGGCTGCAGCACCGCCGTATAGAACGCGCTGGCGACACCATAGGAACCGTAGGCGCCGCCGTCCAGCAGGGTCTGCAGGTGCATGGCGGTCAGCGCGCCGTTTACGTCCACGCCGGTGCGAAATTTCATCAGCACCGGGTGGCGGCCGCGATGGCAGTAAAATACCTCTTCGCGGTTCAGGCAGACCTTGATGGGACGGCCCAGCATCAGCGCGGCTTTGACAACGACGATTTCGTGGTTGAACGGGTCGGTCTTGCCGCCGAAACCACCGCCGTTGGGCGTGGCGATGACGCGGACATGGGCCATGGGCAGGTCCAGGGCCTTGGCCACAGCCCGGTGCACGTAGTGGGGGCACTGGGTGCTGGACCAGAGGGTTACCCGGCCTTCAGCTTCCGGCACGCCGACTGCGGCATGCTGCTCCAGGGGCAGGTGGGTATTGCCTTCGAAGAAAAAGATGTCCTCGAACACGTGGGCGCTGTTCGCCAGACTCTCCTCCACGTCGCCGAACTCGTAGCTGAGGCGTTTATGGATGTTCCCCTCTTCGCTGTAGTCGTGCAGGCGCGCGGGCTCCTGTTTCAGCGCTTCGACCGGGTCGGAGACGGTATCCAGCGGTTCGTATTCGACCCTGATCAGTTCCAGCGCCTCTTCCGCGGCGAACTCGTCCCGGGCAATGACCGCGGCAACGGGGTCGCCGACGAAACGCACTTTTTCCCGGCACAGGGGCTGTTCATCCTGGCTTACCGGCAGGATGCCGTACTCATTGGGAAAATCCCTGCCGGTCAATACCAGTTTCACGCCGGGATGGCGTTCCGCCCGACGGGTATCGATCGACCTGATAAGGGCATGGGGCACATGGGAACGCAGCAGCTTGCAATGCAGCATACGCGGCAGCATGATGTCGTCGGCAAAACAGGTCTGCCCTGTCACCTTGTCGGCGCCATCCACGCGCCGGCGCGGTTTACCGATGACGGAGTACGAGTTTTCCTTACTCATCCGGCGCCACCGGGGACAGATTTCAAGCATGCCCCCGCATGTTGTAGGCGGGGGTCTGTCCCCTGATCTGTCCCCTGTTCCGAATGGTCAAGACGCAGTATGGCTTCTTCCACGGACTCGAAGATCTGCTGGTAGCCCGTGCAGCGGCACAGGTTGCCGGACAGGGCTTCCCGGATCTGGTCCCTGTCCGGGTTTGGATGCTTATCCAGCAGGGCCCTGGAGGTGAGCAGGATAGCCGGAGTGCAATAACCGCACTGGGCGCCCCCAAGGTCGGCGAACGCCTCCTGCAGCGGGTGCAGTCGCCCGTCCAGGGCCATGCCCTCTATGGTGTCGATGGAACGGCCTTCCGCCTCCAGCGCCAGGTACAGGCAGGACAGTATGGGCTCGCCGTCGACCAGGACCGCGCAGGCGCCGCACTCGCCCAGTTCGCAACCGTGCTTGGTGCCGGTCAGTTGAAGGTCTTCCCGCAGCATCTCCAGCAGCGTCTTGCCCGGCGCCACCGAGACCTGCACCGGTTCTCCGTTTACCTGGCAACCGATATGGGCGTTCTGCTGCTGACTGCGTTTGAGAGTCGTTACTTTGTTCATTCCCCGCAAACTACAGGTTTGTTATAGTAAGCATACATCACATTAGCCCCGCGCAGAAATTTAACCGACAAACCGATGACTTTCAAACTGCCTGACAGAGATGAGTTGAAAACCCTTGCCGCTTCCATGGGATTGACCATGGACGACTCGCATACGGACAACATGCTGGAACAAATGGTCTTGTTCGGCGGCGCCTATCAATTCATGGACCAACTGGAAGATAACCTGCCGGAAATCCGGTATCCCGACAGGAGTTACCGTCCTCCCGCCCCGGAGGAAAATGCCCTGGGCGCCTGGTACGTCAGGACCGACCTGAAAGGCAGGGATTCGGGACCCCTCAAGGGCAGGACAGTCGCAATAAAGGACAACATTTTCGTCGCGAATGTTCCCATGACGAACGGCGCCTCGATCCTCGAAGGTTTCGTACCGGATTTCGATGCGACCGTCGTTACGCGGCTGCTGGACGCAGGCGCAGAGATCACCGGGAAGGCAGTCTGCGAATTTCTCTGTGTCTCCGGCGCCAGCGCCACAGCCAGCACCGGCCTTGTCAGAAACCCGCATCATCACGATTACTCTGCCGGCGGTTCGTCATCCGGCAGCGCCGCCCTGGTTGCCAACGGCGACGTGGATATGGCCCTGGGCTGCGACCAGGCCGGCTCGGTGAGAATACCGTCAAGTTTCTGCGGAGTTTACGGTATGAAGGCAACCCATGGCCTGCTCCCCTATACCGGCATCATGGGTATGGAAGCCATGCTGGACCACGTCGGCCCGATGACGTCAAACGTGCGTGACAATGCCCTCATGCTGGAAGTACTGGCAGGCTATGACGGACTGGACAGCCGGCAACGCCAGTTACGGCAATATAAATATACCCGGGCACTCGATGAGGACATCAGCGGAATGAAAATCGCCGTAGTCAGGGAAGGCTTCGGCCACCCCCTGTCTGAACCGGACGTTGATAACTGCGTACTTGATGCTGCAGGTAAATTTGCCGGCATCGGCATTGAAGTGGAGGAAGTATCCATCCCCATGCACCTCGATGGCGTCCCGCTCTGGAGCAGCATTATCAGTGACGGACTCTGGCAGACCATGCGCCATAACGGTCTTGCCTTGAATACAAACGCCATTAATTCACCAGCGCTGGAATCGTTCATGTCCGGCTGGCAGGACAAATTCGACAGGTTCCCGGTAAACCTGCACCTGGTGCTGATGCTGGGCAAATACCTGGAGAAGTTCCGGGGCAGTTATTATGCGAAAGCAAAAAACCACCTGCCGAGGCTGATCAAGGCCTACGATGACGTGCTGGAAGAATACGACCTGTTATTGTTGCCGACCACCCTGATGCAGGCGCAAAAGAACCCGGCATCTGCCTCCGACCCCGCCATGCAGGACATCATCTACCTGGCATTCAACACGGTGCTGAACACCTGCCAGTTCGACATCTCGGGTCATCCCGCCATGTCGCTGCCCTGCGGCATGAGGAACGGACTGCCCGTCGGCATGATGCTGGTAGGCAGACACTGTGACGAACCGGCAATCTACCGGGCGGCGTACGGCTTCGAACAGTCCTGCGACTGGAGGAGTATATGACCGCAAAGATGCGCCTAATTTACTTATAATGGGATATATTCTGTCCCGGAGCTAACGAATATGCGTAATTATCTTCACATCGACCTGGAAAACCGAACTGTACAGGCCGTCGAACAAAAAGGGGAAAAACTGGTACGCATAGGCCGCTATCTCATAGCCAAAACCCTGGTGGAAGAAAATATTGCAGGCGTCGACCCACTGTCACCGGACAATCCGCTGATTTTCTCTGCCGGTCCTTTTGCCGGCACCAACTTCTCCAACGCCAACCGCACCAGTGTCGGTTGCAAAAGTCCGCTGACGGGCGGCGTCAAGGAGGCGAATGCCGGCGGTACTTTCGGCGTCGCCCTGGGCCAACTGCACCTGTCGGGATTGACCCTGCACGGCGCGGCTGACGACTGGGTCATTATTCATCTCAGGAAAGACGGTAGTTGCAGCTTCGACTCCGCCGAAGGGTTCATGGGCAGGGGAAATTTCGAGACAGCCGCATTACTGCATGAGAAATACGGAAAAAAAGTCAGCCTGGCCCTGTGCGGTCCTGTTGGTGAATACCGGGGGCTGCTCGCCGGAATCGCTATCAGCGATACCGACCGGCGCCCTTCCAGGCTGGCTGCACGCGGCGGCGTGGGCGCCGTGCTGGGCAGCAAAAAAGTCAAGGCAATCGTCGCGGACCTGAACAGGATGCCGCGTCTCCATGAGCGTAAAAAAGTCATCGGCGGCGTGCGGCACTACGCTGAAAAACTGGGCAAAGACCCGATGATCGACAGCTACAAGCGTTTCGGCACGGCCATGATGGCGGATTACATGAATCACATAGGCGGCCTGCCGGTGCGTAACTTCTCCGCCGGACGCCTGGTGGACACCAACCGGGAAACGATGAAGATGGGCGGCGACTTCATCCGCGAGCAGAATATCGCCCGCGGCGGCGAGCCGTCACACGCCTGTATGCCCGGTTGCCTGATCCAGTGCAGCAACGTGTACGCCGATGCCGATGGCAACGAGATCGTATCGCCTGTGGAATATGAGACGCTGGGACTGCTGGGGACAAATTGCGGAATCAAGGAGCCCGACGACCTGGCCAGGTTGAATGCCAGCGCCAATGACCTGGGTATCGATACGATTGAGACGGGCGCCATGGTCGGCGTATTGATGGAAGCCGGCGTCGGTAAATTCGGCGACTCCGGGTTTATCGCCGGGGTACTGGAAGAGCTCCGCGCCGGCACAGAGCAGGGTCGGCTCTGGGCTCAGGGAACCGCCTCTGTCGGCGAACATTACCGAGTTGCGCGGGTACCCGTCATCAAGCGGCAGGCGATCAGCGCTTATGACCCCCGCGTTGTGGAGGCGACCGGCATTACCATGATGGTCACGGCCCAGGGCGCCGACCACACTGCCGGAAATGTGCCCCGCATGGAGACCGCGGACAAGTCAATAGATGAGGTCGCGGCAGCCAGCCATGCCGCCCAGGTACAGACCGCAGCGGCGGATTCACTGGGCTTGTGTATTTTTGGGCGTACCGTCACCGCGGCTGAATTGGAGCGGGTGACCGTAGCGATAAACGCCGCCACTGGCGCTGATCTTGACCCGTCTTTCTTCAACGAACTGGGCCGGGAAACCCTGCATCTGGAAAGGGAGTTCAACCGGGCCGCCGGTTTTACGGAGGCAGATGATGAACTACCGGAATTCTTCTACAATGAACCGCTGGAACCCAGCAACCGCGTGGCGCGTTTCCGTGCACAGGAGGTCAATGAATTTGCTGACAACTGGTGGCGGGAATAGCGCTGAGAAAAGATTCTCTACACACTGTGTAGCAAATTGGGTTGGAACCATAAACGGCTGATCATGGGGCTGGAATCAGCCCGGATTGCTTTATAATGAAGCCGTTAACAACTGGCTACTACAACCATGCATGAGTCGGGAAAAATCCATAATGTGTCAGAACTGCCGGTATCGATGGATTCCCTGCAATTGGATTTCCGAACGCATCCCGATCATTACCGTCATTGGAAACTGACAACCTCAGGTTCAATCGCCAGCCTGGACATGGACGTGGATGAAAACGGCAGCGTATTTTCCGGTTATGAACTCAAGCTGAATTCCTACGATATCGGGGTCGATATTGAGCTTTACGACGCCATTCAACGCCTGCGTTTTGAACATCCCGAAGTAAAAACCGTGGTGGTCAGTTCCAGCAAGCCCACCATGTTCTGCGCCGGGGCCAATATCCGTATGCTGGCCGGAGCGTCCCACGGCCACAAGGTGAATTTCTGCAAATTCACCAACGAGACCCGGAATGCCATTGAGGACGCCGGGGAATTTTCGGGCCAGCGCTACCTGTGCGCGCTGAACGGGACCGCAGCCGGCGGCGGTTATGAACTGGCGCTGGCCATGGATTACCTGATCCTGATCGACGACGGCAATGCCGCGGTGTCGTTGCCGGAAATCCCCCTGCTTGCCGTGCTGCCCGGCACCGGCGGGCTCACCCGCATCGTCGATAAAAGAAAGGTGCGCCGGGATCTGGCAGACGTGTTCTGTACCGTAGAGGAAGGCGTGAAAGGCCGGCGCGCAGTCGATTGGCGCCTGGTTGACGAGATCGTGCCCGGTTCCCGGTTCGGCGAACGCGTGGCGGAACGTGCCCGGGAAATGAGTCTGATGTCTGACCGCCCGGATTCAGCCAGGGGGGTACAGTTGACGCCGTTATCCAGGACGATGAAGACAGATGGTATCGGGTACGACTGGCTGGACCTGGTCATTGACAGGGAAAACCGCAACGTCACCCTGCAAATCAGGGGGCCCGACAGTGCGGCGCCGAACGGTATGGCAGACGTCATAACCATGGGCGACCGCTTCTGGCCACTGGCCCTGGTCCGGCAACTGGATGACGCCCTGCTGCACCTGCGTTTCAACGAACCGGACATCGGCACCATCATCATCACCAGCGCCGGCGCTGCCGGGACCGTCAAGGGACATGACGCATTCCTGCAGCGTCACAAGGACAACTGGCTGATACGCGAGATCGTCCTCTACTGGAAACGCACCTTGAAACGGCTGGACCTGACGTCCCGCACCAGTTTTGCCCTGGTTGAACCCGGAAGCTGTTTCGTCGGCCTGCTGGCCGAGTTACTGTTCGCCGTGGACCGCTGCTACATGCTCGAAGGCCAGTTTGAAGATGATGACACGCCGGCGCCAACCATCATGCTGAGCGAAAGCAACTTCGGCCCGCTGCCTATGCCCAACGGATTGACGCGCCTGGAGACGCGTTTTCTCGGTGAACCCGGCAGTGTCGCAGGCGCGAGAGATCATATCGGCCGGGAACTGGACGCGGCCCTGGCCGCTGAGCTGGGACTGGTCACCTTTACCCCGGATGACATCGACTGGGAGGACGAGATCAGGATGTTGCTGGAAGAACGGGCCAGTTTCTCTCCCGATGCCCTGGTCGGGATGGAGGCCAACTTGCGCTTTGCCGGGCCGGAAACGCTGGAAACCAAGATCTTCGGCCGGCTGACTGCCTGGCAGAACTGGATATTTCAACGACCCAACGCGGTAAGTGACGCCGGCGCGTTGCGCCGTTACGGCACGGGACTGCGCCCCGAATACGATAAAGACAGGATATGACGATGAGTAACGTAGATTATGACAGCCTGATCCCCAATAACGTCGGACTCGCATCGGACCGGCGCCTGCAGCGGGCGCTGGAGAAGTGGCACCCGGGCTTTATCGACTGGTGGAAGACCATGGGGCCGGACGGTTTCCAGGACCTGGAAGTCTACCTGCGCACGGCCATCGGCGTGGACCCTGAAGGCTGGGCCCGGTTCGGTTACGTGAAAATGCCCGAATACCGCTGGGGCATCCTGCTGGCGCCGCAGGAAGAAAACCGCAGGATCGCGTTCGGCCGGCACAAGGGCGAACCGGTATGGCAGGAAGTGCCGGGAGAATACCGCGCCATGTTGCGGCGCCTGGTGGTCATACAGGGCGATACGGAACCGGCTTCGGTGGAACAGCAGCGCTACCTGGGACATACCGCCCCGTCCCTGTACGACATGCGCAACGTGTTCCAGGTCAACGTCGAGGAGGGCCGCCACCTGTGGGCCATGGTGTACCTGCTGCACAAATACTTCGGCCGCGACGGCCGGGAAGAAGCCGAAGATTTACTGATGCGCCGCTCCGGCAACCAGGACAAACCCCGTATCCTGGGGGCGTTCAACGAGGAAACGCCGGACTGGCTGTCCTTCTTCATGTTCACCACTTTTACCGACCGCGACGGCAAGATGCAACTGGAAGCGCTGGCGCAATCGGGCTTCGACCCCCTGGCCCGCACCACCCGGTTCATGCTGACCGAGGAGGGCCATCACATGTTCGTGGGCCGCACCGGTGTGGAACGCGTGGTAAGACGCACCTGCGAGATAATGCGAAAAAATAATATCAACGACCCCGCGGATACGGCAACGGTCAGAAACCTGGGCGTGATCGACCTGCCGACGATGCAGAAGAAGATTAACTTTCATTACTCCGTCACCCTGGACCTGTTCGGCGCCGAGATCTCCACCAATGCATCCAATGCCTACAACGCCAGCCTGAAAGGGCGTTTCAGGGAAACCACCATCGATGACGACCACCTGCTCCACGACAGCACCTATCCGGTACTGAAACACGTAAACGGGCAACTGGTCAGCGTGGACGAGCCGGCCATCAACGCGGTGAACAGCCGCCTGTGCGACGATTTCATCGCCGATTGCGAACAGGTCCTGGCCACCTGGAACAAGGCCATCGCCGACCATGGTTACGACTACCGGCTGAGCCTGCCGAACCGGGCTTTCCACCGGGCGGTGGGCGAATTCAGCGATATTTACGCAACGCCTGACGGCAACGTGGTCGGCCAGGCAGAATGGGACCGGCGCCGGGAGCAATGGCTGCCGGACAACGATGACCTGGAGTTTATGCTCTCGCTCATGGAACAGGTCACCGAACCGGGCAAATTCGCCCACTGGATTGCACCGCCCCGGGCCGGCATCAACGGCAAGCCCGGCGATTTTGAATACGTCAGGATTGCTGCTTGACTGTCAAACGACCTCGCTGACCTCACCCCTGGACATGGACAGGCGCTTCACCCTGTTTTTTGGGAACCTGTTAATCCGACTATTACCTTGTTTTTTCGGAGATAGACTCCTAAAATACCCGGTTTTATGTCCGGGATAGCGGTATTTTGCACCGGTTGCTGGGCATTTCGGACTATGATGACCTGCTCTCCAACCCCGTCCTGGGAAAAAGCTGGGAGGGCTTTGTGATTGACAATATCCTGTCCGTTTTGCCGAACCATATCGAGCCTTATTACTATCGTACCGCCGCGGGGGCTGAAATCGACCTCGTCCTCAAGCTGTCAGGCAGGGAGTTGTGGGCGATAGAGATCAAACATGGCCTGGTCCCGCAAATCAAATCGGGGTTTCACCAGGGAGCGAAAGATATTAATGCCACCAGGAAGTTTGTCGTTTACGGCGGCGATGATGAATTTCCGATTAAAACGGACACGACAGTTATCTCACTGCCCGGACTCATGGGCAGACTGGTGAGAAATGCGGGTTAAATTTTCCTCCCCCGATATTCTTTTGGGGATGCGCCGTAACGCTCCTTGAATTTGCGGCTGAAGTGCGCGGCGTCGTTGAAACCGTAACTGAAGGCAATCTGTGTGATGTTGTAATCGCTCAATGCGCTGTTCTCCAGGGCCTCCCGGCATAATTCCAGCCGTTTGCTGAGTATATACTTAGACAGGGTTGTGCCTGTCGAGGCAAATAACATACGCTGGTAGCGTTCGCTGATGTGATGGTGCTTGGCTACCTGTGCCGGGGTGAGTTGCGGGTGGCGGATATTGATTTCGATATACTGCTTGATCCGTTCCAGCATGGCGGTCCGGGCAATGGACTGGCCGTCCAGGTCACGCAACGAGGTCATCGACCCCAGCGCCAATGCAATCAATTCGATAATATGGTGGTTGATCACCCCGCGTTCCTGGGCGGACAGGATGTCCAGCCGGCCGGCAACGGACTGGATAAACTGCGACGCCAGCGCACCCACGGCGGTTTGCGCGGAAACCCGCCTGGCGGTAATAACTTCCGGCCTGACGAACTGTTCCGCCAGGGAATCATACGGGATTTGCAGGACGACCTG
Source organism: uncultured Enterobacteriaceae bacterium (assembly GCA_964402775.1). GTDB lineage: Bacteria > Pseudomonadota > Gammaproteobacteria > Eutrophobiales > Eutrophobiaceae > JAAXHV01. The sequence goes on from CAYOEQ010000015.1 coordinate 25,152, forward strand.
GCGGAACGGACGATCAAAGTGCAGGGTATAAGGGCGGGTGCTGTCGTACAGCGCAAAATCCCCCGGATGCAGCTCGGCGATACGCCCGTCCTGGTTGACAATCCCCACGTCCTCAAGCTGCAGGCTCAACAGGAACTCGCTTTCGGTGGATTTGGCGATCTGTTTCCGGGAACGGATAACGTGTTGCGGGTCGGCATTGACTTCCGAGATGCGTATGTCTTCAAGTTCGCTGCCACGGATTTCTCCCTTGAAGTCTTCGCGTTTTTTGACTGTGCAGTCCAGTTGCACGAACTCGTCACAGATCATGTCTATCCAGTATTCAAGCTGTTCTTTTTCGGCAACATCCTCTGTCGAAGTGGTATGCCCTTTTGGAAGCAGGAAGTTGGACATTGCAAAATACCGGTGTTTACATTATCAGCTTAGTCCATGATCTGAAGTTCGACATAATGTTTACCCTTCTATTTCACGATGCTCAGCCCGGATAGCGGGCCGGCATGTGCCTCAGTGTCTTGGATTTCCGTGTCTTCCTCGCCCTCGACCGGTACATTCAGATATTCCACTGGCGTCACGGGAGATGCATTCAACAACAGGCGCGTGACATCCGGACGGGAGTAGTGGCCGGCCGGGTCGGCAAAGGATTTCGCTATCGCTATCGCGCCCAGGTCAATATCTGCATACAGCAGACCTTCTGCATTTTCATCCAGGTAGTCACATAACGGGGCGCCGTCCGGGCCGAAGATCATGGCATGGCCGCCGCCGCGCGGCAACAATTCCTGTTTAGGGGGGGTATCGGCCATTAACTTGACCATTTCTTCAGAAATTACGCCGCACGGCGCAAGGAAATAACACTGGCCTTCAGCGGCATAGACCGAAGACACCGCCATATTCAGTTCCGGCCCAAGACTGTAGGCCTTGTCCCGGTACAAGCTGAACGTGGGCCAGGCGCCGATATGTACCTGCTCGTTCTGGGCATACATCGCGTACTTGCTCAACGGCTGCAAATGTTCCCAGCAACAAAGGCCGCCCACCCGCCCAAGGTCTGTCTCAAAGACGCGCAGGTTATTGCCATGTCCATCGCCAAACACCGTGCGTTCCACGTGGGTGGGTTTCAGTTTGCGCCTGACATCCAGCAGTGTTCCATCGGCATCGATAAAAAACTGCGATATATACAGCGAACCGCCATCGCGCTCGCTGGCGCCCATCACTACGAAGAGGCCATTGTCCCGGGCCGCATCGCAGAGCTTTTGCAATTGCGGGCTGTCTTTCCGCAAACTGTTTTCATGGTATTGCTGCACGAAACGCAGACCGCCAATCGGGCTGTCCAGCCAGATCCACCAGGGATAACCCGGTATCCAGGTCTCGGGAAACCCGATAAGCCGGGCGCCGTTCTGCGCCGCTTCCTCGATTAACGCAATCCCCTTATCCAGCGTGGCATCCAGGTCAAGAAACACCGGCGCCGCCTGCACCACGGCGACTTTGTATTGATTTAACATAGCCAACTCGAACATTTTAAAACCGGTATCTTACCAGACCGCCGAACTCCCGAGGGCGGTTGTAATTTGCCTCGTGAAACCCCAGGCCGAAGTTGGAATCGCCGCTGGTGATCACCCGTTTGTCCGTCAGGTTGGTCCCGAATACGCTGAACTCCCAGCTGCCGGCAGCAAGGGTCAACGACGCGTTAAACATACTGTATCCGTCCTGGTACAGGAACGGGGAATTTTGCGCATCGTTGTGCAGGTCGTCGGTGTAACGGTAATCACCCCGAACGACCAGGGAACCCCAGGATAACGGGTGGGAATACTGCGCCGAGACATTCACCGTGGTCTCCGGCGTGTTGGGCAGTTTCGTATCCAGGTTGACTGCCTGAGCCACGTTCGTGGTCGGCAGGTTAAGCTCGTCATATTCCGCGTCGGTGTAACCGAACCCGGCATTGAGCAGCAGGCGCTCATGGGGCACGGCAGTCAACTCCACTTCCATGCCGATGATGTCGACGACCCCGCCGTTCTGCGTCAATGGCCCGCCGCCGGTCTCAAACAACTGGATCTGCACGTCGCTGTATTCGCTGATAAACCCTGCCGCGTTAATGCGCAGGCGATCATTGAGGCCTTGCCATTTCACCCCAACCTCGTAGGACTCCAGGGTTTCCGGGTCAAACGGCAACGGGTCCACCCGCGGCACCACGTAGCGATAATTGAACCCGCCGCTCTTGTAGCCGTCGGCATAGGTAAAGTAGAGCAGGGTATCGTCATTGAGCTGGTACTCCAGCCCTGCGCGGAAATTCAATTCATCGAATTTCTGTGAAACCTCATCCCAGAAAACAAGCGCGTCAGCCGGCCCCGGAGCCGCAAGGGGCGGGCCGAGCAACGCCAGCACGGCAATGTTGCCCGGGAACGGGTCCGGTGAGATGTATTGGCGATAACCGAAGCCCTTTTTATCCTCCGTGTAGCGCATCCCGAAAGTCAGGGCGATTTGTTCGGTGACATCAAAGGTGCCCTGGCCAAACACCGCCTTGCTGTCGTTATCCACCGTTACGTAATTGTTGATATAAAGCGGCAGCGCAATCAGCCCGGCCGGCGTCGGCAGCGCGCCATAGATAGGCACAAACACGTCATCCGTGCCGTCTTCCTCGAAGTAGTAGGCGCCCAGCACGTATTGCAGGCGCTCGTTGAAACCCCTGCCGGTCAACTGCACTTCCTGGCTGAATTGTTCATGGTTGTAATTGGGGTTGGTGGTCTCGGTGATTTCGACAGAGGAATTATCCGGGTCGCGGTAAAATTCGCCCTCAGTATCCCGGTATGATGTGATGGATTTGAACTCAACCCAGGGCAGCGACCAGGTAAATGTCAGGGTGGCGCCGAAGCTTTCGAGATCAGTACCGGTCGGGCCGGTGGCTGAAGTCTGGTCCTCTTCGCCCGGCAAAAATTCCTCCAGTGTATAAGGTACCGCGCCGGGATTCGCCGGCACAAACACTTGGTTGTAGGCCCAGGTACTGCTGGGCGCCAGCAGGGGAGGCACGCCGGGGAACTCGGTAATGCCCACCATGACCGAACCGGCGCTCTGCTCGTCGATGTTGGTGTAATCCACGGTGGCATACAACTCAATATCATCCGTCGCTTCCAGCAGGAAAGAACCGCGCGCCGACTGCCGGTCCTCATCACCCAGCCTGTCGCCTACCGCAATTCGGTCCACGAAGCCGTTCCTGTTCTTGCTGGAGATCGCGAACTTGGCGCCGAACCTGTCCGTGACGGGCACATCCAGGGAACCCTTGAAATCAGTCCTCTCGAACTCACCGAAGGTGGCTTCGACCATGCCGCCAAACTCCCTGGCAGGCCGCTTGGTAGTGATATTGATGGCGCCGCCGATGGTGTTGCGGCCAAACAGGGTGCCCTGGGAGCCGCGCAGAATTTCTATACGCTCGATATCCACCACGTCCAGCACGCCACCGACCGCGCGGGATGAGTACACACCGTCAATATATGTGCCGACTCCGGGGTCCGTGGTCAGGCCGAAATCAAGCTGCCCTACCCCGCGGATGAACACCGCCGCGCCATTGGACAGTCCGCTGATGGGCGCGGTGGTATCGAATATGACATTTGGAGTGAAATCCGCCAGCTTCGATATGTCGTTGATCATACGCCTTTCCAGGGCTTCTTCTGTGAACGCGGTAATGGCGATGGGCGTGTCCTGCAGGTTTTCCTCCCGCTTTTGCGCGGTGACGACGATTTCCTCTATCTGCGGGTAA
>CAYOEQ010000016.1:0-2099 GCA_964402775.1 uncultured Enterobacteriaceae bacterium
AAAAATGCAATTATATGTTTTCCCGCCTTCACCCAATTCGCTGCGCTGCCAGGCCGTTGCCAACCACGTCGGGCTTGACCCGGAACTGATTACCGTGGATCTGCATACGGGCGCGCAGATGAATGCCGACTTCGTTGCGTTGAACCCGAATCACAAGATTCCCACCCTGGTGGACGGAGACTTTGCCCTGTGGGAGTCCAACGCCATCATGCTGTACCTGGCCCGGAAGCAGCCCGACAATGACCTGATTCCCGAAGATTTACATGACCGGACCAGGATGACCCAGTGGTCCTACTGGAACGCGTCGCACTGGGGCCCTACCTGCGGCATCTTTACCTTTGAGAACCTTGTCAAAAAGTTCATGAATATCGGCGACCCGGACCCTGCGCAACTGGCAAAGGGCGAGGAGGAATTCAACCGTTACGGAACAGTATTGAACGATCACCTCAAAGGTCGTGAAACACTGGTAGGTAATTCGATAACGCTTGCCGACCATGCCGTGGTGTCATGGCTGGTGCACGCGGAAGCAGCCGGTCTCCCGCTGGATGGTTATGCCGAAATAACCCGCTGGTCGGGAAGCATCCTTGGCTCAGCCCCCTGGCAAGAGGCGCTTGCTACAATACCCGGCGGCTGAGATCCGGGGGCGGGCTGCCTGGTGGGCGTCAACCCGCCAGGCGCTCGCCGGACATTTGCAGGTATTCTTCCTCGAAGAAGAACCGGTCCGCCCCGAACGCGGGTTTCAGGTGGTCCAGCCAGGTCGCGTTCTCATCGAATTCGGCGAAGAACGGCTGTTGCGTCCAGGCTTCATTACGGCCCTGCAGGAAGCGCAGCAAAAACACCTTTTCATTATTTATTTCCGTTACACCCTGTACCTGTACCTTGCCTGGAGAGGCACTCATCGAGGGCCCCCGTACCGTTCGGGCAAGCCCGGATACGGACTGGTATGCTTGCTGGTAAACTTCAAGAGCCCGCGCCAGAGGCACTTCGAAGTAACGCCGGGCGCCGGTATCCCGTTCCACAAACATGTAATAAGGTATCATGCCCAGTCGCACCTGCTCCCGCCACAATCTCGACCAGACCAGGGGATCATTATTGATCTTGTCCAGTAATGGCCCCTGACAACGGATTTCGGCGCCGGTATTGCGAATCCGCTGGATGGCGCGCCGGGTCATGTATGATTCCAGCTCACGCCAATGGTTGAAGTGAGCCATGAATGCCACGTGTTTACCTGCCCTCACCAGTCTTTCCAGCAGGCGCAGGAGTTCATCGGCATCTTCATCGGTGACAAAACGGTGCGGCCAATAGGTCAGGGCCTTGCTGCCAATGCGCAAGGTCTGAACATGGTGAAGTGAGCGGTCAAGCAGAGGTTCGATATAATACTTCAGGTGATGGGTTTTCATCACCATGGGGTCGCCCCCGGTAAGCAGCAGGTCGGAGACTTCCTTATGCCGTTTCAGATAGGTATAGAGACCGTCCGACTCGGCAGATGAAAACCGAATTGATTTATCCCCGACAAATTGCGCCCAGCGAAAACAAAAAGTGCAGTAGGAATGGCAGACCTGGCCCTGGGACGGGAAAAACAGGACGGTTTCATGGTATTTATGCTGCATCCCGCCCAATGGCTCGTCATCCAGCATCGGCACGTTCAATTCCATTTGTCCGGCCGGATGCGGGTTGAGATCCTGCCGGATCTGGGTCGCAAGGGCATTAATGGTCTTGGTGTCGGCGCCTGATTTGATCAGTTTCGCCATCCGGTTGAATGCAGCCGGTTCCAGCATGTCCTTTTGGGGGAAAGTGAGCAGGAACATGGGGTCTGTTTCGGCATCATCCCAGTCGATGAGCGTATCGAGCACATACTGGTTGACCCTGAAAGGCAGAATCCTGGCAACCACGCGAATATCGTGGCGTAATTGGCTGGGCAGGCTGTCGAGTTGGCTTATCTGGTCAAGGTGTTTTTCTGTGTATACTTTGAACTTTGTGCTTGGGACAAGCTCAGGCCTTCTGGCAATAGCAGCATAATTCAATGATACTCTCCCTATAATTTTTTCGGGGCTGTCGTATTTATTATTTGCCCCAGCGGGTTATTTTAGTTTTCTACA
>CAYOEQ010000016.1:2199-5909 GCA_964402775.1 uncultured Enterobacteriaceae bacterium
TTTCGGGGCTGTCGTATTTATTATTTGCCCCAGCGGGTTATTTTAGTTTTCTACACTTAAGTTAAAATAATAACAGACTTTATGCGTGATGACAATGTTCATCGCCGTTCACCGCGCGGCGCAGCCTGTACTTTATATTTAACAACGTGAACATTAAAATTATATTACGGTTGAACCTGTTGTTTTTTGCCTGGGGTTGAACAATGCTTCTTAACAGAACCAAAACGAATATGCCGGATATGGACAACGCCCTGCCGGGGCGCACCGGGGCACTGCCCACTGCAGAGCGGCATTATGTCCACGGCCGGCCATTGAAACCGCCTTTCCCCGAAGGGATGATGAGGGCCGTATTCGGACTGGGCTGTTTCTGGGGCGCGGAGAGGATATTCTGGCAACTGAAGGGCGTTTACACCACGGCGGTCGGCTATGCCGGCGGGCTTACGCCAAATCCCACCTATCGGGAAGTGTGCAGCGGAATGACGGGTCATAATGAAGTGGTGCTGGTGGTTTATGATCCTGAAGTCATCTTCTACCGGGATTTACTGCGGGTATTCTGGGAGTCGCACGATCCGACCCAGGGCATGCGCCAGGGCAATGATATCGGAACTCAGTACCGGTCCGGCATCTATACCTTTACCGGTGAACAGGACAGAAGCGCCCTGGATTCAAGAGATAAGTACCAGACCGTCCTGTCGGGTAGCGGTTATGGCAGTATCACCACCGAGATAACGGATGCCCCGGCATTTTATTACGCGGAAGACTACCACCAGCAATACCTGGCAAAGAACCCGGGTGGATATTGCGGACTGGGAGGAACCGGAATTCGCTATGGCTGAGAGCTTCCCTAACTGCCGGGCACCCCGGCGGCATACTTGTTGATCCATTCTTCTGCCGCACCTTCCCGGTTGAGAACAAACGGACCTTCGCGAAATTTCTTTTCCTTGATATATTCCTCAATATAACAGGTCTGTTCCACTATACGGGCGCGGCTGGCGTCTTCATGGTGTCCGAGCCATAAGCCTATCTCGTAATAATCTTCCCGGTCGCGCACCATCACTACCTTGCCGCGGATCTTCTCCAGCCTGTCATTCAGCGTGATTGTCGCTTCTATGGTCGTGCCGGGCGCCAGGTATTCATCGGACTGGAACAACAGGCCGGTGTTGCCCTGGTTATCCCCGGACTGCTCCGCTTCAGCATCCGGCAAAAGACGCTTGTAATCCAATGGAAAGCCGTGCCGGTGGTGAATAAAGCCGGTTTGCGCATCAGTCATGGGGACATTGCCGACGCCCTTCAGGTATGTCCTGCGCTTATCCCCGGAACGTCTTCTCATCATGCTGTTTACTTTTTGTAATAACATAGCCCCCACCCGGTTGAAATTACTGGTTGTACCTTATATCCTATTGATATGGAAAAATCAAGTGTTTTTTTCAAAAAAACATAAAGTTAAACGATCTAAGTAATATTTAACCTGAATAGTATATCCTGATAGCAGGATGGCTTTGCAATGAACAGAAATATCGTTATTACCGCAATTGTCCTGATCGCCGCCGCTACGGCTTACTCGTTTCTGAGCCTGGACGGAACCGCAGGGAGGGATGAGGCCAAACCGGATAACGTTCAGTCAAGACAGGCGGAGTCCCCCGTGCATGCGGAACCCGATCCTGCACAAACTGCAGAACAAAAACGCAGGGAAGCGATGCGCTCTGAATATGACAGGCTTGAGCAGGCGCGGGATGGCGTAAGGAAGCAGCTTGGAATACTCAAGTCCCGGTTATGGAAACTGCGCGTGCCGCCTGACCGGTCCAGGGCAATACAGGAACAGATGCGGCAGGGTTATGCGCTGTTGAAAAATCCACCTTTACTGGGCGCTTTTTCAAGTTTGGATGAAATTACCGGGGAAATAGAAAAAGTGAACGGGATCAACGACAGGCTGAAAGCCCTTGAGACGGATATAGACGGGTATCTGGCCGCCCGGGAGCCCCGCTGAAGCCTGCTTCCGCCACCAGCGTGCCGCTGCCCTCATCGTATTCACTGACATGGGCAGTCACTATGCTGTTGGGGCGGGGAGAGGCGCCCGAAACCCTGATGGCTGTGCGCAGGTAGTTCGGGGAGTAACCGAAGCGGACCTGCTTTCCGTTTAATTCCTCCGTATCGTTTTCTACCAGGACTTTGAAGTTTCGGCCCGGGTATCGCCGCATATAATCATGTTTCATCTGCGTCGCAAGGTGATGCAATTCCCTGCAGCGCGATTTTTTTATCCCGGGGGGCAGTTGTCCCGGCAATAGAGCAGCCCGGGTGCCGGCCCGTGCCGAATAAGGAAAAATATGGATATGTGAAAACCCGATTTCCCGGCAGAAATCCAGGGTTTGGCGCCATTCTTCGGACGTCTCACCCGGAAATCCGGCGATGATGTCCGTTGTGATATTCAGGTCGGGAACATGCTGCCTGAGTTGGTCCGCCAGTTTTACGAAATGCACGCGTTTGCAGCGCCGGCCCATGCGCCGCAGTACGCTGTCACTGCCGCTTTGCATGGGCAGGTGCAGGTGCGGCATAAACCTGGGATTATCGAAGAGTTCATGGAAGCTGCCGCCGATATTCCAGGGTTCCAGTGAACCCAGTCGCAGCCGGGGAATATCGGTTTCATCAAGGACGGTTTTAATCAATGCCGTTAAACCGGTTCCCAGGTCGCGCCCGTAGCCGCCGATATGTACGCCGGTCAGGACAGCTTCCCGGATTTGACGCGAGTGTAACGAATTTATCTCATCGACGATCTCCCTGATTGTCCGGCTTCGTTCCGCGCCCCGGGCCAGCGTGACGATGCAGAACGTACATTTATGCCGGCAGCCATCCTGTACCTTGATAAAGGCCCGGTTACGCCCACGGCTGAACAGGGCGGTTTCATCCGGTTCCGTGGCCGCCACCGGCATGGCTTCTGCGGACAGCCTCTGTTTTACGATATCTACCAGGCGGTCCTTGTCGGAATTGTCTATCACCAGGTCTATGCCCGGCAATTGTTTGATTTCGCCGGGTTGCAGGCTCGAATAACAACCGCTGACTACCAGTTTGGCTTTTGCGTTGCGCCGCCGGCTGCGCCGAATCAGTTGCCTGGACTTTTTTGCCGCCTCACAGGTCACCGCGCAGGTGTTGACAACTACCAGGTCGGCATTGTCCGTGGTCGCGGTCAACTGGTGGCCGTCCGCCTGGAAACCTGATGCCCAGTGTTCCAGTTCGGCCTCGTTCAGGCGGCAACCCAGGGATTTAAGCGCGACTTTCATATGTCTCCCGCGCGATGATCAGTTTCTGTATCTCGGATGCGCCTTCATAGATGCGCAGAGCGCGGATTTCCCGGTAAAGCTCTTCCACTTTTTCGCCGCGTGTCACGCCACGCGCGCCGAATAACTGCACGGCACGGTCTATGACCTGCTGGGCAGACTCGGTTGCATGGAGCTTGGCCATGGCGGCTTCCCGCGTGATGCGGTCTGCGCCGCAATCCCTGCTCCATGCGGCTCGGTACACCAGCAGGGCGCTGGCATCAACGGCCACGGCCATGTCCGCGATACTGTCCCGGGTCATCTGCATGTCAGCAAGCTTCCTGCCGAACAGTTGTCGTGTGCCGACGTGCCTGAGGGTTTCTTCCAACGCGCAGCGCGCAAACCCCAGCGCTGCCGCGCCTACTGTTGAACGAAACACGTCCAGTGTGGCCATGGCGA
>CAYOEQ010000016.1:6009-17765 GCA_964402775.1 uncultured Enterobacteriaceae bacterium
CCCAGCGCTGCCGCGCCTACTGTTGAACGAAACACGTCCAGTGTGGCCATGGCGATATTAAACCCTTCACCCGGCTTGCCCAACAGGCTTGCCTGCGGCACCCTGCAGTTCCTGAACTCAAGGCGCGCCAGGGGGTGGGGTGCAATCACTTCAATGCGTTCCGCTATTTCCAGTCCCGGCGTTCCGGCATCGACAATGAAGGCGCTGAGACCTCCCGCCCCGGCTTCTTCACCGGTGCGGACGAACAGGGTATAGAAGTCGGCAATACCGCCGTTCGATATCCAGGTCTTCTCGCCGTTGATGATGTAATCGGCGCCATCTTTTACTGCAGTCGTGGTCAGTGAGACGACATCGGAGCCTGCCTCGGGTTCGGAAAGGGCGAATGCTGCAATCCTGTCGCCGTTGCGCACCGCAGGCAGGTAATCATTTTTTTGCTCCGGGTTGCCGAATAACGCGATGGCGCCGCTGCCCAGCCCCTGCATGGCGAAAGCGAAATCCGCCAGCCCGGAATGGCGCGCCAGGGTCTCGCGGATAAGGCATAATGACCTGACGTCCGGCGGCTCTGCGGTACCGGGCGCCGGCGCGGCATGGTTGAGCCAGCCGGCCTGGGCCAGGAGTTTAACCAGTTCCCTGCAGGCTTCGTCGACGTTATCCGTGTGTTGCCGGGGCAGGGACTTCCCGCACCAGTCGTCCAGTCTGCCGGCCAGTTGCCTGTGCCGGTCGGTAAAAAACGGCCAGTCAAGAAAGCTGCGGTCGACCATCAGTCACCTTCAAATACGGGTTTTTCCTTGTTCATGAAAGCCGTGTAGGCCCGGCGAAAATCCTCGGTCTGCATGCACATCGCCTGGGCCTGGGCCTCGGCTTCGATGGCCTGGTCCAGGGCCATGTCCCATTCCTGGCGCAACATGGTCTTGGTGACGCCATGGGCGAATGTCGGCCCGCGCAGAAGTTGCTCGCCCAGCCTGCGCGCTTCATTCTGCAATTCGTCCGCCGCGGCCAGGGAGTTGTAAAAACCCCAGCGATGACCTTCTTCCGCACTCATGGAACGGCCTGTGTAGAGCAGTTCTGCGGCGCGTCCATGGCCGATTATCCTGGGCAGGATGGCGCAGGCCCCCATGTCGCACCCCGCCAGTCCGACGCGGGTGAACAGGAACGCGGTTTTTGCTTCCGGGGTGGCGATACGCATATCGCTGGCCATGGCGATGCAGGCGCCGGCGCCCATACAGATACCGTCCACTGCGGCAATAATCGGTTGAGGGCAGTGGAGCATCGCCTTGATGAGATCGCCGGTCATCCGGGTAAACTCCAGCAGGTCTTTCATATTCATTTCCGTGAGCGGCCCTATGATGTCGCGCACGTCACCGCCGGAGCAGAAGTTCCCCTCGGCGCCGGTGATGACCACGACCTTGACGTCTTCGGCTGCTGCCAGAAGGCGGAACGTATCCCGCAGTTCCGCATAAGAGGCGAAGGTCAGGGGGTTTTTCCTCTCCGGGCGGTTCAGGATTACCGTGGCCATGCCGTCGGAACAGGACCAGGCAAAGTGTTGTGGTTTATGGCTTTGCATGTTCATGGTTTTACCGGGATTTCTTCATCCTACATCACCTCGCCGCCGGCTATCGGAATGGACTGGCCGGTAATCGATTCGCTGCCGGGCAGGCATAACCAGGCTACCGCCGCTGCCACTTCTTCAGGCTCGATGAAGCGGTGCTGGGGATTCACGGACTTCAGGCGCGCTTCCGTCTCCTCCCTGGTCATGCCCGTTTTGTCCATGATCCTGGTTATCGCTTCGGTGATCAGGTCCGTATTGGTGTAACCGGGACAGAGCGCGTTGACGGTAATGCCCGTGCCCGCCAGTTCCAGCGCCAGTGAGCGGGTCAGGCCTATTACGCCGTGCTTGGCCGCGCAATAAGCACTGACGTAGGCATAGCCGGCAAGCCCGGCCGTGCTGGCGATATTGACGATGCGGCCCCAGTCGGCCTCCAGCATCCCGTCCAGGACCTGCCTGCTGCAATAAAATACGCCGCCCAGGTTGACTGCCAGCGTCTGTTGCCAGTTATCGCTGTCTATTCGGGCAAACGGACTGCTGTAGGCTGCGCCGGCATTGTTCACCAGGATGTCCACGGGGCCGAAGCCGGCCATTGCTTCATCAAACCCGGCCTGTATGGCTTTTTCATCCGTGACGTCAACCTGTATCGCGCTGGCGCGCTCCAGTTGTTCCGCCCGGGACTGCAGCGCGCTGAGGGTCCGGCCCATAAGGGTAATCCTGGCGCCCAGTCTGCCCATCTCCGCGGCGATGGCGGCGCCTATGCCCCGGCCTCCGCCGGTGACCACCACGTGCTTGTCGCTGAGCGCTGTCATGTTACGGGCAATGCGGAGTATGGTAACCCGCGTGAATTAGCGGTTGGCCGTGTGCCCGCAGGCCATGCCGGCGATGATCATCTTCTGAATATTGGACGTCCCTTCCACCACCTGCAGGGATTTGGCGTCGCGATAGAACCGCTCCGCAGGATATTCCGTGGAATAGCCGTAAGAGCCGAAGATCTTCATACATTCGTTCGCCGCGTGTACTGCCGCTTCCGACGCCGCCAGCTTGGCCATGGAGGTTTCGTACTGGTTGGGCCTGCCCTGGTCCTTCAACCAGGCGGCCTTGTACACCAGCAACTGTGCGGCCTCGTGTTCCAGCGCCATATCGGCGATCTGGGACTGGATCATCTGGTGGCGGGAAATGGGTTTGCCGAACTGTTTGCGCTCGTTGGCATAGTCGACGGCAAGCTGCAGTGCGCCGCCGGCCACGCCCAGAGCGCCGGCAGCGCAACCGATGCGGGTATTGTTTAACTGCCACATGCACATCCTGAAACCGTTATTCAGTTCGCCGAGGAGGGCGTTCCTGGGAATTTTCACTCCTTCAAAAACGAATTCTCCCGTTGGAGAGCAGTGCAGTCCCAATTTGGTCTCTATGGGGCGGGCAGTGCAGCCTTCCAGGTTCTTGGGTTCGATAATAAAACAGCTGATGCCCTTGTTGCCTTTTTCCCTGTCAGTGTAGGCATACAGCAGGCCGGCATCGCCGATGTGGGCATTGGAAATCCAGATCTTGCTGCCGTGCAGTTCAAAATGATCGCCTTTGTCAACAGCATAGGTCTTCATGCTGGCGACATCGGAGCCGGTATCAGGCTCGGTCATGGCAAAGAAGCCCATTTTTGTCCCGTCTATCCAGCCCGGGATGTATTTTTCCTGTTGTTCACGGGTGCCGAACTTCGCAACCGACAGGGGAGGTCCCAGGTTCTGCATGTTGAACGGCAGGCGCCAGGAAGCGGACACCCGGGCAATCTGCTCCGCCATGAGCGCGGATTCCAGGAAGCCCATGCCGTTCCCGCCGAGCTCATCCGGCAAGACGCAGGAAAAGAAACCGAGTTCGCCCATTTGCGCCACCCGTTCGAGTTTGAACTCCCTGTTTCTCTCTTCTTCTTCCAGGGTGGGAGCTATCTCCTCCAGGGCAAACCGTTTGGCGGTGTCCTGCACCAGTTGTTGCTCTTCGGTTAACTCAAAAAACATGGCCGCCTTCCTTTAGTAAAGGGGACGGATTTCAAATCCGTCCCCGGATGAAACTCAAAAAACATGGTTTCCTCTTTCAATCGGTCTCGATGCTCATGAGGGGTTGATCTTCCTCTACCGCATTGCCTTCCTTGACGAATATCTCCTTCACTCTGCCGTCACAGGGCGCATACACGGGGGTTTCCATTTTCAACGCCTCTATAATGAGCACTTCGTCATCCTCCTCGACGTCTTCATCCAGAGCTACCGAAATTTTCCAAATGGTGCCCGACAGGGGCGCCAACACTTCTTCCGTCATTATTGTCCTCCGCGCATTTATTTCAATATGGTCAGGAATATACCGGCTGCAATGACGGTTCCGATCACGCCGGCAATATTGGGACCCATGGCAAACATGAGTAAATAATTCTTTTTATCGGCCTCAGCTCCGATTTTTTGAACAACCCGCGCCGCCATGGGCACGGCCGATACGCCCGCTGCGCCTACCAGGGGGTTGATCTTGTTCGCGGTAAAAACATTGATCAGTTTAGCCAGCAATATACCGCTTGCAGTGCTGATCATAAATGCAAACAGCCCCAGGAAGAAGATAAGAATGACATCGGCCCGCAAAAAAGTTTCTGCGCTCATTGTGGCGCCGACACTGATTCCGAGGAAGATGGTAGCAATATTCATCAGGGAATTTTTGGCGGCGTCCGTCAAGCGCTCAACCACTTTCGATTCCCGGAACAGGTTGCCGAGCATGAACATGGACACCAGTGGGGCCGAGGCAGGCACTATCAGTATAATCAACAGCGCGGCAACGATCGGGAACAGCAGCTTTTCTCTGGCGCCGACCTTGCGCCCCTTACGCATGCGTATCTTCCGTTCATCTTCCGTAGTCAACAGACGCATGATGGGCGGTTGGATTATGGGCACCATCGCCATGTAGGAATAGGCTGCAACGGCACAGGCGCCAAGCAGGTGCGGCGCCAGTTCGGCTGCCAGAAAGATGGTTGTCGGACCATCGGCGCCGCCGATAATGCTGATGGTCGCCGCATCCTGCAGGTCGAATCCCATCCACCAGGCCAGGAAAAACGTCAGGTAAACACCCACCTGGGCGCCGGCGCCCAGGAAGATAAGCCGGGGTTGCGAGAGCAGCGGTCCGAAATCAGTCAACGCTCCCAGACCCAGGAAAATCAGGGGCGGAATGATGCGCCACTCGATTCCATGGTGGTAGAAGCGCCATAGCAACCCGTCTCCGGGTTCCATTAACCCGGTCAGAGGCAGGTTGGCAAGCAGGATGCCAAACCCAATCGGGAGCAGGAGCAAGGGTTCATACTGCTTTGTTACGGCCAGGTAGATCAATGCCAGTCCAATCAGCCACATCAGCAGCAGTTCGGGCGTGACGGCGAAAATACCCATGTTTTCTATGAACGCCATCAGTCTTCCTTCTCGACTTCCTTACTGTCCGGCATCAGCGCCAGCAACTTGATGGCGACATACAATATCCCCATGCCGGCGAAAACACCGCCAAGACCGTTAAGAAAAACTTCCAGGGCCTGTTCCATAAAGTTGATCTTATATTATTTTCTTATGATCCTGGGCAACATCATCTGGTGCCTGGGGCAGATTGAGCGGGGGTTCTGGTAGGCCGCGCCGGCAAACGCCATGAGGTAATTGCGCAAGTCCGACAGGTCCACGATCTCATCGACCAGGCCGTAACGCGCGCAATACTCGGGGCTGGAATGCTGCCGGTATTGTTCAGCAAGCGCGTTCATCCTGCCGGCCACTTCATCCAGCGCCTTGCCCGCGTCCTTGTCCTTGATTGCGCGCCTCGAATACATGGCGACCGCTGCGGTTTCCCCGTGCATGACCGCAATCTCGGTGGCCGGCGTGCCCAGCGTGAACGCATTGTGCCGGTTTGCGGTCGGTCCTCCCATCAGGTAATGGGCCGCGGCTGTTCCCTTGCGCAGGACGACAAGCATCATGGGCACGTCGGTCTGCTGTATGGAATAAATCAGGGACTGGCCCAGGCCGAGCAATTCGGCTTTCTCGGCCAGGTCGCCGACGTCGATGCCGGACGTATCCTGGAACCAGATAACCGGAACCCGGTCCCGTCCGCAATGGGTGACGAATTCGTTCATCTTGATCAGGCCCTGGCGGTACAGTTTGCCTCCCATGCCGGGGTAGTCCGCATATTCGGGATAACCCTTGCCCAGGTAGCCGGAACGGTTGCCGATACAGCCGACCGCGAAGCCGTCCATCCTGCACAACCCGGTATAGACCTCCGGACCGTAGTCCGGCCGGAACTCCATGTGTTCGCTGCCGTCCACCACCCGGGCCAGTATTTCATCAAACGAATAGACTTCCTTCTGGTTGCCGGGCAACAGGTAATACAGGTCCTGCGCTGTGAATGCCGGCTCCGCAGGCTCTGCAACCCGGAAAAAGCGGGGTTTATAGGCGGGGATGGCTTCCATGTATTCCCTGATGCCGTCGAGCACGCCGGTCTCCTCGTCGAACACCTCGGTAAAGAACCCGGTCTCGTGGTAATGGGTATCGACTCCTCCTGGCGGTTCGGCGCTGAAGGCGCGGGTCTTCTCGACCAGGTCTTCCAGCATTTCGGCGCTGAAGCCCCCTTTCGGCGCCATGCCCGAGACAATGCCGACACCGCCAACGGCTATGTTGGCGCCCTTGTGGGCCAGCAGAATGGTGGGACTGATACCCTGGTAGCCGCCGCCCGCAGGGTTGGTGCCGTAGATGCCGGCCAGTACGGGGATGCCCAACTGGTTCAACTCCGCATGGCGATAAAACGTCGTGCCCGACCCGCGCCGGTTGGCATAGAACTTTTCCTGTTCATCCAGTTTCACCCCGCTGCAGTTGACCAGCCAGATTAGCGGGATATTAAGGCGTTTCGCCAGGTCGGTAACGCGCAGTATGTTCTCCGACTGGCCCGGCAACCAGGCGCCGGCCAGCACCTTGTTGTCGAAACCGATCACGACGGCCCAGCGTCCTGCGACCCTGGCAAGCCCGTCCACCACGTTGGTTGACCCGTTGGCATTTTCTGAAGGGTTGTACAAACTGTGCAATGGCCGCCAGGTCCCCGGGTCGATAAGGTATTCCAGGCGTTGCCAGACGGTCATCGAGCCGCGCTTGTTGATCTGTTCGGTAGAGAAACCTGCGTTCTCGATGTCTTTCCTGCGCTGCCCGATTTCCGCCTCGACCTGTTTCAACTGTTCCATGCTCGCGGAAGCACGCTTGATGCGGCCTGACTTCAGTTCCTTGCCGAATCGCTGCATGTTCTCAAAATAAGACTTCATAAGGTTTTTTCTCCAATCAGAAACGAATGACGTCAGAAGGCTTCAGTGTTGCGGGCGGAACACATTATAAATCAGGAATTAAGAATTAGGAATTAGGAATCGGGAATTAAGTATTCCATGTATTAGCGGTTATAATGTACTGCCTGTGCGCCGGCAGGCGGAATAATAACCGGGATATCACTCATGCAGATACTACAACCACCGGACTGGCCCGGACCGAAAGGCTATTCCAACGGAATTGCAGCACGGGGCAGGCTGGTATTCGTCGCCGGGCAGATCGGCTGGGACAGGAACAACATGATTCTCAGCGACAGCCTCACCGACCAGGTGCGCCAGGCCCTGGAGAATACGATTGCGGTGCTGGCAGAGGCGAATGCCGGGCCCGAGCATGTCACCAGGATGACCTGGTATGTCCTGGACAAACAGGAATACCTGTCATCCCGGAAGGACATAGGCCGGGTTTACAGGGAAATCATGGGCAGGAACTACCCGGCAATGTCATTGCTGGCGGTCTCCGCATTGCTCGAGGACGGGGCAAAGGTGGAAATAGAAACAACGGCCGTCATACCCGATTGAGGCTGCACCGTGTCCGGCGTCAAGCAAGGCGGCAGGAAAACTGACCCTTCGAAGGCCCGAACCGGCGATTCCAAACACTCGCTGAGGGCCTGGCTCTACCTGCTCAAGTGCTCCAAAAAACTCGACCAGATCATGTCGGCCAGGCTGCGCCGGTCCTATGGCAGTTCCCTGTCGAGATTCGATGTGCTGGCGCACCTTGACCTGGCGGGAGACGCGGGTCTCAGCACTTCTGCGCTGGCAGCAAAACTCCTGGCATCGAGGGGAAATATCACCCGCCTGCTGGACAGGATGGAGCATGACGGTCTCGTCTTCAGAAATCAGCACTCATCGGACAGGCGCGTCCAGAATATCTGTTTGTCACGGGCGGGCGCCGAACTGTTCCGCCAGATGGCGCCTGACCATGAGCGCTGGACCCATGAAGTACTGAGTGTGCTCGAACCTGCTGAACAGGAGGAACTCGTGCGCCTGCTGAAGACCGTAAGAGAACGCCTGGAAGAAGAACAGGAGTGAGCAGAAAATCCTGAAGAGAGTCGAGACGCAGATCGTTTACATGTAAGATAATTCCATTTACACTCTGGTAAAAATGGAACGGCTTGTATGAACGGTTTGAAAATAGTCTGTCTCGGAGGGGGGCCGTCTTCGCTCTATTTCTCCCTGCTGATGAAAAAAGCGAACCCCGGTCATGATATCACCGTGATCGAGCGCGGGCCGCGTGACGCCACCTGGGGTTTCGGGGTGGTGTTTTCCGACGATACCCTGCGCGGGTTCATGGAAGCTGATGCGCCCAGCTACAAGCGCATCGTTGAGCAGTTCGCCTACTGGGACAAAATAGAGACCCGCATCCATGGAACCCGGGTTGTCAGCGGCGGGCACGGATTCTGCGGCCTGTCGCGCCTGAAGCTGCTGAATGCCCTGCATGACCGTTGCGAGGAGCTTGGCGTTACCCTGAGCTTCAATACCGACATCACCGACCTGGCGCAACTGGACATTGACGGTCACGACCTGGTGGTCGCCGGCGACGGCATCACCTCCATGTTGCGCAGCGCGTATGCCGGGGAATTCGGCACCGAAATGGACTGGCGTCCCAATCGCTTCTGCTGGCTGGCGACCACCCTGCCGCTGGACAATTTCACCTTCGTGTTCCGCCGCAACGAACATGGCTGGTGGTGGGTGCACGGGTACCGTTATGAAGAGGGCATGTCCACCTGGATCGTGGAGTGCAGCCACCAGGCCTGGCTGAATGCGGGAATGGATGCGTTCTCGGAGGAGGATACCCGGGCATATATCGAGGAGGTGTTCAGGGAAGACCTGCAAGGCCATCCCATCATCACCAACCGCTCGCTCTGGCGCGAGTTTCCCGTGGTGAGCAACGCCAGGCTCTGTCACGGGAATATCGTGCTGCTGGGCGATGCGGGCCGCTCAGCGCATTTTTCCATCGGTTCCGGCACCAAGTTGGCCATGGAAGACGCGATCACGCTGGCGCATGTATTTGAACAACACGGCAACCGGGTACAGGCCGCTCTTGAAGCCTACCAGGAGATGCGCAAGCCCGAGGCGGACCGCCTGCAGCGCACCGCGGTCACCAGTCTGCGCTGGTTCGAGAACGTGGACCGTTACGCCCGGCAGGAGGCGCTGCAATTCACGTTCAACATGCTGGTGCGTTCCAAACGCGTCACTTATGACAACCTGAAGCTGCGCGATCCGGCTTTTATCCGTTCCATGGACCGCTGGTTTGCGCAACATGTCCGCACACTGACCGGGTTCGACGATATCGACACGGAAAACCCTGCAGCGCCGATGTTCCAGCCGTTCAGGATAGGCGGACTGCGGGTAGAGAACCGCGTACAATTGTCCGCCATGTGCCAGTACTGCGCACCGGACGGCATGCCCGGGGACTGGCATTTTGTTCATTACGGCGCACGGGCCGTAGGCGGCGTCGGCCTCGTGAATACGGAAATGCTGTGCACCTCGGCGGACGGGCGCATCACGCCGGGTTGCGCCGGGATATGGAACGCGGAACAGGCGGAACAATGGCGGCGCATCTGCGAGTTCGTGCACAGCCACAGCAAGGCAAAAATCTGTGCGCAGATCGGCCACGCCGGGCGCAAGGGCGCGACCTGCATCCCCTGGCAGGGCGGCATCGACCAGCCCCTTCCGGAAAATGCCTGGGAGATTATCGCCCCGTCTGCCTTGCCGTACCTGGAACACAGCCGCCTGCCCAGGGCAATGTCCGGGGAAGAGATGGACAGGGTGGAAGCCGATTTCGTGAATGCCGCCGTGAACGCCGTAACTGCCGGTTTCGACATGCTGGAACTGCACATGGCGCACGGTTACCTGCTGTCTTCGTTCATCAGTCCGTACACCAACCGGCGCTCTGACGAGTACGGCGGGGATATAGGCAACCGGGCCCGCTACCCGTTGCGTATCCTGCGCGCCGTGCGCGGGGCATGGCCGGCGGAACGGCCCGTATCGGTGAGAATTTCAGCAACGGACTGGATCAGCGACGGACTGTCCGAACAGGACCTGCGGGAATTCCTCCTGCTGCTCAAGGAAAGCGGCGCCGACATTATCAACGTATCGACGGGCCAGGTGGTCAGTCACGAAGATCCCGTTTACGGACGCATGTACCAGGCGCCGTTTGCCGACCTGGTGCGCAACGAGACGGGCATAGCGACCATTGTCGCGGGCAACATCACCAGCGCGGACCAGGTCAATACCCTGGTTGCCGCGGGCAGGACGGACATGGTGGCGCTGGCGCGCCCGATCATGAACGAACCGCAGTTCGTACTGAATGCCGCGGCCCGTTACGGTTACAAGGCCCAGCACTGGCCGGAGCAGTACGGGGCAGGGAAGTTTGCGGCCGAACTGAATGCGGAGCGGGACAACCTGGAAGAGACTGAACTGAGGACCGCGGCAAAACCCCCCAACCCGGAGGAAATGCTGGAACTTGCGATTGCCAGGGGTGAGGTGTTATCGGATTGATCATGGGTTATAATCAACGAAATATGCGAGGCTGAATGCAGCACCTGCGGGAGAATTGAAGATGGCGCATTACACTGACAACCAATTGGCGGGATTGATCAGGGAGGATTGCGTCCATAAGAAAGTCTATACCGATCCCGAAGTCTTCGACCTGGAGATGGAGCGTATCTGGAACAGGTCCTGGATCTATGTCGGCCATGACAGCCAGGTAAAAAAACCGGGGGATTATTTCGCCACCAGCATCGGCCGGCAACCGGTGGTGATGACCCGGCATAAGGACGGCAAGGTATATGTGCTGTTCAACCGCTGCAGCCACAAGGGCGCACAGGTGGTCGGAGACAGTTGCGGCAACATGCCCAAACTGCGCTGCAGCTATCATGGTTACGTATTCGATACCGACGGGACGTTGCTCCATATCCCCAGGGAGGAGGGCTACAGCGGCGCCGGTTTCGGCAAGGGCAAGCCTGAATCCAACATGCAGCAGGTCCCGCGGGTTGACAGCTACCACGGCCTGGTGTTCGCCAGCCTGGCGCCCGATGGGCCGGATTTGAAGACCTGGCTGAGCGGCGCGGCGGTCTCCATCGACAACCTGGTGGAACGCTCCCCTGAAGGCCGCATTGAAATAGCCGGGGGTTGTTTCCGTTACCTGCATGATTCCAACTGGAAGATGTTCGTGGAGAACCTGAATGACGCCATGCACCCCATGGTCGTGCACCAGTCTTCCAGCGGCACCGCGAAGCGGGTCTTTGACGAGCGCCTGAAAGAGGACGATCCCGTCCCGTTCGAACTCGAGATGCTGGCGCCGTTCACCAACAACTACGAATTCTTCGAAAAGATGGGCTTGACGGCCTGGGATTACGGGCACAGCGTCACCGGTGGCAAATTCAGCATCCATTCGGCTTATTCACCCATCCCCGGCTATATGGATGCCCTGACAGACAAATACGGAGAGCAGAAAGCCCGGGAAATCCTTGCGGTAAACCGTCATAACACGGTGGTATATCCCAGCTTTACCCTGAAGGGCGCCATCACCTCGATACGCGTCGTGAAACCCGTGGCCGTAGACAAGACCGTGATCGAATCATGGGTGTTCCGGCAGGTGGGTGCGCCTGAAGAACTGTTCCGGCGCTCCATCACGTATTGCAACCTGATCAATTCCCATGCCAACCTGGTCGGCCCGGACGACTATGAAGCCTACCACAGGCTGCAGTACGGCCTGCAGACACAGGACGGCAATGAGTGGGTGAGCCAGCACCGTCACCTGGGCGAGGACGAAGTGGACGAGGATGGCACCAGGCACGCGACCGGCACCTCCGACATGGTTTTCCGCCACCAGTTCCGCACCTGGAA
>CAYOEQ010000016.1:17865-27511 GCA_964402775.1 uncultured Enterobacteriaceae bacterium
GGCACGCGACCGGCACCTCCGACATGGTTTTCCGCCACCAGTTCCGCACCTGGAAAGATTACATGGTCAGCGCCCAGTGAGTCTACAACCAGCCAATTCGCCTGATCTCAGAGAGTTAGAACAGTTCCTGTACCACGAAGCGCGCCTGCTGGATGAACAGCGCTGGGAAGAATGGAATGCGCTGTACCTCGAGGACGCGGAGTACTGGGTCCCGGCGGCGCCGGACCAGGAAGACCCGCACAACCATGTTTCCCTGATCTATGAGACGGGTTTGCTGAGAGCGGTGCGCATCAAGCGCTACAAGCATCCCAATGCGTTTTCCCTGCAGCCCAAGCCCCGCAGTGTACACCTGGTCACCAACGTCATCCTGGAAGGATATGATGAAAGCGCGGCTGAATGCAGTGTCAACTCACGCTTTATCATGCTGCAGTACCGGCGCGAAAAACAGGATGTCTTTGCCGGGACCTATCGTCACAGGCTGCGCATCGAGGAGGACGGATTCAGGATAGCCGCCAAGCGCGTCGACCTGCTCAACTGCGACGCCCCGCTGGAAAACATACTTATCTATTTCTAATGAAGCTCTGACTTTATCAGAGGCTCCCAGAATGCCGTCCGAACCAGGGACATCCGTCGACTCCGCCGCCTACCGGAAATTCAGGCGCATCCACAGCAGGTTGTCCTGGACGCTGATCAGTGCGCTGATCGGACTGGTGCTGGCGTTCGACCTGCTCAGCGTGTACGCAAAGGGGTTCATGGGCGCGCCCCTGGCGCAGGGCGGCGTCATCTCCGTGGGCATGGGCATGGCCTTGCTCATCGTCCTGGTCATACTTGCCGCGGCCCTGTATTACGTGATCAGGATCAATTCCGCATACCTTGAAATGCATGGCCCCCGGGATGATGACTGACCTGAATTACCCGGCCATTGCGTCGTTCATGCTGTTCATTGTCGCCACACTGTTCATCACCGCCTATGCGGCCCGCCGCACCCGCTCCAGGAAAGACTTCTACGTGGCCGGCAATACCATCGGGGGAATCCAGAACGGCATCGCCATTTCCGGTGATTACATGTCCGCCGCGTCTTTCCTGGGCCTGGTGGGGCTGTTTTATCTCGCCGGCTATGACACCATCTTTTTTATCGTAAACCTGATCCTGAGCTGGGCGGTGGTCCTGTTCCTGATCGCGGAAAAACTGCGCAACCTGGGTTCCTATACCTTCGCGGACGCGGTTTCCGTCAGGTTGCAGGCGCGGCCGATACGGTTGATGGCGGCTGTCGTCACCCTGGCCGTTGCGGTGCCCTACCTGCTGGCGCAAATGGTCGCGGCAGGCACCCTGTTCGAATCCCTGTTCGGTCTCAGTTACACCCAGGGCGTGCTGGTTGTGGGTGTGTTGATGACGATATATGTGACTTTCGGCGGCATGATCGCAACTACCTGGGTGCAGATCATCAAGGCGGTGTTACTGGTCGGCGGCGGCACCATACTCTCGGTCGGGGTGCTAGCTGCCTTTGATTTCAATATCGGCAAGCTGGCCGGATTGGCGGTGGACGCGCATCCCCGGGGGATCGCCATCATGCAACCGGGACTGCTCTACCCGGATATCGTTTCCGTCGTGTCCCTGACCCTGGCATTCATCGGCGGGACCGCCGGACTGCCCCATGTCCTGATGCGGTTTTTTACCGTGCCGGACGGGGTGCAGGCCAGGCGCTCCGCGGCCTGGGCCATGGGCATCATCAGTTACTTCCAGTTCGTCGTGGTGTTCATCGGCCTCGGCGCCATAGTGCTGTTGACCGGCAACCCGGAATTCACCTCCGGCGGGCTGGTGTTGCGCGGCGGCAGCAACATGGCGGCAGTCCACCTCTCGCAGATCATCGGCGGCAACATCTTCATGGGTTTTATCTGCGCGGTCGCGTTCGCCACCATTCTTGCCGTGGTTTCAGGCCTGATGTTGTCCGCCGCCGCGACCGTTTCCCACGACCTGTTTGCCGGCGTCATCCGCAAGGGGGATTGCACCGACGCAGAAGAACTGCGCGTGTCCAGGCTGACCGTGGTCCTGTTGAGCGCCGTCGGCATCCTGCTGGCAATCCTGTTCAAGGGCCAGAATGTGGCGGTGCTGGCCACCTTGCCCCTGGTGATCGCGGCCAGCGCCAACTTCCCCGTCCTGTTCCTGTTCATGTACTGGAAAGGGTTCACCACCCGGGGCGCCCTGTTCGGAGGGTATACCGGACTGCTGCTTGCCGTCAGCCTGATCATCCTGGGGCCAACCGTCTGGGTGAAAGTGCTGGGTCATGCGAAACCGCTGTTTCCCTTCGCCTACCCGACGCTGTTCTCCATGGGGGCGTGCTTCCTGTTCGCCTGGTTGTTTTCGATCACCGATAAAAGTGCAAGGGCCGCGGCAGAGGCAGAAGCCTTTGCGGGACAATTGCAACGCTCCCAGACAGGTATCAGGTAACAGGCATAACCAAAGGGGTCAGAGCAAGTGCTCTGACTCCATCTATTGCGACCCCACCGAACCTCACCAGGGACGGAATTAATTCCGTCCCCAATTCAATTCATGTTGAGAGAGTGAGTGTTTACAAAAAACGCAAAATCGGTGCATAATTGCACCACTAATACACCCATAAAGCATAAAGTCATGCCAAGAAAGAGTATTACCTTTACAGATACCCATAATGAATGGTTAAAATCCCAGGTCACCAGTGGTCAATACCGCTCTGAAAGTGAAGTGATCAGCGATCTTATTCGTGAGCGACAAAACCGTAATGCCGGAATCGAAGCAATCCGTCTTGCCTTGATTGAAGGAGAAAAAAGCGGAATCAGCGACCAGACACCGGAAGATATCAGGAAAGACGTGCAGGGGCGGTACATTTTAACGAATCCATAGAAGACTCCATGAACAGAGATGAAGTCCTGGACGTGCTCCGGGCGCACAAATCGACCCTGGCGCAACGCGTTGGGGTCAGTGATCTTACCTTGTTCGGTTCAGTCGCCCGAGACCAGGCCAATGATGACAGCGATGTCGATATTCTGGTGAGTTATGGGAAACCGGCAACTTCAAAAGCCTACTTTGGAGTACAGTTTTACCTGGAGGACCTGCTTGGGCGTCAGGTTGATCTGGTCACTGATAAAGCCTTGCGAAAGGAATTCCGTCCTTATGTGGAGAGAGAGGCGATCAATGTTTAGCGAAGCCGAAGAAGACCGGGATTGCTTCCTTGTCTATAATGAATAGAATCATCTCTATCGTAGTAAGGAGAAAACCATGGCTCAAGAGAACGAACTTTTGGAACGCATCACAATGCGACCGGACGTCTTCGGCGGCAAACCGATTATCCGTGACATGCGCATCGCCGTGGAGCACGTGCTGGCCAACCTTGCAGCGGGAGAAACCGTGGAGGATCTACTCAAAGACTATCCGTTACTCGAACTGGAAGATATCCAGGCATGCCTTCTTTTTGCTCACCGCTCATTAGCGGGGGAACACGTGCATGACCGCATCGCGGTTCGCAAGGCTTCGTGAAGTTTCTGCTTGATGTATGCGCTGCTTCGCGCTCACTCCATACAGCTTTGACAGATCTTGGGCACGATGTCCTGTCCGCCCACGACCTCTTACCCCACGCCTCTGACGAAACGCTACTGGCGCTCGCCCAGGAGGACAAGCGCATACTCATCACCGAGGACAAAGATTTCGGGGAGCTTGTCTTTCTGCGCGGCTTATCACACCCTGGCATCGTTCGGCTTGTTGAAATGACACCAACGGAAAGAGCAGATGCAATGCAGGATGGAGCGATCATCGTGGTCACCAGAAAACGCGTGCGCATACGTCCGGCACGGGTTACAGGGAGCTAATATGAATAACACCTTCCGCCGATACTTCGGGATAAAGACTCCGTCCTTATGCCCGCATTTCAGCTTTATCTGCTAGCTTCACTTCAGAAGATATACAGATTACCGGCATCTTACCTGATACCTGAAAATGACTACCGTATATAACGAGTTTCTGAAGACCGAAGGAAAAGTCTCCTCCCAGGCTTTCCTGCACATCCCCCGCCAGGCTACCGGGGAATACCATGACGGGTCTGTTGATTACACGTATGAGCAGGCGCTGCAGGCTGCCGATGAACTGAGTAAACAATACGCAGACGCAGGCTACGGACGCGGCATGCGCGTGGCCGTCATGCTGGACAACCGGGCCGAATTTTTTCTGCACTTCCTGGCCCTGAACAGGCTTGGCGCAAGCGTAGTGCCGGTCAATTCCGGTTTTCTGCCGCGGGAAATCGCTTACGTTATCAACCACAGCGACGCCTGCCTGGTACTTTGTCTGCCCTGTTACCGGGAAAAAATACAGACTGCCCTGGACGGTGAAGATGCGGCAATTCCCATCACGGACACCGAATCAATGACCCGCCTGCCGCCCTGCAGCGAAACTGCCGAACCCGGCGCGCCGGACAAGGATACGGAGGTGGCGGTGCTGTATACATCCGGAACCACCGGAACGCCGAAGGGTTGCATGTTGAACAACGAATACTTTACCTGCATGGGTGAATGGTATGCCGGCATAGACGGTTACTGCCGCCTGACATACGGTGAGGAGCGGATGCTGACGCCGTTGCCGCTGGTGCACATGAACGCGCTGTGTTCCATGATGGCCATGATCATGAGCGGCGGCTGCATCATCCAGCTCGACCGGTTTCATGCGTCCACCTGGTGGGAAACGGTGCGTGAATCCGGGGCGACCTGCTTGCATTACCTCGGCGTAATACCGGCAATCCTGCTGAACCAGCCTGAGACGGAGCATGACGACGTGGGCCGGCAGGTCAAGTTCGGGTTCGGCGCCGGCGTCGACCCGAAGCACCTGCAGCGTTTTGAAGAGCGCTTCGGTTTCCCCCTGGTGGAGGGCTGGGCCATGACCGAAACCGGCACTTATGTCTGTATTACCGCGAACAAGGAACCGCGCCATATCGGTACGCGCTGTATCGGCAGGGCGCCCCAAGTCGTCGAGTACCGCCTGGTGGATGAGGAGGGGAACGACGTCGGGGCAGGGGAGCCGGGAGAACTGCTGGTCCGCGCCGCGGGCGATAATCCGCGCAAGGGGTTTTTTTCCGGTTATTACAAAAATGCGGAGGAGACGGCGAAGGTATGGGAAGGAGATTACTTCCATACGGGAGACGTAGTGCGCATCAGCGAAGACGGCTCTTTTCATTTTGTGGACCGGCGCAAGAACATCATCCGGCGCAGCGGCGAGAACATCGCGGCTGTGGAAGTGGAAAATGTCCTGTTCCAGCACCCGGCGGTTGCCAACTGCGCGGTAACGCCCATATATGATGAAACCCGCGGTGAGGAGGTCGGCGTCTGTATAATCCTGAATGAAACTGCCGTGCCGGAACAGGCGTCCATGGAGGCTACGGCCGGTATTTTGTACGATTTCTGTAACGAACGGCTGATTTATTACAAAGTGCCGGCTTATTTCCTGTTTGTAACCGAGTTGCCCATGACCGCATCGCAAAAACTGCAGCGTGGCGAAATCAAGACCCTGGCCCGCAGGCTGGTGGAAGAGGGGCATTGTATTGACCTCAGAGAGCGCAAGAGAAAGAGAAAAGATGCAGCCTTACAATGATGTTGCACTCGTCGCCCCGACCAGTCTGCCGTATGAACGGCGCAGTGAGCACAGCGCGGCCTGGTTTACCGGTGCTGTATTTGCCCGGATGCTGGACCGGGCCGGCCTGGAAAAACACGATATTGACGGTCTCGCCATAGCCAGTTTCACCCTGGCGCCGGACAGCGTCGTCAGCATGACCGAATACCTGGACATCTCACCCGGCTGGCTGGAACAGATCCCGATGGGAGGCGCCAGCGGCCCGGTGGCCGCCCGGCGCGCGGCGCGGGCGGTACAGGCCGGCGATGCGGATATCGTCGCCTGTATCGGCGCCGATACGGCCTCTGCCGACACATTCACGGACCTGGTCAGGAATTTCAGCAGGTTTTCAACCGATGCCGTATTCCCTTACGGCGCCGGCGGACCGAATACGGTTTTCGCCATGATTACCCGCCACTACATGGAGAAATACGGGGCAGGGCGGGAAGATTTCGGCCGCGTCTGCATCGCCCAGCGGGAGAACGCCCTGGCCGCCGGCACCGCGGTCTTCAACAAGCCGTTATCCATGGAAGACTACCTGAATGCCCGCCCCGTCAGCGAACCCCTGCACCTGTTCGATTGCGTCATGCCGGTGGCCGGCGCGGAAGGTTTCCTGGTCATGACGGTTGCCCGGGCCGAGGCCCTGCAATTACCCTATGCGCACATCCTGGCTGCGGGAGAGCGGCATAATGCCTGGTCTGACGACGACGTGCATTTCCGCGGCGGCTGGAGTCTGTACCGCGAGCAGATGTACGAGCAGGCCGGACTTGGCCCCGGTGACATGGACTTTTTGCAGACATACGATGACTACCCGGTGATATCCATGATCCAGATGGAAGACCTGGGCTTTTGTGACAAGGGCGGAGCAGCCGAATTTGTCCGGACCCGGCCGTTGACCTGGAACGGCGGGGGGTTGCCCCATAACACCTGCGGCGGGCAACTGTCCGCCGGACAGGCCGGCGCTGCCGGCGGCTTCCTGGGCACGGTCGAGGCGATCCGGCAATTGACCGAAACCGGCCTGTCCAACCATGTCGCGGGAGCGAAGAACGGCATGGCAAGCGGTTACGGCATGGTCAACTATGATCGATGCCTGTGCACCAGCGCGGTGATCCTGGGGAGGGGAGGGGAATGACAGGGAACACAATGCCGCCGGCCGCGCGTTCCCGTCTCTGGCAGCAGGTCAACGAAGCAGCGGCAAAGGGCCTGTTCAGGCTGCAGGTCTGCACCAGGTGTGACAAGGTGCAGTACCCGCCACAGGAATTCTGCAGCCGTTGCCTGGCTGATGAATTATCGTGGCAGACCGTCAGCCCCATGGGTAAAGTACTGTCCTGGACCCGTTCCCGGGCCAGCACCAGTGAGTTCTTCAGGGATAAATTTCCCTTGAATATCGGGTTGGTCAAACTGGACTGCGGGCCGGTAATTGTTACCTACCTGGCCGCGTCCTGCCTCCAGACCGGGAGCAGGGTGCAGGTTACGGGGAAACGGGATAAATCCGGACAGGCGGTTTTTTTTGCTGCGCAACCGGATAAAGACCCGGCGGCTGACTTCAACAACATAGTAATGGAAGAGGTGAAACATGAGCGGAAATAATAAAGTGGTCGTCATTACCGGCGGCAACCGGGGCATCGGCGCCGATATTACCAGGCGATTTCTGGATGGCGGTTACCAGGTGGTCAACATCTCCAGGCAAACCCCGGAGTTTTCCGATGAACGCCTGGTCAACTACACGGCCGACCTGGCGGACACCGGGGCAACACTGGAAGTGGGAGAGGAGATAGCGGGGCAATATGCGGTAACCAGCTTCGTTCACAACGCCGGGGTAATCCGCCCGGATTTACTGGAAGACGTGAAACTGGAAGACC
This sequence comes from uncultured Enterobacteriaceae bacterium, assembly GCA_964402775.1. Taxonomy (GTDB): domain Bacteria; phylum Pseudomonadota; class Gammaproteobacteria; order Eutrophobiales; family Eutrophobiaceae; genus JAAXHV01. The sequence continues at coordinate 25,356 of CAYOEQ010000016.1, forward strand.
TGGACTACCTGACCCAGTTGCACCTGGGCAGCGCCATCACGCTGGCGCAGCAATTTATCCCGGCCATGCGCAGCGCGCAGTTCGGTCGCATCATCCTCATATCTTCCCGCGGCGTACTGGGCCTGGTCACCCGCACTAACTATGCAGCTACCAAGGCAGGCCAGATCGGTATCACGCGCACCTGGGCGCTGGAACTGGCAAAAGACGGGATCACCGTCAACTGTGTCGCGCCGGGCCCCATCGTCACGGACATGTTCCACGAACTGGTGCCGGAAGAGAGCGAACAGAAAGACAGGATCGCGCAAAGCGTTCCGGTAAAACGCCTGGGAACGCCCGAAGACATAGGCCGTGTGGTCACTTTTTTATGCGAGGAAGACAGCGGTTTTATCACTGGACAGACCTGGTACATCTGCGGCGGCGCCAGCCTGGGCTCGCTGGCCCTCTGACGCGCCCGGGCAGTTCGAATCAGATTATTTTTGTCTGCCGTCCCTGCCAGTACGGCGCGCGCAACCTTACCTTGTCGACCTTGCCGGTTGCCAGGCGCGGCAGTTCCTCCACGAAGTTGATTTTTTTTGGTTTCTTGTAGCTGGCGATCGATGTCCGGCAGTGCCCGGTCAACTCTGACTCCGTACATTCGCCGGACAAGACCACAAACGCGCAGACGGCCTCACCCCAGCGCTCGTCGGGAATGCCGATCACGGCGCATTGTTTGACTGCCGGGTGTTGTTCCAGCGCGATCTCTACTTCCCTGGGATAGATATTTTCGCCACCGGAGATGATCATGTCCTTTTTCCGGTCGACGATAAACAAAAAGCCTTCCTCATCAAGATAACCAATATCTCCCATGTTCAGCCAGCCGTCGCTTATGGTCTCAGCAGTCGCTGCCGGGTCGTTCCAGTATTCCTGCGAGATGTCCGGGTGACGGACGACGATCTCTCCCGGTTCTCCGGTGTCTGCAACAGTCCCGTCGGACTTGACGATTTTTATCTCAACCCCGTCACAGGCCTGGCCGGCTGATAATAAGCGGCGCTGCTGTGCGGCAGTTCCGTCCGGCTGGTGTTGTGATTTTGTCAGGTTCGAAATGGAGCTGCCCTCCGTTGACCCGTACTGCTGGATAAAAACAGGGCCGAATACGTCCAATGCCTTTCTTAACAGCGTCTCCCGTATCGGCGCGGTGGAGTAGAAGATGGTCTTCACCCGGGCCGGGTCGCGTATCTCCGCGTAGTCATCGGCAAGCAGCATTTCAATCATGGTAGGGACCAGTTGCAGGGTGGTAATCTGCTCTGTTTGCAGGGTATTCCAGACCACACCCGGATTAAACTCCCGCTGTATGTAAATTGTCGCGCCCTGCAGGTGGTGGGCAAGTTGCAGGAATTTGGCGCCGACATGAAACAGGGGTTGCACCAGCAGGAACCGGTCGGCGCGAGTGATCTTCGCCGCATCGCTTATTACCCGCGCAGTTCCGTACTGGGCGAATTGACTCAGCACCGCGCCCTTGGGATTGCCCGTAGTCCCGCTGGTGTGGACGATATATACGGGGTCCCCGGGTGACGGCAGCGTACCCGGCGCATCGATTTCCCCGTCCTTGATGAAATCCCCATAGGAGACGGCCCATTCCGGCAAACTTCCCTGGTCGATCTGCACATACAAGGCGCCGGCAGTCCGTATCTCATCAACAACGGGCAGAAATTCCGCGCCATAGAACAATATGGATGGCGTGGTGTTATCGACTATATAGTTGATCTCTGATGCAGTAAGGCGATAGTTTACCGGCGCAGCAATAAATCCCGCCAGTTCGCAGGCGCCGTATAATTCCAGGTATTCCGCACAATTGCGGGACAGGATACCAATGCGGTCCCCGCGCCGGCAGCCGGCCTGCTTCAGTGCGCCGAGCAGTTGCCGGACCCGGTTTGCATGTTGCAGGAATGTATATTTCCTGCCCTGGTCGATAATTGCCGGGTGATCCGGGATCCGTTCGGCGTTACCGGGAATAATATTTGCTACGATTCTATTCATTATCCGGCTTCAAAGGGGAGGGGACAGACCCCCGCTTACAACATGCGGGGGCATGTTTAAATCTGTCCCCTATACCTGCCCCCCCAAAATCAATACCAGGTAGAACACAGCGAACAATGTCAGCGCCCAGATACAGGCTA
>CAYOEQ010000016.1:27611-28780 GCA_964402775.1 uncultured Enterobacteriaceae bacterium
AAAATCAATACCAGGTAGAACACAGCGAACAATGTCAGCGCCCAGATACAGGCTACGCTGTAGCGGGTCAGACCCGGTGCGGGTCTCATTGTTGCCGGCACGTCCGCCGAGTGCATGGACCGGTGGATCAACCAGGCCAGCACCGGCGCGGTGAGAAAAGCCAGGGTAGTGGCGATGTCAATCAGCGTTTTAAAGGACTGGATATAAAACAACAGAATGGACAGGGATATCAGGATCATCGCCAGGATCGAGGCCAGGTAGATTCTGAAGTGCAGTTTTTCCGACAATTGTTCTTTCCTGAAACAACTCACCAGTGCGCAGACCGTGCGCGGGTAACCGTCGTGGATTACCAGCACCGTGGACAGCATGACTGCGAACGCGGCAACGGCAATGAGCGGCCTGGTCCACTGTCCCAGGAGCGAGGTATATATGCTCACCAGCTGGGCTGAAAACTCGGCGGCGGAAGATGAGAACTGCTGGCCGGACCCGTGCATCACGGCCGTCCCGAGCATCAGGAAGCAGATCGCGGTCAACAGGGTCGAGAAATACCCGACGTGATAATCCAGTTTTACCTCTCGCCCGGACAGTTTGTCCTGTTTGTCCTTTTCCAGCACCCACAATGATTGCCAGATACAGGTTTCAAAAGGCGCCGGCATAAAACCGATCAATGCCGCCAGGAACAGAACCGATGACCTGTTCAAGACATCGGGAGTGAGGATATCGGCCTGTCCCCATTCAATCAGGGGCGCGGCCAGCGCCGTTGCCGCCAGGGTCGAGATAAACAGGACGAGGAGCAGAACCTTTGTAACGCTGTCCAGCCATCGATACTGTCCGGCTGCCAGGCAGGCGCCGGAAAAAACACAGATACCGGCAGCGACCACCGCGATAGGCAGGTCCAGGTCAAAACTGATAACCGCCAGTCCGGATGTCACCAGGACAACTGCCGCAAACCCGGTGAACATGACACAGAATATCACCACTGCGCACAGCAGCACCGCCCATGTCCCCTGCCTGCGGAAACCGGTCAGCAGGTGCTGTCCTGTGGCATGGGCGTATTCATGCCCGAAGCGGAAAGTCGGATACTTCATCACAAAAGCCAGCAGGATAAACAGCAGCAGGTCCATCCCGTACAAGGCGCCGGCGCGGGTAGCCTGTACCAGGTGGGACAC
>CAYOEQ010000017.1:0-28259 GCA_964402775.1 uncultured Enterobacteriaceae bacterium
ACTATCGGCCAGGCATTGCACCATGCGCTCTATTACTACGGTTACGGTTACAACGGAAAATTTGCCAGCATAATCGAAATATTCGACAATGTAGTGCCGCCACCGGCAGACCAGAGCGAATACTCACTGTGGTATGTGGATTGGGAATGGGAAATACACAGAAGCACAGAAGACGTAGTAAAAGTGCTTCGGCAGATGGCAGATTTATGCCTCGAACAAGGTTTTTCAGGGGCGACCGAATAGCTCTCGACGACTGACTATAGATTTGTCGGGTTTCGAAGGTCCTGAGCCGGTAGTGTTTTTCACCAATACAACTTCCGAGAATCACTCCTGAATTGTTTGACTGTAACAATACAGTCTGCTAGATTGTATCTATACACTACATTGTTACGGTCCAAGAGGTGATTGAGATGGCTCAGGTTGAACAATTATTGCATCGGCGTCCTGCCGTCAGTAGTTCATTGCTGCCTGTGATTTTCAATATTTTCAGCCAGTGGGGGCTGACCGGCGCGCAGCAGATGATCCTGCTGGGACTCAGCAATGAGAAAACCCTGTACAACTGGAAACGCCAGCCCGAAAAAACCAAGCTGACGCGGGATTTACTGGAGCGCGCCAGTTATATTCTGGGGATCTATAAATCCCTGCAGATACTGCTGCCCGACCCGGTTCTCGCCGATCAATGGCTGTCGTCACCTAATGACAACCCGTTGTTCAATGGCCTCGCACCACTGGAGCGCTTATTGGCCGGCCAGGTGGTTGACCTGGCAGTCGTCAGGAATTTTCTCGATGCCGAGCGCGGCGGTTGATGATCGATATCAATGCCCTGCCGACCAGCCATGTCAATGATCACGTTTATCGGGTCATTCCCGCACGCTATCCCCAAGTCAGCCTTTTTGAGCGGGTTTCCGACCCGGAACATTGGGATGTGCTCTATGCCGTAGAGGCATTGACCAATCTCCGGTTGCGCGATCAAGTGGGTGATATTCGCCTGGTAGCCCCGCAAGACCGGGTTTACGGTGACGGCGCCTCTTGGATCATGGCTGCATTTACTCATCCGCCGGTGGATGGACGGGGCGGGCGTTTCAACAAGGATTTCGGTATCTATTACTGTTCTGCTGATGAGTCAGTCGCCGTTGCGGAATCCGCCCACCATCGAGAACGCTTTCTCAGAGACTCGCATATTGAACAACTCCTGCTGGAAATGCGCATGTTACGGGCGCTGCTGGGTCCTGTGGACTTGCATGACCTGCGCCACCTGGAGAACGATGCCATTTACGACCCGGATAGTTACATTGAGGCGCAACAACTCGGCCATGCGCTGAGGGATGCTGGGAGTTTCGGGGTTCATTACCGGAGCGTAAGGGCAGACGGTGAATGTTTCGGCGTTATGAGGCCGAGGGCGCTGTCCGATGCCGTACACTGGCGCTACCTGCGTTTCCACTATCAACAGGGAGAAAGCATTGATGTGGAGTGGGTTGATGATGGGGGCAGACGATGACACTCAAGCAGAGGAATCAACACAACCGTATATCCGACCTCTTGAGGGCGACCTGATACGGATGTTTCAAGGCTGATTATTTACATTTCGCCATTTTATTCCTCTATCCCTACGATAACAAGAGGCACAGCGGGAGCGCCCCGCCCCTGTCTGACAACATTGTATAACTCCCCTTCGTAGTCAGATACGCCGGAACTCATCTGGGATTGCAGTCGTTTCATCGGCAATATCTCAATACCGACATCGATCTTGTCGCCCATATAAAAAGCGAGGTGTTTGACAAACAAATCGTAACCAACAAAGGAGCATTCCCCGAACCGGGTTTCAATCGCCACTCTGTCTTTAACAAAATTGGTTTGATTGTCGTCGAAAATTGCTGAAGAACTTGCTTGTTCAATCTCATCCCTTTGATGAGGAGGGGCCATGGCAACCCAGATCTCTGTCCAATTCTTATCTTCAAAGAATCTCTTAAACGCCTTGTTCATTTCAACCGGGTTATACTGAAAAAGGCCATTCGTACTTCTTTCTTTTGAAACCGTTGTCTTGGAAGTATTTTCGCCCACCTCCTGTATGACATCCTTTATTTCCTGCCATAGTTGTGGTTTGTGGACAAGCAGATGTTCGAGACCATTAAAGTGAGAATGGGTTTCAACTATCCTCATAATGATATTCGCCCGGAACTTACAGCAATCTTTATACTTGAATCGAGCATTTTATCTTTTCTCCTTGACATAATTTTCCGATGAATGGGTCCAGGGAACATGAGGAATCAATCACCTGGATTTCATGACGATATCATACCATCATTTCCGGTTTCCAAACTCGTCCAGTTCCCTCTTTACATCATCGGTATTGTAGCCTGACACTGAAGTGCCAACCGAACCCAAAACCGCGACAAACTTATCCATCGGCATCTCAGCCAGTTTGGCAGCTTTATTCAGGGTCAGAACTCCTTCCTGGTAGAGTTTTACGGCCAGAGCCTTATGCACGCCCAGTTTCAGCAAGGTCTCATCGAATGGAATGTTGACTGTCAGCGGCGTTCCATTCCGGGTTATGATGCTGATTGCCCCGGCTTCAGCTTGTGCAGCGTAAGAACCGATATTTTCCCGCAAATTTCTTATGCCGAAAGACAGCATGACATGTGGCTCCTGTTTTGTGTACGCGAATGATAACACATTTATTGGAACAAATAAAGAATTGGTGATACATGGGGTCTAAGCAAAAATTCAGCGAATTATTGCTCCGACCCCTCGATCCTAAAGCTATCCATATACTCGCCGGCTCTCGAAAACGCCGGGACTGAAGCGCTTTCCGCCGCTGCGTAACAGGCGTTTCAGCATGAAGTCGAACAGGATGGGATTGTGCCGGCGCACTTCATTCAACACCGGTTCCGCGGACTCGTCCAGGAATCCCCGCGCCCGCAGTTTGCGTAGTGAGATCAGCGGCACGACGCCGGGCAGGGGATAGTCGGAACCGTTTACCAGGCGCCCGTGCCAGGCATCGGTTTCCAGCAGCGTTTTCAGCACTGTCGCGCGCCTGTTGCGCTGGGTCACGGCCGAGATATCGCCGAACAGCAATCCTTCAAAGCGTTGATCATTCATCAGGCGCGCAAACAGGCTGAAATTACCCACCTCGGGGCCACCGGCGCCCTTGTCCAGGTCACGGCCCTGCCCCAGTGAGGCGCAATGGGCCACGATCACTTTCACGCCGTGTTCCAGCGGGCGGCGCAGCAGCAGCGGGTTGCCGTAATCCTGGCGGCCGCTGCCGTGCACGGCTTTTTCATCCCCGGCGTGGACCAGCAGGGGCAGGCCCAGCCGGACCAGGGCTGTGTAGAAGGCGTCGCAACGCGGCGCGCCGGGGTCCATGCCCATGGCGGGGGGCAGCCATTTCACGGCCCGGGCGCTGGCCTTGCGCGCCTGCTCCAGGGCCTCGACGGCATCCTCGCGATAGGGGTGTACCGAGGCGATCCATTCAAAATCTCCGGGGTATTCCCGGCACAGGCGGGCAGCCAGTTCGTTGGGGGTGTGAAACGCGCTCAGGTCGGGACGGCGCCGGCCGGTCTCGTCGTAGCTGTAGTCGAACGCCAGCAACATGAACCGGCTCTCCGGCGGGAACCCCTGTCTAAGGGCCAGCAGCCGGGCCAGGAAACTCTCATCTGCATTATCTTCTGCCGCGCAGGATGCGTTCAGGTAGAACCGCAACTGGGTATATTGCAGGGGATGCCGGATGGATTGCAATTGCGGGTTTATCCAGGCGCCGCTGCCGCTGTCGCCGGTGCCCAGCAGGTGTACATGGCCGTCCCGGATATAATCCGGTCGCAAGCCTTCGAAGGCCCGCTGCACCAGTTCGTTATTCGCCAGGGACTCCGGCAGGGCCGCGGGCAGGCAGGGATTGAACAGTATGGGTCCCCGCAGGCAACCGCTCATGCTCATCCCGCCCAGCAGTATAAGGAAATGGCGCCGGGAAATCACCTGCAACTTATTCCGCTGCCGAGGCGCTGTCTTCCGGCGTGTCCTCTGCCCGGCGTTTGACAAACCGGCCCAGGATCAGGCCCACTTCGAACAACAACCATACGGGCACCGCGAGCAGCACCTGGGAGATGATGTCCGGCGGGGTCAGCAACATGCCGACCGTGAATGCGCCGACGATGATATAGGCGCGTTTCTTCGCCAGTGATTCAACCGAAGCAAGTCCTGTGTAAACTAACAGGATAATGGCGATGGGCACTTCAAAGGCAACGCCGAACGCAAAGAACATCTTGAGGATGAAATTCAGGTAATGGCCGATGTCGGTCATTACCGTGACGCCGACCGGCGCAGTGGACGTCAGGAACGCAAACAGCAGGGGAAACACGACAAAGAAAGCGAAAGCGCAACCCAGGTAGAACAGCAGCACGCTGCTCGAGAGCAGCGGCAATACCAGGCGCCGTTCATTTTGATACAGTCCCGGCGCGACAAACGCCCAGGCCTGGTACAGCAGGTACGGCACGGACACGAACACGGCGGCAAAGAAGGTGAGTTTGAACGGCACCAGGAAAGGCGATGCCACTTCTGTGGCAATCATGCTGCTCTCATCAGGCAGTTGCGCCAGCAGCGGGCCGGCTATCAGGGCGTAAATGTCGTTGGCGAATACGCTGAGGCCGAGAAAAATGACAAACACGCAGGCGAGACTACGCAACAGCCTGTTACGCAGTTCGGCAAGGTGGGCGATGAGGGGCTGTTCCGTGTCGGTATCGGGACGGGGAGAATCGTCCGCCATGGGATTCAATCGTCGGTTGTCTTGATCTTGCCGTGTTTGTCCGGGGCGATGTCCATCAGTTCGTCCATCCGCTCCACCTCTTTGCTGAAGTCCTTGACCTCATCGATGCGCAACTGCTGTTCGAACTCGTACTTGGCCTGCATGACATAACGGCGCAGTTTTGCCGCCCACCTGCCGGCATCCCTTACCAGTCCGGGCAGCCTCTCGGGACCGGCCACCAGCAGCGAAACCACGGCAATGACCAGCAGTTCCCAGAAACCGATGTCAAACATGGGGCATCAGGCGGGCGCGCTCAGGATTCGGCCGGTTTTCCTTTCTGGCCGTCCTCTACCTCGCCTTCAATGACCTTGCCGCCTGAAGATTCTTTTCCACTGTCGGGATCATCATCTTTTATTGCATTGCGGAAGCCTTTGATTGCATTGCCCAGGTCGCCCCCGATGCTGCCCAGCTTTTTGGTTCCAAACAACAGGGCGACGATTACCATAATGATCCCCAGTTCCCAGATACCAAAACTCATAGTTCATCTCCAGCAGAATATATACCAAGGCTAATTATGACACATATTTGGGGCAATTCACTCCCTGCCTGCTTTTTCGTCATGGCCGGACATGCCGAAACGTCTTTCCATTTCAGAGAGGACTTCGGCAGGATGGACATTCAGGTGAGACAACAGAACCAGGGTGTGAAACCATAAATCGGCGGTTTCGTGTATGACTTCGCGTGCTTCGCCGGCTGTTGCCGCTTCAACCAGTTCCCATGATTCCTCCTCTATTTTTTCCAGGATACCGGCTCTTCCCTTCGCATACAGGGCAGCGACATAGGAAGAATCCGGGTCTGCCTCCTTCCGGTCTATCAGCACATCAGCGAGCTCATTTATTATATTCATTTAACGTACTCCCCCATTACTTGTTATAGATTGCCTCCGGATCCTTAATGACCGGATCGGCTTCCTCCCAGCCCGCCTCGGTCCTGCGCAGGAAAAAGCAGCTTTCCCGGCCGGTGTGACAGGCAATTCCTCCTTGCTGATCGACCCGCAGCAGCAGCGTGTCCCGGTCGCAGTCCAGCCGGATTTCCCTGATCCGCTGCTCGAAGCCTGATTGTTCTCCCTTGCGCCACAGGCTGTTCCTCGCCCTGGACCAATATACCGCGCGGCCTTCTGCGCAGGTAAGTCCCAGGGCTTCGCGGTTCATCCAGGCAAGCATCAGGACCCGTCCGGTGGTATGGTCCTGGGTGATCACCGGAAGCAGGCCGTCCGCGTTCCAGTTGACCTGCTCCAGCCAATCCGGTTCATTCATAGCCGACATGGATTAACTCCTTACCTCGATACCGTGTTGCGCCATCTTCTGTTTTGCCTGCCTTACCGTATATTCGCCGAAATGGAAAATGCTGGCCGCCAGCACTGCATCGGCCTTTCCCTCGATAACGCCCTCCACCAGGTGCTCCAGGTTCCCGACGCCGCCGGAAGCTATCACGGGAATACTGACGGCAGTGCTGACCGCGCGTGTCAGGGACAGGTCAAAACCGTCCCTGGTGCCGTCCCTGTCCATGCTGGTCAGGAGAATTTCCCCGGCGCCGTAACCGGTCATTTTCTCCGCCCAGGCTACGGCGTCCATTCCCGTTTCCCGGCGCCCGCCATGGGTAAAAACCTGCCATTTTGGCCGTGCGCCGTTAGCGCCGGCCTGCTTTGCATCAATCGCCACCACAATACACTGTGAGCCGAACTCCCGAGTGGCCTCCCTGACAAACTCAGGATTATTTACCGCCGCGGTATTGATACTGATCTTGTCCGCGCCGGCATTCAACAGGCGGCGAATGTCATCCAGCGTGCGGATGCCGCCTCCCACGGTGAGTGGAATGAAAACTTCTCCCGCAACCGCCTCCACCACGTGCAACATGGTATCCCTTTCCTCGTTGCTGGCCGTAATATCGAGGAATGCCAGTTCGTCGGCTCCCTGTTCGTCATAACAACGCGCTACTTCCAGCGGATCGCCCGCATCCCTGATATCGACGAACCTGACCCCCTTGACGACGCGGCCGGCGTCCACATCCAGGCAGGGAATGATACGTTTTGCCAGTCCCATGACTATTCAAAAAAGGGCATGTCTATCCGGGGCGCCGACCGGGACCGGGCCACCCGACCTATCGCGCCGAATCAGGCGCCACCAGAGTCCTGGATCCGGCAAAGTTCATCGACCAGTTCAAGGGCCTGTTTCAGATCGAGACTGCCTTCGTAGATAGCGCGCCCGGTGATCGCTCCCGCGATGCCTTCGGCGGCAACCGAACACAAGGCTTTGATATCCTCCAGGTCTTTTATCCCGCCGGAGGCTATGACCGGAATCGTCACTGATCTTGCGAGCTGTACGCTGGTCTCTATATTAACCCTGCTCATCATCCCGTCACGGCTGATGTCGGTGAAAATGATGGCGGATACCCCGTCCTGTTCGAAGCGCTGGGCGATATCGATGACGTCGTGATGGGACAGTTTGGACCAGCCGTTCGTGGCCAGCTTGCCGTTTTTTGCATCCAGCCCGACAATAACATGCCCGGGAAATTCCAGGCAGATATCGGAAACAAAGTGGGGTGTCGTCACTGCGCGGGTCCCGATTATTACGTAGTTGACCCCTACGTCCAGGTAGGTCTGGATCGTGTCTTCATCCCGAATCCCGCCGCCGGCCTGAATTTCAATGTCGGGATGCTCTTCGGCTATGTCGTGGATAATATCGGCATTCACGGGGCGTCCGGAAACCGCGCCGTCAAGATCGATGATGTGCAGCCTTTTTGCCCCGGTCTCAACCCATTTTGTCGCCATCGCGACCGGGTCGTTATTGTATACGGTTTCCTCGCCCATATCCCCCTGGCGCAACCGGACACATTTGCCGTTTTTTATATCAATCGCGGGAATTAACAGCATGGCACGTTTCCGGATCTATAAAGATATCAGACACCCCGACTATTCTGGATTAGAACGAGCGAGACGTATGTAAGAAACGAACACATTTGTAGTTAATGTTAGCACAGTATTACAACAATGCCGGAAAAGTTGCCGGCCATCTTTCAGTACTCTTTCAACCTGATATTGCCATGTTCAGGTTGAAAGAGTACTAATGCGCTTCGTCCCAGTTGGCGCCCGTACCGATGTCAACGATCAAGGGCACGCTCAACCTGGCCGCGCCCGACATCAGGCTGCGAATTTCCCGTGTATATTCAACCACCTCTGATTCTGCAACCTCAAATACCAGTTCATCATGAACCTGCATGATCATCCTGATATTTTTCCCGGAACGCAACAGTTTTTTGTCAATTTCGATCATCGCCCGCTTGATGATGTCGGCTGCCGTTCCCTGCATCGGCGCATTGATGGCGGTGCGCTCCGCGTATTGGCGTCTGGCGGCGTTGCGGGCCGCGATATCGGGCAGGTACAGGCGCCGTTTGAAGACGGTTTCCACGTAACCGGTCTCCCTGGCCCGGATGCGGGTCGCGTCCATGTATTCCTTTACCCCGGGATACCGTTCAAAATACTTATCCACGTAGCGCCGCGCCGAACCCCTGTCTATTCCCAGTTGCCTGGCCAGGCCGAATGCCGACATGCCGTAAATCAGGCCGAAGTTGATGGCCTTGGCCGCCCTGCGTTGTTCCGGGCTGACTTCGGCCATGCTCACCCCGAAGACCTCGCCCGCGGTGGCACGGTGAATGTCGCTGCCCGCGGCGAACGCGGCCAGCAGGGCGGAGTCACCGGAAAGATGCGCCATGATCCGCAGTTCAATCTGGGAATAGTCTGCGGCCAGCAGCACGTTTCCCGGCGCAGCAATGAATGCCCGGCGTATTTTCCTGCCTTCCTCGGTGCGGATCGGAATGTTTTGCAGGTTGGGATCCGATGAGGACAGCCTGCCCGTCGCAGCAACGGCCTGGTGGTAGGAGGTGTGGACACGCCCGCTGGCCGGGTTGACCTGCTCGGGCAGGCGATCCGTGTAGGTGGATTTCAACTTGCTGAACTCCCTGTATTTCAGGATCAATGCCGGCAGTTCGTGCTCCGCGGCCAGTTCCTGCAACACGGATTCAGCGGTCGAGGGCTGTCCCGTCGGGGTTTTGGCTCGCGGTTCCAATCCAATTTGATTATAGAGGATTTCCGAAATCTGCTTGGGAGAGCCGATATTGAATGGCTGGCCCGCCAGCCGGTGCGCCTGTTGTTCCGTTTCCTGCATCTGCTCCTGCAACTCCTCGCTTTGCCGGTTCAGCATTTCCTTGTCGATCAGGACTCCGTTGCGCTCCATGCGCGCAATGACATTTAGCAGGGGCATCTCGATACGCGTATACAGTTCCCGCAACCCCGGCTCCGCTGCCAGTTTCGGCCAGAGAGTCCGGTGCAGGCGCAGGGTGATGTCCGCGTCCTCCGCCGCGTAGGCAGCCGCCTGCTCTACGGGTACCTGGTTGAAGGTAACCTGTTTGGCGCCCTTCCCGGCCACGTCTTCATAGCTGGTGACGGTTTTATCCAGGTATTTCCTTGCCAGGCTGGTCATGTCATGGCGGGTGCCCACGCTGTCCAGCACGTAGGATTGCAGCATGGAATCATGGGCTATGCCGTTCAGCCAAACCCGGTAGTTGGCCAGCACGTTGCGATCGTATTTCAGGTTCTGGCCGACAACCAGCGGTTTCCCCGATTCCAGCAGCGGGCGCAGTTTTTCCAGGACCTTGCGGCGCGAGATCTGCTTCGGCGCCCCGTCGTAATTATGGGCAACGGGCACATAGGCCGCTTCGCCGGGCCGTACGGAAAATGACAGGCCCACCAGTTCCGCGCGCATATAATCCAGGCTGGTGGTTTCCGTATCGAAGGCAAAAATGTCCGCCCCGGCCAGCTTGTCGACCCAGCGTTCCAGGTGTTCGACCGTCAATACCGTTTCATAGTTTTCCTCCGGGGTGCCAACCTCTTCCCGGGCCTGTAAACCGGAAGATGCTTCCTGTTCCGGCGCGGGCGCCTCAGGCGGCGTGCGCCCGGCGCCGTTTATGTCCGGCAGCCAACTGCGGAAGCCCCAGCGCCGGTAGTGTTCCCTCAGCGCGACTTTATCCTGGTCGGCGATCAGCAGCCGCTCCGGCTCGACCGGCAGATCCAGGTCGGTTTTCAGGGTGACGAGTTCCCTGCTCAACGGGATCTGATCCAGGTTCTCACGCAGGTATTCCCCGACCTTACCGGGAAAACTGTCCGCATTGGCCACGATCCGGTCCAGGCTGCCGTACTCCGCCAGCCACTTGACTGCGGTCTTGGGCCCCACCTTGGGAATACCCGGCACGTTGTCGGATGTGTCGCCGATCAGCGCCAGGTAATCGACGATACGCTCCGGCGGCACCCCGTACTTTTCGATCACGCCGTCCCTGTCAAAGCGGGTATTGTTCATGGTATTGATCAGGTGAATATCGTCATTAACGATCTGCGCCAGGTCCTTGTCGCCGGTGGATACCAGCGTCTGCAAACCTGCGCCTGCCGCACGGGCTGCCAGGGTGGCGATCACGTCATCCGCTTCCACGTTGTCGATGAGCAGCAAGGGAACGCCAAGAGCCTGGATAATTTCATGAAGTGGTTCTATCTGGGCCACCAGGTCGGGCGGGGCAGGAGGACGGTTGGCCTTGTACTCGGGATACAGGTCGTTGCGGAAACTCTTTCCCTTGGCATCGAACACAACCGCAAAATAATCCGGCTGCTCTTCCTTGAGCAGTTTGCGCAGCATGTTGATGACGCCGAATATGGCCCCGGTCGGCTCTCTCTGCGCATTCGTGAGGCCGGGCATGGCATGGTAGGCGCGGAACAGGTAATAGGAACCATCCACTAGAGCGAGTAATTTTTTGGACATGGTCAGGGCTACAACTCAACGTCATAAGTGTAATGAGATGGCTGCTATTTTAGCCGGAATTCCATTCCTGAAACCATACCGTCATTCCAGGTCAAGCCAGGAACCACGGCAGCACATCGAAACCCTTCAAGGAAAAACGTTCGTTACCGCCATGGACGAGCAAGCCGCCACTGTTGGGATTAGTCGGAATAGAAGTCCACCACTGCAAGCCTTGAACCGCATCCGCAGGCACTGTCTCGCCGGACTTTACTTCCACCGGGAGGATGCGTTCGCCCAGGTCAATCAGGGTATCTATCTCGTGACCGGTTGCATCTCGCCAGAAAAAGAGGGGGGGGTCACGGCGGCGATTGGTAAAACTTTTTATGATCTCCGCTATCACGTATGATTCAAAGATCGCGCCCCGGAGTGGGTGTCTGGCTAATATTTCGGCATCCGTGATGTCCAGCAGATAACAGGTCAAACCGCTGTCAAGAAGGTGCAGGCGCGGGCGTTTCCGTAACCGTTTTCTGTAGTTTACATAGTGCGGGGGCAGCGTTATCGCAAGATAACCGACCTCCAGGGCATTCAGCCAGCGCCGGGCAGTCTGCTGTGTGATTCCCACGTCGCTTGCCATCCGGGTGAGGTTGAGTTCCTGGGCGGTATTTGCAGCGGCGAGCCTCACAAAGTTCTCAAAAGAGCGCGTGTCTGAAACTTCCAACACGGCGCGCAAATCGCGTTCGACGTAGGTGCGAAAGTAATCAGCCAACCATTCGCGAGCCGGAATCCCGGTGTCGTGGATACGCGGATAAAAGCCGCTGAACAGGGTTTGCCAGCGATCCAGGTCCGGCGCTGATTGTGAGACGGGTAATTGTGCAGGGTCAAAAAGTTCACGACCGGTTAATTCAGCTATTGAGAGTGGATAAAGGCGCAACAGGGCGGTGCGTCCTGCCAGGGTTTGTGACACTGATTCCATCAGCAGCAGGTTTTGCGAACCCGTGAGGATGAACCTGCCAGGAGCCGGATCATCATCAACCATCCCTTGTATGTATGAAAGCAGCTCGGGGGCGCGCTGAACTTCGTCCAGGATGATTTTAGAGCCGCCGGAAAGAAAACCGCGCGGGTCCTCAATGGCCCTGGAACGAACATCCGGCGCCTCGAGCGAAAAATAACGGTGCCTGGGAAACATGGCCCGTACCAGGGTTGTTTTACCGGATTGCCGGGGCCCCGTCAGCGTTACAACGGGATTTTGTTCAGCAGCGACCCGCAGGGCTTTTGAGATATGGCGAGGGAACATGGTATAAGGATAGACTACAACCTGTATTCATGTCAATTCAATGATTAAATCATGTAACTGGCATGATCTATCAAGACAAGAGACAGATTTTAACTCTGTTCCCGGTAGCGATTGATGATATTCTCTGTACTCTTTTTTTACTGTCGGCTATCCTGTAAACAAGACAAAAAAATCTCGGAGTCAGAGTACGATTTATACGGCAATATGACGGAAGCCTGCCAAGTGACTGTAATTTTACTCTGACCCCACATATCCTGGAAAAGTGGAAAAAACCATGAAATATATTGCCGCCTGCTTATCCTGCCTGTTATTGATCGCCGCTTTTGCTGAAGAGGACTATTCGGAAGAAGATCTCGCGCCTGTGCCCGAACCGCCGACCATACCGGACCCGCTACAGAGCGGCCAGGCCATCGAACCACAGGTGACCATCATCCGCAAGGATGACGCCATCATTGAAGAATACCGCCTCGACGGCCGGCTTTACATGACGAAGATCATTCCTGCCGCAGGTCCTGCGTACTACCTGGTGGACCGCGACGGAGACGGGCAGATGGAGACTCGCATGAGCGAGATCTACGACGATTTTACTGTCCCGCAATGGGTCTTGTTCAGCTGGTGACGAATTCAGGAAGCTCTGGCTTAGCCTCAGTTTCCCTAAGGCAGCAGGAAAACAGTCGCCAGACCGAGGAAGGTCATAAACCCCACCACATCCGTCACGGTGGTCAGTATCACCCCGCCGGCAATAGCCGGATCGACACCGAACTTTTTCAGCACCAGGGGAATCATTGAACCTGCCAGGGCGGCGCAGATCAGGTTGATGATCATTGCCAGCCCGATGATCATCCCCAGTCCCTGATTGCTGAACCACAGGGCAGCGACCAGCCCGACAACCGTTGCCCATATCGCGCCGTTGAATAACCCGACTGCGCACTCCTTCAGAATCAGCGAGCGGGCATTCTGCCTGGAGATCCGGCCCAGGGCCAGGCCGCGCACGGAGATGGTCAGCGCCTGGCTGCCGGCGATTCCGCCCATGCCGGCGACGATGGGCATAAGAATGGCCAGCGCCACCAGTTCCTGTATCGTGGCTTCAAACCGGCCGATCACCCAGGCGGCAAGAAACACGCTCAGCAGGCTGACACCCAGCCATACGGCGCGCCGCCGGGTGCTGGACAGGACCGAGGCAAACAGGTCGTCCTCGCCGAGGCCGGCCATGCTGCGCATGGTTTGTTCCGCCAGGTCCTGGATCACGTCCACCACGTCATCGATGGTGATCCTGCCAAGCAGTTTCCTGTCCTCGTCCAGTACTGCCGCGGATATCAGGTCACGTTGTTCAAACAGCCGCGCCACGTCTTCCGCCGGCATATCCGCGGGAATCCCGACGCCTTCGGACATGTGTTCGCCGACACTGTCCTCCGACCTGTTTATCAGCACGTCCGCCAACGGGAGCGCGCCCAGGTACCGGTTTTCCCGGTCCACAACAATCAGGCTGTCGGTATGTTCGGGAATCTCCCCCAGTTGCCGCAGGTAGCGCGCGACGACATCCAGTGACACGTCCGCCCGCACCGAAACGACATCTGTATCCATCAGGCCGCCGGCCGTGTCTTCCGGGTAGGACAGCAGAGAGGCGATCCGTTCCCGGTTCTGGGCATCCATCGACAGGAGGACACTGTCCACCAGTTCTTCCGGCAGGTCCTGTAATATGTCGGCGGCTTCATCCGAATCCAGCCCCTGGGCCACCTCAGCCACTTCCCTGGGCTGCATCCGCTCAAGCAGGCTGGCCCTGACCGCGTCCTGAACCTCGGTCAGCACCTCGCCTTCCACTTCCGGATCGACAAGGTCCCAGAGTGCCCTGCGGTGGCGTCCCGGCAGACTCTCGAGCAGGTCGGCTATTTCTGAGGGATGGAAAGTCTCCAACAGCGACCTGACCTGGTCAAAATTGCCGTCCTCCAGGAACTCAAAAAGTTTTTCTTGCCGGGTTAACTCACGCATAGGGATAAAGGATAGAGTAAAAGGGGACAGATTTAAAATCTGTCCCCGCGTCTCCCGGCCGTGGGGGGATTACAGTTGTTCCAGCAGTTTTTCGACGTCCGCGGCGGTGCTGGCCAGCAAGGCGGCATCCGCAACGCCGGTCAGCCTGCCCAGTTCGCTCTCCAGAATGTTCTTTTTGACTTCCAGCAGGTATGCCGGATGCACGCTGAATTCACGCAGGCCCAGGCCCAGGAGCAACTGGGTAAACTTGATGTCCCCCGCCATTTCCCCGCACATGGCGACCGGGATCCTGGCCCTGTCGCCTGCGTCAATCGTCATTCGAATCAGCCTCAGCACTGCCGGATGCAGGGGTTCGTAGAGATAACTCACCTCATCATCTACGCGATCTATGGCAATGGTGTACTGGATCAGGTCATTGGTGCCGATTGACAGAAAATCGAGTTGGCCGGCAAAAATATCCGCGCAGATGGCGGCTGCCGGCACCTCGATCATGGCGCCCACGGGGATATCCTCGTCAAATTCCACCCCCTGACCGGCCAGCTCCACCTTGATTTCATCGATCATCTCCAGCACCTGCCGGGTTTCCTGCATGTTGGAAAGCATGGGGATCATCAGCCGGATGCTGCCGTGGGCTGAAGCCCGTAAAATCGCGCGCAACTGCGGGCGGAACAACGCCGGCTCCTTCAGACACAAGCGGACGGCGCGCAATCCCAACGCCGGATTCGCCTGAACGGAACCACCCTGCTTGCCGCCGTCCACCTGCTTGTCTGCTCCGAGGTCCATGGTCCGTATCGTCAGCGGCAATCCCGCCATCGTGTCGAGCACCGACAGGTAGGTTTCATAATGCTCCTCTTCTTCAGGCGGAGTTTCCCTGTTCATGTACAGGAATTCTGTCCGGTACAACCCTACACCACTGGCGCCGACCTGTCTGACAATCTCAAAGTCCTGGGGCAATTCAACATTTGCCTGTAACCGGATCGGAATATCGTCCAGGGTTTTCGGCGGTGTTTCTTTCAACCGTATCAGGCCGGCGTAGTATTCCCTGTCTTCCTGTTGTCTCTTCCGGTAATACCGGAGACTGTGCTCATCCGGGTCGACCAGCATGACGCCGGCGTTTCCGTCGACGATGACGATGTCGTCTTCCCGGGCAAGCCGGCCGGCTTCATGCAGGCCGACGATCGCAGGAATGATCAGGCTTCTGGCCAGGATGGCGGTATGGGATGTCGGGCCGCCGTATTCCGTCACAAAGGCGAGAATGCCGTGAAGCTGCATCAGTACCGTATCTGCAGGCGACAGGTCATCGGCGATCAACACATATCCGCTCAGGCGGCTGTCCGGTTCTTCATGGCGCAATGGTTTCTGTTTCAGCAATATCCTCTGAATACGATTTACGACGTGATCTACGTCGTCTTTACGGGTCCGCAGGTACGGGTCTTCCATTTCATCGAATACGTGCATCAGCGCATCCCGCTGCAACTGCAGGGCCCATTCCGCGTTATGCCCCGCTGACTTGATCAGGCGCAACGGTTCCTGGGTCAGGACTGCGTCGTCAAGCATCAACAGGTGCGTATCTATGAAGGGGGCGATATCCGGGGACGTTGCAGCCGGGATATGGTCCCGGATTGCCCGCAACTGCTGTTTGGCGAGTGAGACTGCGTCAAGAAGACGCCGGGTTTCGGTCTTGACCTGGTCTTTTTCCACATGATATTCGGGAATGTCCAGCCGGTCGCGTTCAATGATGTGCACGCGGCCTATGGCAATCCCGCGGGAAACGCCCATGCCGTGCAGGGACAGGGTCATATCTCTTCCTCGAAACGATTTTCGATCAGTCTCACCAGCGCCAACAGCGCTCTTTCCTCGTCTCTGCCATGAACGACCAATTCCACGTTCGCCCCTTTTGCCGCGGCAAGCATCATCAGACCCATGATGCTTTTCCCATCAACGGATTTATCACCGCATTTAATCCGGATATCCGATTCATAAGCTGCCGCAGTTTCCACAAAACGCGCGGCCGCACGGGCATGCAATCCCAGCTTGTTGATGAGGACTACGGTTTTTTTCAGCAAGCCTGGCCACCCGTCAACAGTTCATAGATGGTTCCACTGGTTTTTTGCTTCCTGAGCCGCGCCAGGAATTCCGGCTTGTCGAACATTTCGGCAAGCTGCGCCAGGATCTGTAAATGTTCCTCGGTCGAGTCTTCCGGCACCAGCAAGGCAAATATCAGGTCAACCGGCCGGCGGTCGGAGGCATCGTAATCCACGCCCTGTTTCAGCTTGATGAACGCGGCGGTCGTGGAAAAGCTGCTCTTCAATCGACCGTGGGGCAGAGCGATGCCGTTGCCCAGTCCGGTGCCGCCCAGCCGTTCCCGGGATAACAGGCTGTTGAAAACTTCCTGTCCGGTCACGCCGTTACCGGCTCCCGCAATCAGACTCGAAATGGTCTCCAGCGCGGCCTTCTTGCTGGACAGGGTTACGTTACATAGAATGCGCTCGGGCGCCAGAATATCTGATATTTCCATTGAAGGTATATCGCCCGGACACAAGAGGAGCGATCAGCCGCGGTGGTCCGACAACTTTTCCTTATGCTTCTTCACCTGCCTGTCGAGTTTATCGATCAACCTGTCTATGGCCGCATACATATCGTTGTGTTCCGCATCGGCGAACAGGTTTCCCCGATTCACATGTACGGATGCTTCCGCCTTTTTACGCTCCTTCTCGACCGACAATACTACGTGTGCGGTAATGACGTGATCAAAATGGCGTTCTATGCGGTTAAATTTTGTCGCTACATAGGAACGCAACGCAGGCGTGATGTTCAGGTGGCGGCCGGACAGGTTGATTTGCATGGTATCCTCATATTCGTCTTTTTCGTTCACTTGATGATGGAATGGACATCCCTTCGCGGTACTTGGCAACGGTTCTGCGCGCGACCTGGATGCCCTGTTTCGCAAGCAGTTCGACGATTTTATTGTCGCTCAGGGGTTTCTCCGGCTTTTCAGCCTGAACAAGTTTCTTAATGAGCGCCCGGATAGCCGTGGCCGAACGGGTTCCGCCCTCGTCGGTACCCACGTGGCTGGAAAAGAAGTATTTCAATTCAAACACGCCCCTGGGCGTATGCATGTATTTTCTGGTGGTCACCCGGGAAACTGTCGAATCGTGTAATCCCAGGCTCTCCGCCACGTCATGCAATACCAGCGGCTTCATCGCTTCTTCACCGAATTCGAGGAATGCGCGTTGCTTCTCAACGATGCAGGAGGCAACCCGCAGCAGGGTTTCGCTGCGACTCTGCAGACTTTTTATAAACCAGCGCGCTTCCTGCAAATGATTTTTCAGTGAGACGTTATCCGCGCTGTTGTCCGCCCGGCGGATCATGCCTGCATAACCCGTGTTGATACGCAAGCGCGGCAACGCATCCGTATTGAGTTCCACTCTCCATGAAGCGCCTGCCTTTTTTACCAGTACATCCGGCACCACGTATTCGGCGCGGGTATCCTGTACCTGGCTGCCCGGGCGCGGGTGCAGGGACTGTATCAGCGCGATCGCCTGTTCCAGTTGTTGTCGCTCCAGCTTCACCTGTTTCGCCAGGCGCTTGTAATCGTGTGCGGCCAGCAATTCCAGATGTTGGTCAACCATTGTGCGCGCTTCATCCAGCCAGGGAGTATCATGCGCCAGTTGCGCCAGTTGCAGGCCCAGACATTCAGCCAGGTCGCGGGCGCCGATGCCGGCCGGTTCGAAGGTTTGAACAAGGTGTAACACTGCCTTTATCTCATCCACTTCAGCGTCGAAGTCGGCAGCCAGCGTGGCGCGGATTTCTTCCAGGCTCGCGGTCAGGTACCCATCATCATTGATTGCGTCGATCAAGGCGATGGCGATGGCCTTGTCGGTTACGGGCAGTGTAACCAGGTCGAGTTGCGACAGCAGGTGGTGTTGAAGACTGCGCTGTCCGATGTCCCGGTATTCATCGGAGTAGGTCTCCGCCGTATCGCCGCTCGGGGGATAGTACGTTGCGGCCTCATAGATATCTTCCCAGGCAGTATCGACCGGCAGCTCATCGGGGGTTGCGTCATGATCGAATGCTTCGGGGTAGTCCGAGCCGTTGACTTCCACAGTATCGGGTCCTGTGACGTTGTCCTGAAATCCGGCTGTATCCTCTTCGTCCAGTTCCAGCATCATGTTGGAATCCAGCGCTCCCTGGATTTCCAGGTTCAGTTCCAGGCTGGACAATTGCAGCATCCGTATAGCCTGCTGCAACTGCGGCGTCATGGTCAAACCATGACTTAGTTTGAGTCCCAGCGATTGCTTCATGTCCAGAAGTGTAGCGCAAAAAAGCCGCCTTTGTCCCGTAATGCGGGTTACATCTTGAATTCGAAACCCAGGTAGACGTCCCTCACGGTTTCATTTGCCAGGATTTCATCCGGGGTGCCTTCTGCCAGGATCCTGCCGTCATTGACGATATACACGCGGTCACAGGCGCCCAGTGCTTCCCAGACATTGTGATCGGTTATCAGGATTCCAATGCCTTTTTCCCGCAGATAGCCTGTTATCCGTTGTATGTCGTTTATGGAAATGGGGTCAATACCGGCAAAGGGTTCGTCAAGCAGGAGAAATTGGGGTTCGGTGGCAAGCGCCCTGGCGATCTCCACGCGGCGGCGCTCTCCACCCGACAGGCTCATGCCCAGGCTGTCACGGAGGTGGGACACATGGAATTCGTGCAACAGCGCCTCTGTTCGCCGCCTGGCTTCCGCCTTGCTCAGGTTCTTGCGCAACTCAAGCACGGCCAGGATGTTTTCCTCTACGGTCAGCTTGCGGAAGATTGATGACTCCTGGGGCAGGTAGCCCAATCCGAGTCGCGCCCGTTTTTCCATGGGCAGCAGGCTGATATCTTTTCCGTCCAGGAAAATTTCGCCGTTGTCACAGGGAATCAGGCCGACGATCATGTGGAAACTGGTTGTCTTTCCCGCACCGTTCGGACCCAGCAGCCCGACAATTTCACTGCTGTTGACGGTCAGGCTGATGTCGCTCACAACCTGGCGCGAACGGAATGACTTGGAGATGCCCTGTACGGATAAAACGTTCATGCAACTTTACCGGAAAATTACGAACCGGATTCCTTTTTCTTCTTCAGTATCAATTTTACCCGGCTCTTTTTTTCGGCCGCGGGCGTTTGTGCCGCTTCTTCACCGTCGGGGCGACTCCATGCCTTCACTCGACTGAGTTCGGTATTGTACTCTATCCTCTCTCCCACAAGAGTCGAGGTGTCCTGTTTCACCCAGGCATCCCGAATCAAAATCACAAGATTTTTCGTCTCATGATACTCCATACGTATTGCCTTCGCCTGGTCGTACACGCTGCTGTTGTCCGGCAATTGCTTGTAGGTTGCCGGGTTGCCTTCGATGATAATATAGTCCAGTTCATCCCCACCCTTGCTGTAAACAGTCATGACATCGCCCGTCATGTGGATGGATCCCTGCCGCACGATTACGTTTCCACGGTAACTGCTGACATCATTCATGTCATCGAGCTCCGCTTCGTCGGCCTCGACCTCTATGGGCTGGTCCTTGTCCGTGGACAGGGCAAATGCCGTCACGCTCCCAAGCAGGCAGAACAATATGATAAATACGTCAACTGCCCGGCGGGATATTCGCCTCATCCGGTCAGGAATCCGGGTTAATGGTGGTTTTTTCATGTTTGATTACTTCCAGTCGGTTCTCAGGTAAATACGCTCGCATGCCGGTCCCGGTAATGACGGCAGTACCGGTAACGATGGTCGCGTAATTGTCTGTCTCTGCATACTCCTCGTCGAGCAACACCTTCACATGGGAAGTGCTGACTTCCAGCACAGGCTTCCCTGTATCATCGTACTCCCACATTTTTACGATACCGTACAGCAGAATGGTATCATCATCTTCTGCCAGGCGTCCTTTTTCGGCATCAATATACAAGGGAAGCCCATCTTCACGGAATATTTCCATGCGCGGCCTGACCAGTTCGGTACTGTCATTATGCGGGTAGTGAGCGAGATAGTCAGCCGACAACCTGTTCTTGGGCTTGCCGTCCTGGTTCATGGTCAGGGTGGAGAAGTCCTCCATGTAATAATCCGGCGCCCGCGCATCGGTTGCCGGCCCGCGGCCGGGCTCTGCGGATAACCAGTTCAACAACCAGGCGCTGCCGGCGGCCGCACCGATCAGCAATGCAAGGCTCAGTAACCTCTGGACCATGGCTAGAGCACTTGCGCGCGCAGCAGGTCGTGCATATTCAGAACGCCTGCCAGTTGTTGATCCTCGTCCAGCACCAGCAAGGCATTGATCCGGTGTTCTTCCATCATCCGCAACGCCTCGGCAGCCAGACAGGTTTCAGCGATAGTCCTCGGGTTTCCTGTCATCACTTCGGCAGTGGTAGTGGTATGCACATCGAAGCCGGCATCCAGCATCCTGCGCAGGTCACCGTCGGTAAATATACCCGAAACTTCACCCTGCTCATCCAGCACCGCGGTCATGCCCAACCCTTTTGCGCTCATTTCCAGCAATGTGCGGCTCAATATGGTCTTCTCATTCACCCTGGGGATATCGTCCCCGGTATGCATGACATCCCTTACGGATGACAGGCGCCTTCCCAGCGAGCCGCCGGGATGAGAACGGGCAAAATCATCGGCATTAAAGCCCCGGGCTTCGAGCAGTGCAATCGCCAGGGCATCTCCGAGAACCAGGCAGGCCGTGGTGCTGGCCGTGGGAGCCAGGTTAAGCGGGCACGCTTCCCTGGCGACGCTTACGTCCAGGCAGGCTGCAGCGGCCACCCCCAGGGTGGACGCCGGATTGCCCGTCAGCGCAATGAGCGGGATATCCAGGCGTTTAATCACCGGCAGCAGGGTGATGATCTCTGCGGTTTCTCCGGAATTGGACAAGGCGATGACCACGTCGCCGCGGGTGATCATACCCAGGTCGCCATGGCCGGCTTCGGCGGGGTGGACGAAAAAAGACGGGGTGCCGGTACTGGCCAGGGTAGCTGCAATCTTGTGGCCGATGTGACCTGACTTGCCCATGCCCAGGACCACAACCCTTCCCTCGCATGCCAGGATCAGTTGGCAGGCGCCGACAAAATGGCCGTCAATACGCTGCTTGAGGGCGCTTACTGCCTGTCTTTCCGTGTCTATAACCGCGCGTGCAGCCCGCATCAACTGTTGAGGATCAGGTTGTTTGCCGGGGCCGGACACTACAGGCAGCCCTGCATAAGCCATTTTTCAAAACCGCTCAACATCATAATGACACCAGTACTCTTGTTTTTCCCCAGATACGCTCAGCCCCGGAACAGCCAGTACTGGTAACCGGCAAAGCATAGCAACAGTATGGCGCCTTCCACACGGCTGTACCTGTTTTTACCCGAACAAAACACCATCCACGCCATCAACAGGGTCAACCCCCACATAACGGAAAAATCCCGCAACAGGACTTCTCTGCCGAAGGTATCAGGATAAATAATACACGGTATGCCCAATACCATCAGCATATTAAACATATTGGAACCGATCACGTTGCCGATGGCGATATCCATTTCTTTCCTGGCAACGCTCATAAGGGAAGCGGCAAGTTCCGGCAGGCTGGTTCCGACTGCAATGATAGTCAGACCGATTACCAGGTCGCTGACGCCGAACTCCCTGGCAATATAGACCGCTCCCCGCACCAGCAGTTCAGCGCCCCCCAGTAAAACCGTCAATCCCACAAGCATGAAGATAATGGATTTCCCCAGGCCGGGAGTTCCTTCCTGTTCCCCTTGGGCGCGCCCGGCTGACGCTTCACGTCTTGCATGATTGACTATCCATGCCAGCATCAGCGCCAGCGAGCCCAGCAACAGCAGGCCATCTATACGCGACAGGCGCTGGTCGAACATCAGCACAAACGCTATCAGCATTGCCGCCAGCATGAGAAAAAACTCCCGTCTCAGAGTCCGCGACTGAACCACAATAGGAGTGAGCAGCGCGGTCGCTCCCAGCACCAGGCCGATATTGGCGATATTGGAGCCCAGGGCGTTTCCAATCGCGATGCGGGTTTTTCCGTCCCACGCCGCCACACCGCCTACAAACACCTCGGGCATGGACGTGGCGATGCCCACCACGATCAAGCCGATGATCAAGGGCGATACTCCCAGCGCACGCGCGGTTCCCGCGGCGCCGGAAACAAACCGGTCCGCCCCCAGCACCAGCAGGGCCAGACCGCCCAGCACCGCCATCGTCGCTATCAACATATTCCCGTGTCCTAAAAGCCCGGCTCGCGCCGGGTCACACATCATTAAAATTGAAATGCACGCAGTTTATCACGTCATCCTCCGGCCTGCCTTCCATCGGTATCCGGCAAAGGATAGAATGTCCCGCTTAATCCCTCGAAGAAAACGAATGATGAGAGCGATGATTCTGGCAGCGGGCCGGGGCGAGAGAATGCGTCCCCTGACCGTTGACCTGCCCAAGCCGATGCTGCCGGTGAGCGGCAAACCGTTATTGCAATATCACGTGGAAGCCCTGGCGCGCGCCGGGTTTACCGAGCTGGTGATCAATCATGCCCGTTCCGGTGAGCGGATAGAGGCATGGTTCGCCGACGGCGCCGCATACGGAGTGAATATCCGTTACTCTGCCGAGGGTGATCATCCCCTGGGTACGGGAGGCGGCATCAAACGGGCATTACCCTTGCTGGGAGATGACCCGTTCCTGGTCGTCAACGGTGATACCTGGACGGATTTCCCTCATGAAACCTTGAAACCGGCGCTCTCAGGCCAGGCCCGCCTGGTCCTGGTCCCCAATCCGGCGCATCATCCCCAGGGCGATTTTGCCCTTCAGGAAAGCAAGGTTACAGACACCGGGGAACCCAAATACACCTTCAGCGGTATCGGGGTCTATCATCCAGGTCTGTTTCGCTCCGTAACGGACCCGGTATTTGCCCTGGCGCCGGTATTGCGCCGGGCCATGGAAAGCCGGCAGGTCACGGGAGAACTCTATCGCGGCCGCTGGTTCGATGTAGGCACGCCCGCACGGCTGGCGGAAGTGGAGGATTACCTTGGGAAATCCTGAACCGGCGCTCAGTTGGATGGAACACTCTCAGCGGAAACCGTTTCCGTTGCGATCCTTGTGAGCCGGTCCTGCGCCAGGCCGGCGGCCGTCGTCCCCTGGTATTGCTGAATTATTTCGTCCAGTTGCAGGCTGGCCGCGTCAACCTGGCCCATTTCATGCTGGCAGAACGCGGCCTTCAACATTGCCTGGGCCCGTTTAGGGCTATCGGGATAACGCTGAACCAGTGTACTGTATTCAACCAGCGCCTGGCCGAACCGGCTGTTCACGTAGTACGCCTCGGCCAGCCAGAACTGGGCGTTATCGGCGTGGCCACTGCCCGGATAACGTACCAGGAATTCCCGGAACGCCTTGATCGCAGGATCGTACAGGGACTGCTTCAACAGCTCGAAGGCGTGCCTGTAAGCGGCCTCGATGAGCTCCGGGTCCACAGCATCCGGCGCTGCGGCGATAACGCCTTCAACCGCTTCCGGCGTTGCCTGTTCCTGCGCCGGCGTGTCGGCAACGCTTTCCCCGGGCGTTTCAGACAGTGCCGTTTCCTGCACCGCAGTCAGCGCCTCCCCGGCAGCCTCCGGAACGGTAACAGGCTCCGTATCGGAGACGGAACCAAATCCGTCCCCATCCTCTGCCACGGCGGCGCCAGTCGCCGGTTCCTGTTCGACCAGTTCCAGGGTCAACGGCGTTTCGGCCTGCTGCCCGCCTGTCACTTCCGTTCCCTGGAACGGCGACAGGGTTTGCAGCGGCGGCTCACCTTCGCCGGCCAAAGCTCCCGTTGCAGCGGTTACCGGGTTTTCCAGGCGCTGTATGCGCCTGTCAATGTCAATGTACAGGTCCCGCTGCCGCTTCCTCAGTTGCTCCAGTTCATGGGTTTGTTCTTCCATTTGCCCGCGCAGGCGGCTGATCTCGACCTCCAGGGATTGAACCTGCTGCACCATCTCCAGCAGGCCCTGGTTGGAAAACGCGTTTTCGATGCGTTCCAGGCGTTCGGCAATTGTGACCTCCGTCTCGGCAGCCTCCTGGGCGCTCACTACGGCAATCCCTGCCTGTACGGCGAGCAGCAGGGTAAACGCCAGTCCGGATTTGTGACCGTCAGCCCGCATCGGTTATCGGCTCAGTAGACGAACTCCACGCGCCTGTTCAGACTCCAGGCCTGTTCGTCATGACCGGGGTCCGCAGGCCGCTCCTCACCGTAACTCACGGTCCTGACCTGCTCCGGCGAGGCGCCCAGCACAACCAGTTGTTGTTTGACCGCCTGTGCGCGCCGCTCGCCCAGGGCAAGATTGTATTCGCGGGACCCGCGCTCATCGGCATGCCCCTCCAGGGTGGTGACCACGCCCGGGTTGGCCTGGAGAAAACCGGCATGGGCCTGGATGATCTCTTCGAATTGCGACAATACGGTACTGCTGTCGTAGTCAAAATAGATAATGCGTACCGAGAGCAGGCTTTCCGGGTTCTCCAGTTCCTGCAGGGCGGTAGCCTGGTCCCCTTCCGCGCCGAATGCCTGCGCTTCGCTACCCGCTTCCGCATCGCCGGCGCCGTCATCCGCCATTTCTGCGCTGCCGGTCTTGTCTACAACATCGGGGCCCTCGCCCTGTTCAGGCGTCGTGGTACAGGCCGTGGCAAACAGGCCCAGAAAAAATAACAACAGAAATTTTTTAATCATTATCGTTCTCCGGTTATAAGACTAAGGATAGCACTCATTACGTTTCATGTTGATTCATAGTTCAGTCCGCCAGGAATGGTCCCCATGCCGGTTCCCGCACCTCGCCGTCCTGCAAGGCCAGCCGCTGACGCACTTTGCCGTCTGCGGAGACCGCGGCCAGTTCGGAACCGTAGCGGCCGTTGGTGGCGTAGATGATCATGCTGCCGTTAGGGGAGAAACTGGGGGATTCATCCAGCCGGTTATTCGTCAGCACACTCAGGCTGCCGCTCCCCGTGTCGAGATAGGCGATCCGGTACGCGCCGTTACTGCCGTACACCATGGTTATGCCGGCGCCGTCGGGGGAATGGCGCGGCCGCGCAAAATAAGATCCGTCAAAGGTGAGGCGCCGGGGGGCGCCGCCCTGCAGGCCGACCTCGTAGATCTGCGGCGTCCCGCCGCGGTCGGAAGTAAATACGAGTCTGCTGCCGTCCGGCGACCAGTTCGGTTCCGTGTCTATGGCGCGGTGCCGGGTGATTCGCTGCAGCGAGTTGCTGGCCAGGTGCAGCACGTAGATTTCCGGATTGCCGTCTTTTGACAGGGTCATGGCCAAACGTCCGCCATCGGGGGAAAACGCCGGCGCGCTGTTTATCCCCTCGTGGGCAGCCACCTCTTCCCTCCGGCCTGTCCGAATATCCTGTACGAATACCGAGGAACTGTCTCCTTCAAAGGAAACATAGGCGAGGCGCTTTCCGTCCGGCGACCAGGCCGGCGACATCAGCGCCTGGTCCGATTCGAGCAGCACCTGCGGGTTAAACCCGTCGGCGTCGGCGATCTGCAAACTGTGCCGGTCCTGACCGGCCTCATCCTGTTTGACCGTAACGTAAGCGATCCGGGTGTCGAACGCGCCGCGCACGCCGGTGAGTTTTTCAAAGATGATATCGCTGATGCGGTGCGCGATCCGTCGCAACTGCCTGCGCTTGGCCTTGATCCGGAACCCGGTCAACTGGTTTGCCTTGTACACGTCCAGCAACCTGAACTCAATTTCATAGTCCCCGACTTCCGTATGTTTCAGGTTGCCGATGACGATGTTTTCCATGCGCACCAGTTGCCAGTCACTGAAATTGACATGCGCGAACTCCACCGGGCGCTGCGGCATCTCGTTCTCACCCATGGTTGCGAAACGCCCGCTTCTTGACAGGTTGTTGGCAATTGTCCTGTGCAGATCGATCGGTTGCTCGCCGGCCGCGCCGTTCCAGCCGAACGGTATCACGGCGATGGGCAGTATGTTCTCAACGCCGGTGTCGATGACAATTTCCAGTTCATTCTGGGCCTGGACCCGGGGCATGGCCGACAATAACAGTATCAAAAGGCAGACGATGTATCTCACGCCATCAGTCCTCGGGTTTGAATATGAAGTTGAATTTTCTGAGCCTCAGGCGCTCAAAAACCGCCGGGTCCGAAGGCAACGGCAACGGCGAGGCCTTCTGGACCGCAGTCACGGCCCTCCTGTCGAATACTTCATTGCCGCTTGGTTTATTTATGGTCACGCTGATCACTTCGCCGCCGGGCACGGTTTGTACTGATAATACGCATTCCAGTCCTTTAGGCAAGCCGGTTTTGTTAAAGTTGCCTGCAACCATCCGATAAATTTCCGCAACGATATTCTGCAGGGTTATTTTATCCTGCGCCTGCTGTTCCAGCGCGAGTTGTTTGCGCCGCGCGTCTTCCTCCTCCCTCTTCCTCTTTTCCTCTGCTATTCGTTGCCGTTCCGCCTCCGCCTTGCGCTTCTCGTCTTCCAGCCGTCTTTGCTCGGCTTCGGCCTTGCGGTTCTCATCCTCAATACGTTTCAATTCCGCTTCTGCCTCGAGCTTTTCCTGTTTAATACGATCGCGTTCCGCGGCTATCCTGCGTTCTTCCTCCTTGCGCTTCTTCTCGGCCTCACTCTTGCGCTTCTCTTCCTCCTTGCGTTTCTGCTCTGCAGCCTGTTTCTTCCTTTCCTCCTCTTTACGCCTCTTCTCCACCGCGCTGGCCTGTTCCTCCAGGTCTTTCAGCTTTTCCTCCATGGCCCGCTGCTTTTCCTGCTCCAGTTCCCTGAGCCGTTGCAGTTCCTGTTCCACGGCCTGGTCATCGACCGTCACCGCCTCGACGATGTTCTCCACGGGTTTCGGCTTGAAGACCGGCGTGCGCTCGGCGTCAAAATTAACGACCAGCCCCGTGATCACCACGGCATGCAGCGCCAGGGAATACAGGAACGAACGTAGCGTCAGGAACCCCATGACGCATCATTGCTCAGGCGCTTCGGTGATCAGGCCGATGCCCTTCACGCCGGCGCCCTGCAGCAGGGCCATGGCCTGCACTACCCGCCCGTAATTAACGTCAGTATCCCCTTTTACCAGCACCGGGAGTTTGGGACGGTATTTCACCAATGCGCTTACCCTGTTGACCAGCACCTCGGGGGAAACCGGCTGGTCCTGGTCCTCGCCGTAATTGATGAAAAAGTTCCCGGCCACATCCACGCTGACGATCACGGGATCGCTGTCGCTGGCAGGCAAGGGTTCCGAAGGCACCTGGGGCAGGTCGATCTTCACTCCCTGGCTGAGCAGCGGCGCGGTGATCATGAATATGATCAGCAACACCAGCATCACGTCGATATAGGGAACGACGTTTATCTCGGACATGGGACGTTTCCGGATTCGGTGCCGCATGATACTCTCTTCAGCTATGGGCCTGGTGGTGGAGTATGGCGGAGAATTCTTCTATGAATGTGTCATACCGGTTTACCAGCCGCTCCACGTCGTTGGAAAACCGGTTATAGGCTATCACCGCGGGGATTGCGGCAAACAGGCCCATCGCGGTGGCGATCAGGGCCTCCGCAATGCCCGGCGCCACCATGGAAATCGACGCCTGCTGCACGTTTCCCAGCGCGCGGAAGCTGTTCATGATGCCCCAGACCGTACCGAACAGTCCCACGTATGGGCTGGTGGAACCTACCGAAGCGAGGAACGACAGGTGAACCTCCAGTTCTTCAACCTCCTTGTTGAGCGCGACCCGCATGGCGCGCTGCGCCCCCTCCATGACGACATCCGGTATCGCGCCCCTGTTATTCTGCAGGCGCACAAATTCCCTGAAACCGGCCTCGAACAACAGTTCCATGCCGGTTGCTTCGGCGCGCCTTTCGTTGATCTGCTGATACAGGGGCGTCAACTCCTCCAGCGACCAGAACTGTTCCTCGAATGCATCCGCTGCGTGCTTTGCCCGGTTCAGCCAGACGCGTTTTTTGAAAATCATCGTCCAGGACATGACGGAAGCGATAACAAGCATGAGCATGACCGCCTGCACCGGGATGCTGGCATTGGTGATCAGGTGAAAAAAGGACATGTCAGGAGTCATGGGAAAAGTTATCCCTCCGCGCCGTTTTGTTCAAATAAATCGCTTTCCACCACCAGGCTTTTCGGCACGGGCAGGCCGAAGTGCAACCAGGCATGCCTGGTTGCCATGCGGCCCCGTGCGGTGCGCATCATAAAGCCCTGTTGTATCAGGTAGGGTTCGATAACGTCTTCTATCGTGTCCTTGACTTCGCCCACGGCCGCGGCAATGCTGTCGATTCCTACCGGCCCGCCGTCGAATTTCTCTATGATGGCAAGCAGCAATTTGCGGTCCATCATGTCAAACCCGGAGCCGTCGACGTTCAGCATGTCCAGGGCG